>DATAVF010000202.1:0-16555 GCA_036267835.1 Caulobacteraceae bacterium | reverse complement strand
GACGTGCTCTTCGTCTGCGCCAACCTGGCGCGCGAACTGGACGTCGACCCTGAGGCGGCGCTGCGCACCACCAACGCCAAGTTCATCCGCCGCTTCCAGTTTATCGAAGCCGCCCTCGCCGCCCGCGGCTCCTCGCCCGAGCAATCGAACCTGGCCGAGATGGACGCCCTCTGGGACGCGGCCAAGGCGGCAGAACGGGCTTAGCCTCGTCCTTCTCCCGGCGGGAGAAGGTGACTTAGTTCGTCCGCTCGACCTCGATCTGCCCCTCCGGCAGCGGCCGCAGCAACCCGCCCACATCGTCGCTCGGTCCCAGCCAGTGCGCCCAGCTGGCCCGGGGAATGATTACCACCTGGCGGTCGTGCAGGGCGGCGATTTCGGGGCCGGGGTCGCAGGTGAGGAGGGTGAAGCGGTCGTCGCGGACGAGGCCGGCGAAGCAGAAGAACTCGGCGCCCGCCACCGTGCAGCGCCATTTGGTCTTCGGGTACTTGGCGCCGGTGAACTCGAAGAAGTGGGTCGCCGGCACGAGGCAGCGGCCGTGGGTGAAGCGGCGGTTCTCTGAGCGGAAGTTGATCACCGGGCCGGCCTTGGGCCGCGGCGGCGGGAAGCCCCAGCGCAACTGGTCGAGCCGCACGCCGTCCTCGAAGGCGCGCACCACGGGCGCCGGGTCGGTGGGCCGGATCAGCTCCAGCGGCGCCAGATTGGGCGCGTCCTCGGGCCAGCGAAACGGCAGCTTCAGCTCGCCGAACACCTCGCGCAGCCGGTGGAGGGGTGAGTTGTAGCCGTATTGGTTACACATCCCCTGCTGATTAGCGGGCGGACGGCTGGCTGGCGAGCCCGGCTTAGCCTTCGTCCACCCGCCCCCAGGCCAGCAGCGTCTCCAGCGCCTCGCGGGTCAGCTGGCCGCGCCAGTCGCGCTCGGCCCTGGTCCAGGCGGCGGCGTCGACGAAGCTCCAGTCCCAGAACGGCTTCCAGCCGCCGTCCTCGGCCTGGGCGGCGATGAGGGCGTCCAGCGCGGCGTCGATGCGGGTGGCGTTGGCGCCGGCGTAGAGGCTTTGCGGGGTGCTGGCGAAGTCGAGGGCCGAGGCGTGCACGTCGGCGGGGTCGTGGGCGGCAATCGACTGGCTGACCAGGTTGGCCAGCGGCGCGATGGCGTAGGCGGGCACGCCGCCGGACTCCATTAGCCGCACGGCGCACTTCAGGTCGTAGGCGCCTTCGATGACCTCGGTCTCGGCCAGCGTCTGGCGCAGGCCGGCCTCGGCGGCGACCTTCATCCCCGAGGGGATGCGGCCGAAGTGGTAGAGATGGGCCAGGATCTCCGCCGTCGGGTTGAAGTGGAAGCCGTTCCAATTGGCGGCCAGTTCATCCGACCAGGCCCACCAGGGCGCGTGCGGCGCGAGATCGACGTCGGGCCCGATGATCGGCCAGACGCCGCGGCGCCGGTCCATGGTGTCGTCCAGCCAGCCGACCGCGGCGATCACCTTCGGATCGCCGGCCGACGCGCCGCTGCGCGCCAGCAGGCGCAGGCCGATGCTGGTCGCCAGGGCGTTGGAGGCGGGGCTCGGAATATCCGGCTCCAGCCCGTGGCCGAAACCGCCGTCAGCGTTCTGGAACGGCGCCAGGGCTTCTTGCACCGCGAGGCCAGTCCCCGACCCGAGGGCCAGGCGCAGCAGCGCCGCGTCCAGCGGCCGGCCCAGGGCGAGGACGAAGGTCCGCGCCTCGGCGAAGCGTTCCGATGATAGTTTCAAGGTCATGGGTCGCAGTCTCCGGCCGCGCCGATATTGCCTAGGCGAACCGGAAGGAGCAAGAACGAAAAGAGAACTATTCGGCCGCCGCCGCGATCAGAGCGTGGGGCCGCAGGCTTTCGAACTGGGCCAGGGCCGCGGGGCTGAGGCGGGCGGTCACCACCATCTCGTCCTCGCCGACGTCCTCGCGGTCGACCACCCGGCCGTGGCGATAGAGCCAAGCCAGCCCCTCCCCGTCCGACGACGCCAGCGAGATGGTCAGCAGCGGGCCGTCGTCGACCAGTTCGCCCAGGCGCTCGGTCAGGCGCTCGACGCCCTGGCCCGTGACGGCGGAGACGGCCACGGCGGCGGTCTCGGCGCGGCGGGCGCGGGCGGCGATAAACTGGCGCGGCTCTTCGGGGAGCAGGTCGATCTTGTTCCAGACCTCCAGCAGGCGCTGGCCGGACGCCTCCGTGCCGGCGCCCAGTTCATCGAGCACGGCGCGCACGTCCGCGGCTTCGGCCTCGGTCTCTGGGCTGGCGATGTCGCGCACGTGCAGGATGATGTCGGCCTCGCGCACCTCGTCGAGGGTGGCGCGGAAAGCCTCGACCAGTTCGTGCGGCAGGCTGGAGATGAAGCCCACCGTGTCGGAGAGGATGGCCGGGCGGCCACCCGGCAGCTTCAGCCGGCGCATGGTCGGATCGAGCGTCGCGAACAGCATGTCTTGCGCCACCACGGCCGCGTCGGTGAGGCGGTTGAACAGCGTCGACTTGCCGGCGTTGGTGTAGCCCACGAGGGCGATCACCGGGAACGGGGTGCGCTTGCGGGCCTGGCGGGCGAGGCCGCGGGTGCGGCGCACCTCTTCCAGTTCCAGCTTCAGCCGCGCCACCTTGCCGGCGATCAGCCGCCGGTCGGTCTCGATCTGGGTCTCGCCGGGGCCACCCATGGCGCCCAGGCCGCCGCGCTGGCGCTCCAGGTGGGTCCAGGTGCGCACCAGGCGCGAGGCCTCGTAGCCGAGGCGCGCCAGCTCGACCTGCAGCTTGCCTTCGCGGGTGCGGGCCCGGCGGGCGAAGATCTCCATGATCAGGCCGGTGCGATCGATGACCTTCACCTTCCAGGCGCGCTCGAGATTGCGCTGCTGCACGGGCGAGAGGTCGTCGTCGATCACCACCACATCGAGTTCGCGCTCGGCCACCAGCTCGCCGATCTCGGCCACCTTGCCGGCACCCAGCAGGGTGGCGGGCACGGGCTTGCGCAGCGGCGCGATCAGCGTCTCGGTGACGTCGAGATCGAGCGCCTCGGCGAGGCCGACAGCCTCCGCCACCCGCGCGGAGGCGGCACGCAGGTCATCGCGCCGCGCCCGGTCCGGATGCAGGACCAGGGCGGTTTGAACCGGGACGCTTCTATCGATGGAGGCTGGCTTCAATCCGCGTCGAGACCCGGCTCGTACAGCTGGACAGGCTGAGCCGGCATGATGGTGGAAATGGCGTGCTTGTAGACCAGCTGCGATTGTCCATCGCGGCGCAGGAGCACGCAGAAATTGTCGAACCAGCTGACCACGCCCTGAAGCTTCACGCCGTTGACCAGGAAGATGGTGAGCGGCGTCTTCGAACGGCGAACGCTGTTCAGGAAGGTGTCCTGCAGGTTCTGCTTCTTGTCGACGGGCGTCGCGGTATTCATCGGGTTGATCCCCCTATTCTATCTTTGAAGGCCGCCCCAAGCGGCCACACACAAGTGCCGCCCGCCGGATACGGCGTTTCAGACCGCCGTGCGCCGGGCCTCTTCGATATAGAGCCGCCGCAGCCGCTTCGCCACTGGCCCAGGTTGTCCGTCGCCCACCGGCTTGCCGTCGATGCGGACAATGGGCAGCACCAGCGTGCCGGCGCCCGTGATGAAGGCTTCGCGCGCCTCCTTGGCTTCGTCGGGCGTGAACGGCCGTTCCTCGAGCGTCAGGCCCTCGCGGGCAATGACGCTGAGCAGCGTGCCGCGGGTGATGCCGCGCAGGATGTTCGCCTGCGTGTCGCGAGTGCGCAGCGCGCCTTGCTTGTCGATGATCCAGGCGTTGCTCGACGCGCCTTCGGTGACGAGGCCGAGGTCGTCGACGAACCAGGCCTCGACCGCGCCGGCCTCGCGCGCCTTCTGCTTGGCGAGCACATTGGGCAGCAGGGCCACGGTCTTTATGTCGCAGCGGCCCCAGCGGTTTTCCGGGGTGGTGATCACCGCGGCGCCGCGCGCGGCTCGGGCTTCCGCGGCGACGGGATCGGTGCTCTTGGCGGTGATGACGACGCTGGGCGGGGTGTCCGGCGGCGGGAAGCCGTGGTCGCGGCGGGCGACGCCGCGGGTCACCTGCAGGTAGACCAGGCCGTCGCGGACGTGATTGCGCCGCACCGTCTCCTTCAGCAGCACCTGCAGCGAAGCGCGCGGCATAGGCGGGGTGATCGAGAGCTCCGAGAGGCTGCGCCAGAGCCGGGTGAAGTGGCCCTCCGCATCGCCGAGCATGCCGCCCAGCACCGCCCAGACCTCATAGACGCCGTCGGCCAGCTGGTAGCCACGGTCCTCGATGTGGACCGCGGCCTGGCCGTGCCGGACGAACTGGCCGTTAACGTAGGCGACGCGGCTCATCCCGCCTCCGCTTCTTCGAGAGCCCGCGCGCCGCCGAAGCCCAGCGACTTCAGCTTGCGGTGCAGGGCCGAGCGCTCCATGCCGATGAAGGCGGCGGTGCGCGAGATGTTGCCGCCGAAGCGCATGATCTGCGCCTCCAGGTATTCCCGCTCGAAAAGCTCGCGGGCCTCGCGCAGCGGCAGGGCGATGATCCGCTCCGCGCCAAGTCCGCCGGTGGGGGTCTGCGAGCCGCCGTCCTGCGGCAGCATCTCGGCGGTGACCGGGTGGGCTGGATCGCCGGGCGTGAGGATCAGGATGCGCTCGATCACGTTGCGCAGCTGGCGCACATTGCCCGGCCACGACTGCACCTGCAGGGTGGCGATGGCGTCATCCGCGAAGCGGCGGCGGGCCAGGCCCTGGGCCACCGCGATGCGCTCGGCGCAGTCGCGGATCAGCTCGGGGATGTCCTCGCGGCGTTCCTCCAGGCCGGGCACGCGCAGCGGCACCACGTTCAGCCGGTGGAACAAATCTTCGCGGAAACGCCCGGCGCTGATCTCCTCGCGCAGGTCTCGCGACGACGACGAGATCACCCGCACGTCGACCTGCACGTCGGTGTCGCCGCCGACGCGGCGGAAGCGCTGGTCGACCAGCACGCGCAGGATGCGGCCCTGGCTCTCGCGCGGCATGTCGGCCACCTCGTCGAGGTAGAGGGTGCCGCCGTGGGCGCGCTCAAAGACGCCGATCTTGCGCGGCCGCCCTCCCCCTTCCTCTTCGCCGAACAGCTCCAGGTCCATGCGCTCCGGGGTCATCCCGGCGGCGCTGACCGGCACGAACTCGCCCTTCGAGCGGGGCCCCGCGCCGTGGATCAGCCGTGCGGAGGTTTCCTTGCCGGCGCCGGCCGGGCCGGTGATCAGCACCCGGCTGTTGGCCGAAGCGACCTTGGCGATCATCTGGCGCAGGTGTTGGGCCGCGGTCGAGGCGCCCGGGAAGCCGTCCGGCGTGGCTGAGAGGGTGCGCAGGCGGCGGTTCTCACGGCGCAGATGCGTCGCCTCCAGCGCCCGCTCCACCACCAGCAGCAGCCGGTCGGACTTGAACGGCTTTTCCAGGAAGTCGTAGGCGCCGCGCTTGATCGAGGAGACGGCGGTCTCGATGTTGCCGTGCCCGCTGATCATCACCACCGGCAGGTCGCGGTCGAGGCCCTTGACCATGTCGAGCAGCTCCAGCCCGTCCATGCCGGCGCCCTGCATCCAGATATCCAGGATCAAGAGCGAGGGCCGGCGCGCCCGGATGGCGCCCAGCGCCTCCTCGGAGTCGGCGGCAGTGCGGACCGAATAGCCCTCGTCCGCCAGGATTCCGGCGACGAGCTCGCGAATGTCGGGCTCGTCGTCCACGATAAGCACATCACCGGTCATCATCAGGCGTCCTTCAACGCGGGCGCGGCGGCTCGGGCGGGTTTGGCCGCCAGGCTGGGCGCAAGGGGTAGGCGCAGGCTAACGCGGGCCCCGGGGGGCGCCGCCGCATCGGTCAGCGCCAGGGCGCCGCCGTGCTCCTCCATGATCCGCTCGACGATGGCCAGGCCAAGGCCGGTGCCCTTCTCGCGGGTGGTTACGTAAGGCTCGGTCAGCCGGTCGCGATCCTTCGCGGGCAGGCCGACGCCGTTGTCCTCGATATCGAAGGAGGCGCAGCCATCGAGCACCGAGAGGCTGGCCATGATGCGGCCGGGCGGCTCCGGCTGGATCAGCCGCCGCGCGGCGACTGCCTCGCCGGCGTTCTTCAGCAAGTTGGTCAGGGCTTGGCCGATCATCCGGGTGTCGCACATCAGCTGCGGCGCGCTCGGCGGCAGGGTGATCTCGATCGCGGTCTCGGGGTCGGCGACGCGCTGGGCGAACACCGCCTCGCGCAGCAGTTCCGAGCCATCGGTGGTGGCGAAACGGGGCGCCGGCATGCGGGCGAAGGACGAGAACTCGTCAACCATCCGGCCGATGTCGCCGACCTGGCGGATGATGGTCTCGGTGCAGCGGTCGAAGGTCTCCAGATCGCCCTTCACTTCGTGCCGGTATTTGCGCCGCAGCCGCTCGGCCGAGAGCTGGATCGGAGTCAGCGGGTTCTTGATCTCGTGGGCGATGCGCCGCGCCACGTCCTTCCAGGCGGCATTGCGTTGGGCGGTGACGAGGCGGGTGATGTCGTCGAAGGTCAGCACGAGGCCGTCGGGACTGTGGCCGACCCGCAGGCGCAGCCGCCGCGACTCGCCGCCCCGCACCACGTCGACGTCCTCCTCGATCTCCAGCCCGGCCCCGCCGGCGCGGTGGACGACGCTCTGGAACTCAGGGACCAGGTCGCGCAGCGGCAGGCCAATGCGGGCGCTGGGCAGCTCCAGCAGGGCTGCGGCCTGGCGATTGACCACGGAGATGCGCCCCTCGGCGTCCAGCCCGATCACCCCGGCGCTGACCCCGAAGAGCATGGTCTCGACGAACTGGCGGCGCGATTCCGCGTCGGTGTGGGCGTTGACCAGGGCGAGGCGCTGCGTCTCAAGATCGCTCGTCATGCTGTTGAAAGCACGGGATAAAACTGCGATCTCTTCCGGGTCGGACCACGGGTCGACCCGCACTGACAGGTCGCCCGCCGCCACCCTGCCGGCGGCCTGCACCAGCCGCGCCACCGGGGCCGAGATGCCGCTCGCTGCCGACATCGCCAGCGAGACCGAGGCCAGCAGCACCCAAAGCACGGTCTCCAGGTAGATCAGGAAGAAGCCGAACTCGATCTTGGCCCGGTTGGCCGCCTCCTGCTGGTAGGCGGTAATGCGCGCGTCGGTCGAGCGCAGATGGCTGAACACGCCCGGGTTCACCGGCCAGACGATGTAGAGGTAGTCGTTCGGGAAGGCCCGCAGCCGATAAAGGGCGCGGAAGAGGTCGGCCTTCTCGAACTGGTTGACCGGCAGGTCGCCCTGGTCGGCGGCCTGGAAGGCGTCGGTCGAAGGGGTCAGGAACGGCGGCGCCAGGTTGGAGTTGGCGCTGGCCAGCACCCGGCCGCGGCTGTCGATCACATAGGCGGCGATGAAGCCGTTATCCTCGGCCTGCTGGGCCAGGTACTGCGAGAAGGCGACCGGCGATTCCGCCAGGCCCGACGGCCCGGCGCTGTTCAGGTCGTGCGCCACCAGGGTGGCATGGTCGCGGATCGCATCGCCCTGCTCGCTGAGGTACGAGCGCGCCATCTTGCGCGACTCCTCGACCAGCTGCTGCACCGGCTGGCTGAACCAGCTCTCGATGCCGCGGGTCACCAGCACGCCGAAGAAGAGCGCGATGATCAGCGCCGGGACGACCGCCGCCGCCGCGAAGAGGGCCACGAAGCGCAGGTGCAGGCGGGCGCCGGCGTTGTCGCCGCGCTCGGCCACCAGCCGCACCAGCCGCCAGCCGATCAGTGCGCCCAGCGCCAGGATCAGGACGAAGTTGATCCCGAGCAGGGTCAGCACCAGCGGGCTCGCCGGTCCCATCGGTCCCGCGAAGCTCGGCGACGAGCCAAGGCCCACCGCCGCCGCGGTCAGTGCAGCCGACACGGCGTAGGCCGCGCCGACGACCGGCCGGGTTTCCAGCTTTTCAAGCCAGCCTTGGCCGTCCAGCGCCATCAGCGGCGGGGCAGGCAAAGCGTTCTCGGACTCCATGCGCGGGACTCTAGGGCGGACTGTGCCCTGAATTCAACATGGTCGTGGCAGGAATACGTCAGCGGCGGCCGCGCGCCATCGAAACGCCCAGCTCCTGGATCTTCTTGCGCAGAGTGTTGCGATTGAGACCCAGAACCTCCGCCGCGCGAACCTGATTGCCACGGGTCGCGGCCAGGGTGAGCTGGATCAGCGGCCGCTCGACGTCCTCCAGCACCCGGTCGTAGAGCCCGATCGGCGGCACGCCGTCCGGCTGGTCGGCGAAGTAGGACGCCAGGTGTCGCTCCACGAGCCCGGAGAGAGTCAGCGGCCCGTCTTCCCCCGGCGGCGTGGTGGCCTGCTCGGAAAGCTCACGCTCGACGATGCGGGCGCTGATCATCTCCTCGGCGTAGAGGGCGCAGACGCGGCGGATCAGGTTTTCCAGCTCGCGCACATTGCCCGGCCAGCCGTGCGCCTTCAGCCGCTCCAGCGCGCCGGCGTCGATGGTCTTGGCCGGGAGGCCTTCGCGGTTGGCGCGCAGCAGGAAGGCGCGGGCGAGGTCCGGGATGTCCTCGGTGCGCTCGCGTAAGGGGGGCAGGCGCACCGGCGCGACGTTGAGGCGGAAATACAGGTCCTCGCGGAACAGGCCCTCGCGGATCAGGCCGCGCAGATCGCGATTGGTGGCGGCGATCACCCGCACGTTGGGCCGCCGACCGGTGCGCGGATTTATCGCAGGCTCGGCGCCGTCGAACACCCGCAGCAGCCGCGTCTGGGCGTCGAGCGGCATGTCGCCGATCTCGTCCAGGAAGAGCGTGCCGCCATCGGCCTCGACCAGCTTGCCGAAGTCGCCATCGCCCTTGCCGAAGAGCTCGGTCTCGACCCGCTCGCGCGGCACCGCGGCCAGGCTCAGCACCACGAACTTGCCGTCGCGCCGGCGGCCGAGGTCGTGCAGGGCGCGGGCGACCAGGTCCTTGCCGGCCCCCGATTCGCCCAGGATCAGCACCGTCAGGTCGGCGCCGACCAGCCGGGCGATGGTGCGATAGACCTCCTGCATCGGCGCCGAGCGGCCGATCAGCGGCAGGCGCTCGTCGCGCATCGCCCGGGCCTGGGCCCTGGCCGCCTCGCTATCGGCCGGCTTGGCCAGGGCGCGGCGGGCTGTGGCGGTCATGTCGTCGAGGTCGAAGGGCTTGGGGATGTAGTCGAAGGCGCCGATCTCGGCGGCGCCCACGGCGGTGAGCAGGGTGTTCTGCGCGCTCATCACGATCACCGGCAGCTTCGGGCGCAGCTTGCGGATGCGGGGCAGCACGTCGAAGACGTTCTCGTCCGGCATCACCACGTCGGTGATGACGAGGTCGCCCTCCCCGTCGGTCACCCACTTCAGCATCGTGGTGGCGTTGCCGGTGGCGCGCACCTGGTAGCCGAGGCGGCTGAAGGCCTGGCTCAGCACCAGCCGGATCGAGGAATCGTCGTCGGCAATCAGGATCTTCTGCGGTTGCGCGCTCATCAGCTCACCAGAAAGGCGCTCGCCGCGGGCGCGGCGGGCAAAAGGACGCGAAAGACCGTGCGTCCGGGCTCGGACTCGAAGTCGATCAGACCGCCGTGGCCGGCGACCAGCTTGGCGACCAGCGCCAGGCCAAGGCCGACGCCCCCCGCCTTGCCGCTGACGAAGGGCTCGAACAGGTGATCGCGCAGGTGCGGCGCCACGCCGGGGCCGTTGTCCTGCACGCGGATTTCCAGCGGGGCGCCCTGGGCCGACTTGCCGTCCCCGGAGCGCACCCGCACCCCGTGGCGATAGGCGGTGCTGATCATCACCTCGCCGCGGCCGTCACGGCGGCCGTGGGCGGCCTCGGCGGCGTTCTTGACCAGGTTGAGGAAGATCTGGATCAGCTGGTCTTCCTCGCCCCACACCGGCGGCAGCGAGGGGTCGAAGCTCTCCTTCAGCGCCAGGCCCTCGGCGACACCGTTGGCGGCCAGCGCCCGCACCCGGTCGAGCACCCGGTGGATGTTGACCGGATTGCGCTCCGGCGCCGCGTCGTCGGAGAAGGCCTCCATCCGATCGACCAACCGGCGCACCCGGTCGGTCTCGTCCATGATCAGCTGCGCCAGGGGCACGTCCTGCGCCGCCGCCCCGCCCTTCAGCAGCTGCGCGGCGCCGCGGATGCCGGCCAGCGGGTTCTTGATCTCATGCGCCAGCATGCGGCCCAGCCCGACCACGGAGCGCAGGCCGGCGACATCGCCGCCGCCGTGCGGGGTGGCTTTCACGTGCAGGGTCAACAGCACCGCGCCGTCGCCCAGCGAGGCTGCCGCACCATCGGCTTCGAAAGTCGGATGGCCGAAGAGGGCGATCTCGACGCCGCGCTCGCGCACCGCGCCTTCCTCGACCAGGGCGCGGTTGATCAGCGACACCAGCGCCGAGTCGGGCGGCAGGGCGGCCTTGAACCGGCCCCGCGCCAGCAGCGCCAGGCCCTGGCCGAACAGGGCCTCGGCCGCCTCGTTGACAGCGACCAGCGCGCCGTCCTCGTCGACCACCATCGCCGGCTCCGGGATCAGGTCGAAGGCGAGCGCCTTCAGGCTGTCCAAAGCGCGCCCGCCCGCTAAACTCCGCACCCGGCCTTCGGTCATAACGCGCCCAACCCGTGCGCATTGCTTATTTTGCGCGCACACCCATCGCCGTCTTTTTAGGCAGATTGTGCGGCGCCGTAAAGCCTCGACTCGTGGGACGCGATTCAGCAGAAAGCGGCCATGGGGTTCAGCGCCGTCATCGTCGCCGCCGGGGTGGGCGCAAGGGCAGGTCCGGGCGCGGCCAAGCAGTGGCGGATGCTGGCGGGCAAGCCGGTGGCGCGCTGGTCGGCCGAGGCGCTGCTGGCGGCCGGCGCGAGCCCGCTGGTGATCGTGGTCGCCGAGGGCGAGGAGTACCGGGCCGAACACGCCTTCGCGGGCCTCAGCGGCTGGTCGCTGACGCTTGGCGGCGCGGCGCGCTCCGATTCGGTGAAGGCCGGCCTTGCAGCGCTGGGCGCGGCCGACGACGCCATCGTGCTGATCCACGACGCCGCCCGGCCGCTGCTGAAGGCCGAGCACATCCAGCGGCTGGTCGCCGCGGTCGAGGCCGACGGCGCGGCCATCCTCGCCCTCCCCCTCGCCGACACCCTGAAGCGTGATGACGGGACCGGCCGCAGCGCCGGCACGCCCTCCCGCGCCGGCCTCTGGCGGGCGCAGACTCCGCAAGGCTTCCGCCTCGGCCCGCTGAACGCCGCCTACGCGGCCTGGCCCCCCGGCGAGGAGCCGACCGACGAGGCCATGGTGATCGAGCGCGCCGGCGGCGTCGTGGCCCTGGTTCCCGGCGATCCCGGCCTCGCCAAGCTCACCTATCCGGAGGACTTCGCCATGGCCGAGCAACTCGCCGGCGCCGGCCGCACCACCATGCGCATCGGCCAGGGCCTCGACGCCCACCGCTTTGGACCGGGAGATGGCGTCTGGCTCTGCGGCGTGCATATTCCGCATGACCGCGCCCTGATCGGCCACTCGGACGCCGACGCCGGCCTGCACGCCCTCACCGACGCCCTCCTGGGCGCGATCGGCGAAGGCGACATCGGCGACCACTTCCCGCCCAGCGATCCGAAATGGCGCGGCGCGGCGTCTGACCAGTTCCTGCTGCACGCGGCGTCGCTGGTCACCGGCAAGGGCGGCCGCATCCTCAACGTCGACGTGACGCTGGTCTGCGAGCGGCCGAAGATCAAACCCCACCGCGAAGCCATGCGCGCCCGCCTTGCCGACCTGCTGAGCCTCGACCTGAGCGCTGTCAGCGTCAAAGCCACCACCATGGAAGGCATGGGCTTCACCGGCCGCGAGGAAGGATTGGCCGCGCAGGCCGTGGCGATGGTCGAACTCCCGGCGTAGTAAGGGTTTCCGTCCAGCTTCAGGAGCCTGTCGCCCGCATGTTTTCGCTTGAGATCGAGACCCTGGCCCGGCTGGTCATCGACGACGCCCGCGAGCGCAATCTACGCCTCGTCACTGCCGAAAGCTGCACCGGCGGGCTCGTCGCCGGCGCCCTGTGCGCCGTCGCTGGCGCGTCCGACGTGTTCGAGCGCGGCTTCGTCTCCTATTCCAACCGCGCCAAGCAGGAACAGCTCGGCGTGACCGGCGACCTGATCGCCGACCTGGGCGCCGTCTCCGAGCCGATCGCCCGGATGATGGCCGAAGGCGCGCTGGAAAACAGCCACGCCCACGTCTCGGTCGCCATCACCGGCGTCGCCGGCCCCGGCGGCGGCACCCCGCTGAAGCCGGTCGGCACGGTCCACTTCGCCACCGCGCGGGCCAACCAGTCGGTCTACCACCGCCACGAGTTCTTCGACCTCGACAGCCGCGAGGAAATCCAGCTGGCCGCCGTCCGGATGGCGCTGGAAATGTTGCAGGACCGGCTGCGCTAGGGAGACTGACCATGAGCTTCGACGTCCTGGCCGAAGGTCTGCAGTTTCCCGAAGGTCCGATCGCCATGCCGGATGGCTCGGTGATCCTGGTCGAGATCGCCCGTGGCGCGCTCAGCCGGGTCTGGAACGGCAAGACCGAGGTGATCTGCGACCTGGGCGGCGGGCCGAATGGCGCGGCGCTGGGACCGGACGGCGCGGTCTATGTGGCCAACAACGGCGGCGGCGGCATTTCCGGCGGCGCCAAACCGCCCGTGCCGGGCGGCATCGACCGGGTCGACCTCGCCACCGGCAAGGGCGAGCGAATCTACGAGAGCGTCGGCGAGCACGCCCTCTCCGCGCCCAACGACCTGGTCTTCGACGCCGACGGCGGCTTCTGGTTCACCGACTTCGGGCGCGCCGCCGGCCGCACCCGCGGGCTCAGCGGCCTCTACTACGCCCGGCCCGACGGCTCGGAGGTGCGCGAGCTCTCGTTCGGCGGCACCGGCTACAACGGCGTCGGCCTCTCACCGGACGAGAACACCGTCTACGCCGCCGAAACCTACACCGGCCGCTTGATCGCCTTCGACCTCGCCGGCCCCGGCCAGGTGGTGAAGGGCGGTCGCGGCGGCCGGTTCGTGGGCGCCGCGCCGGGCCGCGCCTTCTTCGACAGTCTGGCGGTGCAGGCCAATGGCGATATCTGCGTCGCTTCGATCGCCGACGGCATCACCACCCTATCGCCAGCCGGCGCCTGCGCCCAGACGCCCGTGCCCGATCGCATGGTGACCAACATCTGCTTCGGCGGCCCCGACCTCACCGAGGCTTTCATCACCTGCTCGGGCGCCGGCAAGCTGATCCGTATGCGCTGGCCCGAGCCCGGGCTGCGGCTGAACTTCAGCGCCTAGTCGGCCACTGTCGGCCGCTTGAGCAGCAGCAGAGCCGTGCCGGCGGAGATCGCCACCAGCGGCAGCAGCGAGAGCAGCACACCGGTTGCGCCGGCGCCGGCGGTGAGCAGCGCCGCCGCCATCAGCGGGCCGACGACTGCGCCGCCGCGGCCGACGGCCACTGCCGACCCTGTGCCCGCGCCGCGGATGGCGACCCCGTAGAATCCGGGCGCGAGGCCGTACAGCATCAGCGAGGCGCCGGAGGCGAAGGCGCCGACCGCGAAGCCCGCCGCGCCCATCGCGAGCAGGCCAGGAGGGGCGGTCGCCAGGGCGACCAGCGAGAGGGCGAGGCCCGCGAACCAGAGGCTCATGGTCAGGGCGCGGCGGCCGCGGGCCAGCAGGGCGGCCAGCAGCACGGTGGCCGAGCCGCCGCCGATGTTGAACAGCACCGAGACCAGGCTCGCCTCCGGCTTGCTGAGCCCCTTGGCGCCTAGCAGCGTCGGCAGCCAGTTGAGCAGCAGGTAGAGCGTCAGCAGGGTGGCGAAGGACGACAGCCACAGGATCACCGTGGTGACGGCCCGGCCCTCGCCGAACAGCGCCCAGATGAGGTCGGTGCGGGCGGGCGCCTCGCGCCGCGCCGCCTGGAAGCGCGCCGACTCCGGCAGGAAGACCAGCATCAGCGCCGCCAGACCCAGCGGGGCGAGGCCACCGACCAGGAAGATCTCGCGCCAGCCCGATGCCGTGGCGACCATCCCGGCGACCGCGCCGCCGAACGGCATGCCGGCGGTGGCGATGGTGACCACCCGCCCGCGGTTCTGCTCCGACACCGTCTCGGCGCAGAGCGCGATCAGGTTGGGCATGGCCCCGCCGAGCCCCAGGCCGGCGCAGAGGCGGATGATCAGCAGGCTTTGGTAATCCCAGGCCCAGGCGGTCGCCAGCGAGAAGCCGCCGAACACCGCCAGCGACGCGATGAGGGTCCAGCGCCGGCCGACCCGGTCCGCCAGCCGCCCGATCAGGATGGCGCCGATCAGGAGACCGAGGATGCTGATGCTGAACACCGGCCCGAGCTGCGCCGGGGTCAGCTGCAGGGCGGGCGCCAGCCGCGGCGCGGCCAGGCCCATCGACTGGATGTCGAAGCCCTCGCAGAGCGCCGCCGCGAAACAGAGTGCGAGCGTCCACACAGTGCGGTAGGCCGCGTCGGTCGGTTCTCTGGCGATGGTCGCGACTCCCCCTGCGTCATTGAGCCGAAGATGCGTCCCGCCTGCAACCGCCGCCGAGAGTGAACCCCGTGCCCGAAGTCCCCGCCCCACCCCCGCCCTTGCCGCCGACGCAGTCGTTCGGCGCCCGCCTCAGCGAGATCGCCCGCGAGAAACCGGACGCGCCGGCCATCACCGACCAGACCGGCACCGAAACCTGGGCCCAGTTCGACCGCCGCACCAACCAGATCGCCCGGGGTCTGGCCAAGGCCGGGGTGAAGTTCGGCGACGTGGTCAGCATCGCCCTGCCGAACGGCGCCGGGTTCATCGAGGCGGCGTTCGGGCTCTGGAAGATGGGCGCGACGCCGCAGATGCTGTCCTGGCGGCTGCCCCGGCACGAAGCCGACGCGGTGCTCGACCTGGCCGAAACACCGATCCTGATCTCCGACGGCTCGGTCGAAGCTTCACGGCCGCGCTACGATGTCGCCGCCCTGATGGCTCTTGGCGAAGACGACAGCCCGCTGGCGGACGTCACCGCGCCGGTGTTCAAGGCGGCGACCAGCGGCGGCTCGACCGGCCGGCCGAAGCTGATCATGTCCGGCGCGCCGGGCGTCGCCGCGGCCGCCGGCGGCGCGGTCTACCGGATCGGTCCGGACGACACCTGCATCATTCCCGGACCGCTCTATCACAACGCGCCTTTCGTCTGCTCCACCAATGGCTTGATGCAGGGAGCTCACGTCGTCATCCTGCCGCGCTTCGATCCCGAGGAGACGCTGAAGGCGGTCGATCGGCACGAGGCGACCTGGCTCTACGTCGTGCCCACCATGATGAGCCGGATCTGGAAGCTGCCAGACGAGGTGAAGGCGAAGTACGACGTCTCGCACCTGCACACCGTCTGGCACATGGCCGCGCCCTGCCCGCCCTGGCTGAAGGAGAGCTGGATCCACTGGATCGGCCCCGAGGCGATCATGGAACTCTACGCCGGCACCGAGGCCCAGTCGGCAACCACCATCACCGGGACCGAGTGGCTGGCGCACCGCGGCAGTGTCGGCAAGGTGCGGGCCGGCGAGATGGCCACCTTCAACGAGGCGGGCGAGCGCCTGCCGCCAGGTGAGATCGGCGAGATCTACCTGCGCCGGCCGGCCGACGCGCCGGTCTCTTACCAGTACCGCGGCGCCAGCGCCCGCACCCTGCCCGGCGGCTGGGAGAGCCTTGGGGACATCGGCTCGTTCGACGCCGACGGCTACCTCTATCTCGCCGACCGGCGCACCGACATGATCCTGGTCGGCGGCGCCAACATCTACCCGGCCGAGATCGAGGCGGCGCTGGACGAGCACCCCAAGGTGCACTCCTCGGCCGTGGTCGGCCTGCCGGATGAGGAAATGGGCGCCACCATCCACGCCATCGTCCACCCCACGGGCGATGTCACCGAGGCGGAGTTGCGCGAGCACCTGCGGCCCTATTTGGTCAGCTACAAGCAGCCGCGCAGCTACGAGTTCGTCACCGAGCAGCTGCGCGACGACGCCGGCAAGGTGCGCCGCACCCAGTTGCGTGACGAGCGGATCGCGCGGATGAAGGGCTAGGCCAGCCCCGTCAGCAGGGCGTCGATCATCCGGCCGGCCATGGTTTCCGGCGACGTCCAGCCGGACTCTGGCATGCCGATCAGGCCGGCGGCGACGCCGTGCAGGGCGCAGAACATCAGCTCGACGCTGGGCCGCGCCGCGCCGGCGAGGCGGCGGGCCGAGCGCGCGGCCTCGGCGGCGTCCAGGAACCGGTCCACCAGCCGCGCCAGGCTCTGCGAGGTGTCGACGAAGTAGAGCTCGCCCGGATCGACCACCCGGTCCTCGATGAGGAACAGGGTGCGGAAGTGGTCGGGGTGGCCCAGCCAGAAGGCGACGAAGCCGCGGCCGTAGAGCCGCAGGCGCTCGACCGGGTCGGCCACGCCCCGCCCCACGGTCTCCAGCGCCGCATCGAGGGCCGCGAAGGCGTCCTCGCCGACGCCGCGCAGCAGGGCGCGCTTGTGCGGGAAGAGGGTGTAGAGCGCCGCCGGCGAGCAGCCCGCCTCGCTGGCCACCCGCCGCATCGAGACACCCTCGTAGCCGCCGCGGGCGAACAG
>DATAVF010000201.1:0-6544 GCA_036267835.1 Caulobacteraceae bacterium | reverse complement strand
CACGATCGGCTGCACGCCGGCCTCCTTGGTGGCGACGCAGAACTCCAGCGCCCCGAAGAGGTTGGCCCGGTCGGTCAGCGCCACCGCCGGCATGCCGGCCGAACGGGCCAGCGGCCCCAGCGCATCGGCCTTGATCGCGCCTTCCAGCAGGGAATAGGCCGAGCGCGCCCGCAGGTGCACAAACCCATCGCCGAGACGCGCCATCATCCCTCCCCTCGCCGCCCGCGCTCACTCAGCGCGCGCGGCATCGGAGGCGACTCAGCCCGCGTAGCTGGCCACCTGACACACCATCCAAACGAAGCTCGCCACCGAGGCAAGCGCCAGACCTTCACGCGCCAGACGAAACATGGGGATAGCCTTGTGCTCGTTTTGTTCCGAACGGCGTTATTCCTGTTTTGTTCTCGTTCGTCAAGTCCCCACTTGTGCTCTTGAGCTACCAGTTGCCGCGACTCCCACCCCGGAGTAGCGTTTCGTCAGGGGACAACCACAGGCCGCCCGCCTGTCGGGGGCGCGATGGCTAGTTGGGATACCTTCAAACTCTCAGAGCTTCGGCTTGATCAGGTCAACTATCGAACCGGTCCGAGGGACAGTCAGCGCGATGCAATCCGTGCGATCATCGACGATCAGAAGGGCAAGCTTGTCGCGCTAGCACGCGACCTCTTGGACGTCGGGCCGAGCCCCGGCGAGCCCATCTGGGTAACCCGCGATACGACGACCACCGGCATGTACGTTGTCCTTGAGGGCAATCGGCGAGTTGCAGCGCTCAAGTTGATGGAGACGCCAAGTCTCGCCGACGGAACTGAGGTTGAAAAAGCATTCGGAATCCTAGCGACGGAGTTCCAGGCAAAGCCCATTCGGGAGTTGGAGGCGAGGGTATTTGGGAGCCGCGACGACGCGCTTCCTTGGCAACGTCGCCGGCACATGACTTCAGCATCGGGCGTGGGTCTCCAGGGCTGGAAGCCGCTTGCCAAGGCGAGGGCGAACCGAGATTTGGGGGCGAAGGCGCTGCGAGCGCTGGCTGTCGTGGAGTTGCTTGAAGAGGATACAGAGGAGTGGTCGACTATCGCCGAGGAGTTGGACTCGAAGTGGTCGACCGTCGATCGGGTCCTCAATTCATCCAGCCTACCGACCCTCTTGGGCGTCACCATTGACCCAAGGACATCTAAGATCGTCTTCGAGAACGGCGATGCTGAAGCGGGCAAGGACCTGCTTCGGGCCATCTTGGCCACAATCGCGTCTCCCAGTTTTCGGTTCGCCTTGGTTGAGAAGGACACTGACAGGGAAACTTTCGTCGGCCAATTTACGCCTCTTGCGGTGAAGGCTCCGCCGCCAGCCGCGCCGCCGCCGGGAAGCCCGCCGCCACCGCCGCCGCGTTCCTCACCGCCTTCACCACCGCCCCCGCCGCCGAAGGGGCCACTGACAACACCTCCAAGGGCGACGTTGGCCCCCAGAACCGGGAGCAAGACCTTTCGGGTAGACGGCACGCGCCTCAACCGCCTCTATCGCGAGTGTCGAGAGGTCAAGCTTAAGGGCAACGAGAATGCCGCCGCTCTGCTGCTACGGGTGTTCATCGAGCTTAGCACCGAGGCCTTGCTGGCCGAGAGAGCGATCCCGATACCGTCGGCGCTCGGCAAGAAGGGGGTCAAACAGTGGGCCGATTTCGGAGCGAGCCTGCGAGACAAGGTTACAGCTGCGCTAACGTTCTTGGACGTGACCGGGCGGGACAAGTTGCTTCAGCCAACGCGCGTTGCCCTCGATCCGAGTAGCCACGCTGCTGCATCGATCCAGACCTTGAACGGCTACTTTCACAACCTCGCAATGACGCCGGATGCGACCGCCGTCCGAGAGGCTTGGGACACGTGGGAAAACTACCTGCGGCTGTTACACGCGTCTCGAATTTAGCGCTGGCCAACACCAACCTTTTTTTGATACGTCAGTGATCGGCCCACCGGGGGGACGCCGATGTTTGATAGTCCGTTGCGCTACCCAGGCGGCAAAGGGCGCCTCTCTCAATACGTCATCGACCTCATTGAGATGAACGATTTAGTCGGCGGTCACTACGTCGAGCCATACGCGGGAGGTGCCGGAATCGCTATCTCCCTCCTTTATCTAGAGTATGCTTCGCACATTCATCTGAATGACCTCGATACAGCGGTCCACGCCTTCTGGAGATCGGTTCTCGATTACCCGGAAGAGATGGCCCGCCTAGTGCGCGACACTCCCCTCACGCTCGACGAACGTCTTAGGCAAAAAGCTATCTATCGCGATCAGACCGCCGGAACACTGCAACTCGGTTTCGCGACCTTCTACCTCAACCGTACGAACCGTTCGGGTATCATCCACGGCGGCGTTATCGGCGGGAACAAGCAAGCGGGCACGTATCGCATCGACGCCCGCTACAATCGCGCAGACCTTTCGCGCCGAGTGGAGAAGATCGCTAGTTACGCGCCCCGCATCAGCTTATACAATAAGGACGCTGTGGATCTGATCGAGTCCGACCTTAAGACACTCGGCGATGACGTGCTTATTTACCTGGACCCTCCGTACTATGCCAACGGAAGCCGCCTATATCGGAACACCTACAAGCACGACGACCACGCCAAAATCGCCCAGCTTGTCTCGTCGATTACTCAGCCGTGGATCGTCTCTTACGACAACGCCGAGCCGATTCGCAGTTTCTATGCCCGGTACCGGCAGCAAACGTTTGGTCTGCGCTATTCGGCGAACGCAAAATACGAGGGAACTGAGGTCATGGTCTTCTGCGACGGCTTGAAGACGCCAGGCGAGGTAGAACCCTGGCGTGGCATTGCGGCTTAGGAAGCGACCTAAACAGCCACCCAAGGCTCCAGCCGCCCGTCCCTCAGCGCCAGCACCCTATCCATCTGGCTCGTCAGTTCCAGGTTGTGCGTCGCCACCAGCGCCGCCACGCCCCTCTGACGCGCCAAATCATGCAAGCTCTGGAACACCGCCCGCGAGGTGACCGGGTCGAGGTTGCCGGTGGGTTCGTCGCAGAGGATCAGGCGGGGGGCGTTGGCGAGGGCGCGGGCGACGGCGACGCGTTGCTGTTCGCCGCCGGAGAGGCGGGCGGGCTGGTGGGTGAGGCGTTCGGCGAGGCCCAGGTCGGTGAGCAGGCTCTTGGCGCGGGCCTCGGCTTCGCGGCGGGGCTTGCCGGCGATCATCAGCGGCAGGGCGACGTTGTCGAGGGCCGAGAGCTCGGGCAGCAGGTGGTGGAACTGGTAGACGAAGCCGATGTCGCGCAGCCGGATCCGGGTGCGGGCCCGGTCGGAGAGCCGGGAGCAGTCTTCGCCGTCGATCAGGATGGTCCCGGCGGTCGGGTGTTCCAGCAGGCCCGCGGCGTGCAGCAGCGAGGACTTGCCGGAGCCGGACGGGCCGACCAGCCCCACCAACTCGCCCGGGAACACCTCGAGGTCGGCGCCCTTCAGCACCTGCAGCTGGCGCTCGCCGGTGGCGTAGGTGCGGGTCAGGCCCCGGACGACCAGGACGGGGTCACGCGTGATGGGGTCACTCATAGCGAAGCGCCTCCACCGGATCGAGGCGCGAGGCGCGCCAGGCCGGCGGCAGGGTGGCCAGGAACGAGGCGGCGAGCGCGATCAGGGTGATGGCCGCGACCTCGGTCCACTCGATCTTGGCCGGCACCCGGCTGAGGAAATAGACCTGGGCGCTGAACACCGGCGTGCCCGTGACCCACTCGACGAAATGCTGGATGTCGCCGATGCGCCAGCAGAAGAGGACGCCGATGGCGAGGCCGGCCGCGGTGCCCAGCACGCCGACCGCGGCGCCGCAGAGGAAGAAGACCCGCAGGATCGCCCCCTGCCCTGCCCCCATCGTCCGCAGTATGGCGATGTCGCGGCCCTTGTTCTTCACCAGCATGACCAGGGCCGAGATGATGTTGAGCGAAGCGATCAGCACCAGCAGCGCCAGGATCAGGAACATCACGTTGTGCTCGACGGTGAGCGCGCCGAAGTAGGCCTGGTTCTTCTGGGTCCAGTCGGTGACCACGGCGGCGGGGCCGGCGGCGTCGCGCAAAGCGGGCTTGATGTCGGGCGCCAGGTCCGGGTTGTCGAGCTTGACCTCGATGTAGTCGATGTTGTCGCCGCGGCCGAAGAACAGCTGCGCCTGCTGCAACGGCATGTAGATGAAGCCCTCGTCGTACTCGCTCATGCCGACCTCGAAGAGGCCGCCGACGACATAGCTCTTCTGCACCGGCACGGCGCCGAAGGCGGTGGCGTTGCTGGCCGGCGAGATCAGGCTGATGGTGTCGCCGGGCTTAACGTCCAGGGTTTCGGCGAGGCGGGTGCCGATCAGCACCTTGTCGCCGCCGTCATCGCCGACGCCGAAGCCGTCGAGCGAGCCCTGCTTGATGTTGTCGGCGATCAGCTTGGTCGCCCTCAGGTCCGCCGGGGTGACGCCGCGGACGAGGACGCCGGCCTGGCCGCTCTGGCTCTGCGCCAGGGTCTCGGACTCGATCACCGGGTAGGCTTCCACCACGTGCGGCACGGCCTTGATGCGGGCCAGCTGGGCGGCGCGGTCGCCCGCGTCCAGGGCGCCGCCGACGATGTAGTTATGGCCGTTGAAGCCCAGGATCATGTTGGAGAGGTCGGCGCGAAAGCCGTTCATCACGCTCATCACGATGATCAGCACCGCCACCGCCAGCATGATGCCGACGAAGGAGATGATCGAGATCAGGGCGACGCCGCCCTCGCTGCGGCGGGCTCGCAGATAGCGGAATGCGATCTCGCGCTCCCAGGCGCTGAAGGGCGGCGCGGGGGCGTCGGTCATGGCGCGCGCGGCGTGGCGGGGCTCAGGCCGGCCTCAGCATGCCGAGCGAGATCCAGTGGAAGTAAACCGCGGCCCAGAAGGGGGCGAAGATCAGCGCCGAGACCCAGGTGGTGGTGATGAACTTGTGCTTCAGATTGGGGTTTACCGGCGAGGCCGGATCGCCGCCGCCCGGCGGCTTCACCCCCGCCTCGGCGTGACTGACCACGCCCATCGGCAGCACGCTGAAGAGGACCACCCACCAGAGGATCAGGTAGATCGCCGCAGAACTTTCGAGGCTCATGCGTGGGCTCCTTGCGGCTCGGCCATCAGCTCGACCAGCACGCCGCCCATGTCCTTCGGATGGACGAAGATCACCGGCACGCCGTGGGCGCCGATGCGCGGCTCGCCCGTGCCCAGCACGGTCGCGCCCTTGGCCCGCATCCCGTCGCGCGCCGCCAGGATGTCGGGCACTTCGAAGCAGACGTGATGCTGGCCGCCGCGCGGGTTCTTGGCCAGGAAGGCGTGGATCGGCGAGGCCTCGCCATAGGGCTCGATCAGCTCGATCTGGGCGTTGGGGAGGTTGACGAAGCTGACCCACACCCCCTGCTCCGGCAGGGCGCGCCGCTCGGTGATGTCCGTGCACCCCAGGACATCGCGGTAGAGCTTCCAGCTGTCCTCGATCGAGGGCGTGGCGATGCCGACGTGATTGAGCTTGCCGATCATGGCCGGGTGCCTAGCACCGTTGGCAGCCCGAATGAAGGCGACCATTGCGCAGGGCTTCGGCTTTGCGTATACTTTGCATCACAAAGCGGGTCGTTGGGCGAGTCTGGTGGGGACGGGATGACGGATCTGGAGCGCGCCTTGGCCGAAATCGGGGCCATCCGCAGCCAGTTGGCGCAGGGCTCGCGGTTCCATGGGCTGGGACCGACGGCCTTCACCGCGACCGGCGTGCTGGCCATGGCGGCGGCGCTGCTGCAGTGGCGGCTGATCGGCCTGCCGCAGGAACAGGTCGGGGCCTTCCTGAGCCTCTGGATCACGGTGGCGGCGGTGTCGGCCGGGGTGATCGGCTTCGAGATGATCTTCCGCTCGCGGCGCATGCATTCGCAGCTGGCCGACGAGATGATCGTCGCGTCCGTGGGCCAGTTCCTGCCGGCCGGCGCTACCGGCGTGCTGCTGACCGGGGTGCTGATGTGGTTCACGCCGCAAAACCTCTGGATGCTGCCGGGGCTCTGGCAGATCGTCTTCGGGATCGGCGTCTTCGCCTCCTGCCGCTTCCTGCCGAGGTGGATGGCGGTGGT
This sequence comes from Caulobacteraceae bacterium, assembly GCA_036267835.1. Taxonomy (GTDB): domain Bacteria; phylum Pseudomonadota; class Alphaproteobacteria; order Caulobacterales; family Caulobacteraceae; genus Acaudatibacter. Next base: position 467 of record DATAVF010000201.1, on the reverse strand, counting down.
CGGGGGCTGGTATGTGCTCTGCGGCCTGGCGTGCCTCGCCTTCGCGCAAGGGCCGCTGGCGCTGTCGCCCTGGTCGATGGGCGTGCCGTTCGGGCTGGGGCAAATCCTCGTGGCAGCCGTGCTGCGCTTCGCGGGAGAGACCGATGAGTGAACCTGCCCCCTTCGCCTACGAAGGCCTCGACCGCGTCATCCATGAACGGGCCCGGCTCGGCGTGCTGACGTCGCTCGCAGGCCACCCCAAGGGCCTGGCCTTCGCCGACCTGAAGCGGCTCTGCGCCCTCACCGACGGCAACCTCAGCCGCCACCTGGCGGTGCTGCAGGAGGCGGGGCTGGTCGACGTGGTCAAGGGCTTCGAGCGCAACCGCCCGCAGACGCTGTGCAAGATCACCGACGATGGTCGCAAGCGCTTCCTCGACTACCTCGCCGTGCTCGACCAGGTGGTGCGCGACGCGGCGGCCGCGGCCAAG
>DATAVF010000200.1:0-12535 GCA_036267835.1 Caulobacteraceae bacterium | reverse complement strand
TCGCCATCGACCACCTGGGTCTGCGGCAGGGCGGCGGTCGACGAGGCGGCCATGTGGTTGAGGTCGACCGAGACCAGCGGATCGTGGGTCACGTGCAAGATGTTGCGCATCGGGCCGGACGAGGCCGCCTTGGTCAGCGCCTCGTTGATCTCGTCCTTGGTGGTGGCGCGGTTCGGCACGATCTTCAGATCGACCACCGAGACGTTCGGGGTCGGCACGCGGATGGCGGCGCCGTCGAGCTTGCCGGCCAGTTCCGGGATCACCAGGCCGATGGCCTTGGCCGCGCCGGTCGAGGTCGGGATCATCGAGAGGGCCGCGGCCCGGGCGCGGTAGAGGTCGGTGTGCAGCGCGTCCTGCGTCGGCTGATCGCCGGTGTAGGCGTGGATCGTGGTCATGTAGCCGCGCTGGATGCCCACGGTGTCGAGCAGCACCTTGGCGATCGGGGCCAGGCAGTTGGTGGTGCACGAGCCGTTGGAAATCACCACATCGGCGTCGGTCAGGGTCTCGTGGTTGACGCCGTAGACGATGGTCTTGTCGGCGCCGTCGCAGGGCGCCGAGACCAGCACCCGCCTGGCGCCCGCCTCGATGTGGGCCAGGGCGGCGGCCTTCTTGGTGAAGAAGCCCGTGCATTCCAGCGCGATGTCGACGCCCAGTTCCTTATGCGGCAGCTTCGAGGGGTCGCGCTCGGCGGTGACCCTGATCTTGCCGAGGCCGACATCGATCGTATTGCCCTCTACCGTGACCTGGCCGGGGAAGCGGCCATGCACCGAATCGTAGCGCAGCAGGTGGGCCAGGGTCTCCACCGGCCCGAGGTCGTTGATGGCCACCACTTCGATGTCGCGCCGGGCGAATTCGATCATCGAGCGCAGGACGAGGCGTCCGATGCGGCCAAAGCCGTTGATGGCGACGCGCACGGGCATGCGGGGCGGTTCCTTCTGGCGATCAAGCGTGGGCGCGGGTTTTGCGGGCGAGCCGCGCGAAGTCAAGCCTTGCGGGGCCTCGCGGGTTCCACGCTAGTCTCGCGGCATGGGGACGGACGGCGCAGCGCGGGGCGGATGGCGGGCCGGCCCGAGGCTGGCCATGGGCCTGCTGCTGGCCGTCGGCGCGGTGAACTATGTCGACCGGATCGCGCTCTCGGTCGCCGCCCCGCTGATCGCCGCGGAGCTGCGCCTGCGGCCGAGCCAGATGGGGGTGCTGCTCTCGGCATTTCTCTGGGCCTACGCCGCCGCGCAGGTCCCGGTGGGCGCGCTGGCGGACCGGACCCGGCCGCGACGGCTGCTGGGCGGGGCCATGCTGCTGTGGTCCGGCGCGCAAGCGCTGACGGGCCTCGCGACCGGTCTGCCGCAGCTGATCGGCGCGCGGCTGTGCCTGGGTCTGGGGGAAGCGCCGCAGTTCCCGGTGGCGGCGCGGGTGGTGCGTGGCTGGTTCGCCGAGAAGGACCGGGGCCTGGCCACCGGCGTCTTCAACTCCGCCTCGACCCTCGGCCCGGCCATCGCCCCGCCGATCGTCACGGCGCTGATGCTGGCGTTCGGCTGGCGCGGGGCCTTCGTGGCGACCGGCCTGGCCGGCGCCGCCGTCGCCATCGCCTGGTGGGCCCTTTACCGGGACCGGCCGGAGCAGGCGGACGCGGAGCCGCTCCAGCCCACTGGCTGGCTGACGCTGCTCAGCCAGCCGACGCTCTGGGCCATGGCCATCGGCAACTTCGGCTCGGGGTATGTGACCTGGTTCTACGCCGCCTGGCTGCCGTCCTACCTCGAGACCGGCCGCCACCTCACGGTGCTGCAGGCCGGCTGGACCGCGTCCATCCCATTCGCCTTCGGCTTCCTCGGCAGCCTGGCCGGCGGCTGGGCCTGCGACCGGCTGGCGAAGGCGGGGCTCACAGCCCTCGCCAGCCGCAAGGTCCCTCTCGTGACCGGCCTCGTCGCCGGCGCGGCCTTCACCGGGCTCGCCGTCGCCGCGCCCAGCGCTTGGCTGGCGGTGGCGGCGATCTCGGCCGCGCTGATGTTCGCCAACGTGGCCACCGCGTCGATCTGGGCCCTGGCCGTGGTCGCGGCGCCAGCCGCAGCGGTCGGACGCATCGGCGCGGTGCAGAACATGGGCGGGCTCCTGGGCGGCGCCGCCGCGCCCATCGTCACTGGCCTGCTCTTCGAAGCTACCCACGCGTTCGCCGCGCCGCTGGCGCTGACCGCGGCAGCGGGCCTGGCCGGCGCGCTGGTCTACCTGCTGGGCGTCGTGCGGGAAATTCGCGCGGACCCTGTGGCTCCGCCGCCAGCCCGGCGCGAAACCTTGCGTTCGCAACAGAGTTGAAACACGGAACGCTAGGTCCTGTAACCGCTTGCGCATATCCTATCACCTGCGGCCCTGGGGGGACGCGCTTGTCATCGCCAAGCTTGTTGCCCTGTTCAGGACCGACACACCCGTGCAACGCTTCATCCTCGGCATCGCACTCGCCTTGCTGCCGTGCGCCGCGCTGGCCGCCAAACCACCGCCGCCGCCGCTCTCGCTCGCCGACGCCGCCGCCATCGCCGCGGAGCTGGGCACGGCGCCCGCGCAGGGCCTGACAGCGCCCGACGTCAGCGCCGACGTCGCCGCCCTCGTCGACCCCAACCCGGCCGCCCGGGCCGCCGCCGACGCGCGCCTCACCCGCGCCGCCATCGCCTACGCCGCGGCCGAGCATGGGATGGACCTGAACCCGCACGCGGTGGACCCCAACTTCGCCCTGCGCCCCAACTACGACGCCGCGGCCGATTTCGCCCGGGCCCGCGCCAGCGGCACGATCGGCGCCTGGCTGACCGGCCTCACCCGCACCGATCCCTCCTACGTGGACCTGCTGGCCGCCCGCGCCCGCTACACGGCCCTCGCGGCGTCCGGCGGCTGGCAGCCGATCCCCGCCGGCGCGCCGCTGAAGGTGGGCGCCCACGATCCGCGCGTGCCGGCCCTGCTGCAGCGCCTGACCGCCGAGGGCTACACCGCCGCCACCGCCCCGCCCCCTGCGCCCGCCACCGCCTCGAACGCGACCAACGCCACCAACGCGGCCAACGCGGTCGCGCCCGCCGCCGCGGCCGCACCGGACCCGCAGGTCTTCGACGCGGGCCTCTCGGCCGCCGTCGCCGACTTCCAGACCCACCATGCCCTGGGCGCCACCGGCGAGCTGGATGCGGCCACCGTCAAGGCGCTCAACGTGCCGGTCAAGGACCGGCTGGCCGCCATCGACATCAACCTGGAACGGGCCCGCTGGCTGCCCGTGGTGCTGCCGCCGCTGCGCATCGAGGCCGACATCGCTGGCCCGCAAGTGACCCTCTTCGTCGACGACAAGCCGCAGCTCACCATGCGCGCCGTGGCCGGTTCGCCGAGCCGCGAAACCCCGAGCTTCGCCTCGGCGGTCAACTCGGTCGAGTTCAATCCGCCCTGGTACGTGCCGGCCGACATCGCCCGGCGCGAGATCCTGCCGAAGGGTCCGGCCTACCTGGCGCGCAACGACATGGTGGTGCGCAATGGCACGGTGATGCAGCGCGCCGGGCCGCAGTCGGCGCTGGGCTACGTGAAGTTCGACATCAGCGACCCGTTCGCCGTCTACCTGCACGACACGCCCTCGCGCGGCGCCTTCGCCAGCAACATGCGCTGGCGCAGCCACGGCTGCATGCGCCTGCAGATGCCCCGCGAACTGGCCGCCGCCTTGCTGGGTTGGACCCCGGCCCAGGTCGACGCCGCCATCGCCGCCAAGGCCACGCGTTTCGTGGCGCTGAAGGACAAGCCGGCGGTCTACCTGATCTACCGCACCGCCGACGCCGACGACGACGGCAAGGTCACCTTCCGCGCCGACGTCTACGGCTGGGACGCCGAACTCGCCGCCGCCATGGCGGGGCACCCAATGGCGCCCCGACATGCGGCCACGGTGGCGGGGGCCTAAAGCCCCGCCGCGACCGGCTTGTAAGCTTCCCGCGCCGCTTTGAACCGCTCGAACGGAAACGCGATCGGCGCGCCGTCCAGCGCCGCTTCCAGCATGTCCAGGTGGGCTTCCCAGCCGGCGCAGGCGCGGGCTGCGTCCTCGCCATCGGGGGTCAGCACCGTCACCGTCACCCGGGCCCCGACGCCCGAGGGCTCGACGCAGAGCCGCACCGGGCGCAGCGGCTCATCGCCCTGGCTCCAGGAAAACTCCACCAGCCGGCCGTCCTCGAAGGCGCTGACGCGGCTCTCGATCACGGTGGCGCCGCCCTCGAAGTCGAGCCGCACCCGGCCGCCGGCCCAGGGCTCGATCCCGCCGGGCGCCAGCCACAGGGCCAGCAGCTCCGAGTCGGTGAAGGCGCGCCAGATCGCCGCCGGCCTGCTCCACGAGCGCCGCACCAGCCGGCCCTCGACATAGCCGCCCACGCGGCTCAGCGCCGCCAGGTCCTGTGTGCAGGTTTCCATTTGCCCCACCCCCGTGTTGCTCCCTCGAAATACTAGCGCAGGATTTCCACCAGCAGCACCCACGCGTTCAGCACGGAAAGCGCGAAGGTCATGATGGCGCCGACCGCCAGCACGTAAAGCGCTCCGTCCCAGCCCAGCGCCAGGCATACCGCGCCGGCGATGAAGGGCAGCGACATCCCCTGCCCCATGCCAACCTCGAGCCAGAGCTCATACGCCGGCCGGCCATGCTTGATGCGCCCGGCGCGTGAGTGCAGCGCCGAGCGCACGTGCTGGATCCAGACAAGCAGGCCGGCGCCCAGCACTTCCCAGCCCAGCAATCCGGGCGGCTGCGGGATCAGTATTGCCAGGCTGGTCACCAGTATCAGCATCAGAGACGACAGTGTCGCCGCGGCGCGGGTGGGCAGGTATTCGAACTTCAGGATGTGGGCGATGTTGACCGACAGCGACACGAAAATCAGTCCGACCAGCGTCGCCGACGCCCCCGCCGCGGCGATGAAGAAGTCCTTCCAGATCGGCGCGGCCCCCATGGCCCCAGCTTAAGGCGCGTCGGCGCCGGTGGGCAGGGCCTTGATCAGGGCGACGCGCGGAACGGCGTCCCACATCGGCCCCTGGTAGATCGCACGGTATCCGAGCGCGGCGTTGAGTCGCAGGGCCGCGGCGTGCGTCGCCTCGGTGACGGTGAGGATCGCGCCGGCGCCGGCGTCGATGGCGACGACCTCGGCGGCGCGCTTCAGCGCGGTGGCGAGGCCGCGGCGGCGCTGGCCGGGCGCGACCCAGAGCTCGTGGATCTGCAGGAAGCGGCCGTCGGCGGGGAAGTGCGATGCGGGGAGCCGGGGGATGAAGTGACCGGGTGGGTATGGGTCGGCAAGGGTGCGGTGGAGATAGAGCAGGAAGCCGGCCAAGGCGCCTGCATGCTCGGCGACGAGGCCGCCGGGCAGTGGGCCCTCGGCAAACGGTGCGAGGTCTCGGCGCAGCGTGTCGAGGGCGAAGGCGGTGGCGCGCTCCTCGTCAGAGAACGTGTAGCCCTCGGCGTGCGAGAGCGCGGCGGCGATCGCATCGATATCCCCAGCCGCCACAGCTCGCATCTTCGCCAATCTCGCAAAAACGTTCTTCTCCCCTCGCGGGAGAAGGTGGCGCGTAGCGCCGGATGAGGGGGCGCCCGCCGCGAGTCCGCTGCATCGATTGGAAGCGGGGCGCTTGAACGAACCGCCCCCTCATCCGTCGCCTACGGCGACACCTTCTCCCGCGAGGGGAGAAGGAACTTTAGCCCGCCAGCCTCGCAACCACGTCCGCGGCGATCCCCGCCTCTTCCAGCACCTGGCGCGTATGCTGCCCGAGCTGCGGCGCGGGCGTCCGGGGTTCCACCTCCAGCCCCGGAAAGCGGATCGGCGTCGCAGGCGCTTCGAACGCGCCGCCATAGTTGTCCGGGGTCACCACGAAGCAGCCCGCGGCTCGCGCCTGCGGGTCGATCGCCACCTCCTCAAGCGAGGACATCGGGGCCCAGATCAAATCGCCTTCGGTGAGCATGGCCCCCGCCTCTTCCATGGTGAGCTTGGCGAACGCCTCATCGACCATCGCCCGCAGCCGGCGCACCTGGTCGAGGTCGGCGTAGGGCGGCCCGAGGCCCGGCTCGTCCAGCACATGCCCCAAGCCCAGCCCGCGCAGCACCGCCGGCACGCACCCCGGCCCGCGCGGCGCCACGCACACATAGCGCCCGTCGGCGACGCGGAAGTAGCCGGAGATGGCGCTCGGCCGGTCGCGGCGGGCCTGGGCGGTGGTCGCCTCGCCGTAGCGCAGGTGGATCGAGGTGTCCCAGCCCAGCGCATAGACCCCGGCGCGCAGCAGCGAGGCCTCGACCAGCCGGCCCTTGCCGGTGGCGGCGCGCTCGTGCACCGCGGCCAGCACCCCGCTCAGGGTCGCGAGCGCGGTGACATGGTCGCCAAAGCCCGGGCGGCAGGTGAAGGGCTCCTGGTCCGGCGGGATGGTGGCCGCGGCGATGCCGCTGCGGGTCCAGAAGCCGGTGAGGTCGAAGGCCGGCCGGTCGGCGTCGTCGCCCTCCAGGCCGAAGCTGGTCACGATCGCATAGATCAGCCGCGGCAGCTCATCGGCCAGCGATGCATAGTCGAGCCGGGTGCGCGCCAGGGCGCCGGGCCGCAGGTTGGTGATGAAGACGTCCGCCCCCTTCAGCAGCTCCACCAGCGCCGCGCGGCCCTCGGGGTCGTAGATGTCGAGCACCACGCCGCGTTTGCCGCGGTTCTCCAGCGAGAAGATCGGGTTGCCGGGGCTCTCGGGGGTGTCGGGATAGAAGCGGCGGATCGCATCCCCGCCGGGCGGCTCGACCTTGACCACGTCGGCGCCCCACTCGGCCATGATCATCGCGCACCCCGGCGCCGCGATCCACGTGGACATCTCCACGACCTTCAACCCGGCTAGCAACATCCGCTGGCGCTCCCTGACATCTGCGATGGCCGCCATCCTAGCGCAGGGGGAGCGCCAGAGTCAGGGCTGACCACCAAGTCGGGGAGGGCGGAATTGGCATTTGGCGAATAGCAACCTCGGCCCCATAATTTGGGGGAGAGACATGGAACACGCTTCGACCGTCATCGGCGCTTTCAGCGAGGAGCATGCCGCGCAACTCAGCGGCGTGTCTCGCCGTCAGCTGCGCCAGTGGGACAAGAAAGGGCTGCTTCACCCGAGCTATGGCGCGGAAGATTCCGGCCTGCCTTATGGGCGAACCTATTCCTTCCGCGATCTCGTCTCGCTGCGCGCGCTGGGCCAGCTGCGGAACCAGTATCACGTGGCCGAGGCGCATCTGATTGAAGTGCAGAAGGAACTTTCAGTGCTCTCCGACGAGCCCTGGGCCTCGCGGACCCTGGAGGTCTTGAACCGGCGGGTCGTGGTCTACGACTCCGCCAGCCGTCACAAGCGCGAGGTGGTCGGCGGCCAGCACGTCTTCAACATTCCGCTGAAGGTGGTCATCACCGGCGTTCGCAGCGACGTCGCCAAGATGAATGAGCGCAGTGGCGATCAGGTCGGGAAGGTCGTTCAGGCAAAGTTCGTCTCCCAGAACCAGCCGGTGCTTTCGGGCACTCGCATCCCGGTCGCGGCAATCCAGAGTTTCGCCCGGGCGGGCTACAACACCGATCGCATCCTGAAGGAATATCCGGGTCTGACCGCGGCCGACGTCCAGGCCGCCCTCGCGTACGAGAGCGATAGCGCCGCTGCCTGATGGCGAAGCTGGAGGAAACGCTCCGCTTCTTCACCGACAACAACGTGCCGGATTCGGTTGGGACCTATCTGCGACACCGGGGGCACAGCGTCTACCGGATGCGCCACCACATGCGCACCGACGAGCCCGATCCGGTGGTCGCCCGCGCCGCGCTTGAAGACGACCGCATCCTCGTCAGCCTGGACAAGGACTTCAACAGCCAGCGCTTCGCCCAGGATCGCTTCGCCAAGCTCAGCCGGCTCGCCCTCAGCGGCGAGAGCCCGACGCTGCTGCCGGCGATCAAGAAACACATGGACTTGATCGAGTTTCAGTGGGGCCGGTGCCGCAAAGCCGGCGTCCGTTTCGTCGCCCACGTGAGGTTCGACCAGATCCGCTTCCGCGACTAGGCGCCGCGCCTCCGGCGGGGCTATCCTGGCGAGCATGGACCCTGTGCTGCGCGCTGAACTGGTGGACGCCATCGCCAAGGTCCGCCGCCAGATCGAACTCGACCAGCGGTCGCTGCACTATCCCTCGGCCGCCCGAAGCAACCAGATCATCGGCCAACTCCGCAACACCCTCTACGACCTCGAAGAAGCCCTCGCCAAACTGGACGCCGAGGACGCGGCGCGGGGTTAGCCGGCGGCGGGCGTTGCCGGACGAGATAGAAGGGACATGAGATGCCGACCACCATCGTGGTGAGGGCTACTTTCGATGACGAGGCCCGGGTCTGGTACACGGAGTCGGCCGACCTTCCGGGCCTGCGCATCGAAGCGGCAACCCTCGACCAGCTTCAAGCTGACCTTCCCGGTGCGATTATGGATCTGCTAGACGACTAACTCGCTCGCGAGAACCGGCCGGCCTCCGCGTTGGGGGGCAGACGCAAAGGCTTAGACTTTGCGAAGCTCCGAACAAAGCTAGGCCGGAACCCGGTATTGCGACCGGAGAGTGGAATTCTCAGGTCGACGTGTCAAATGCTTGTGGCTGTTCCTCCTCGGCTGCTTTCGGCTCTTCGGGAACGACGTCTGAACTAGCCTGCACTGGAAAGGGCTTCGCGTTCTCGTTGAACGGCGACAGCCCATCGAGAAACCAGCGTTTGCCGTCATACGTGAGCTTGAACTGCCGCGTGGCCATGCGAGAATCAGCGGCCAATACCTCGACGGTGACTGTGTAATTCCCTGGGGAAAGTATGTGGTCATGTGGGAAATACATGCCAGGGGCGAATATCGGCACGGTCGGAATCGTCATTGCGCGCGCGACGGTAGATAACTCCTGTTTCAGGATCACAATCTCGATCACGTCATCCGGAACCAAGGCGAAATCTCCGGTGACCCGGAACCGGCCGTAGGAAGGAAGCAGTGGCTTGACACCGCCATCAATTCTCAATTGCACCCGGCAGTATTCCATCCTGTGATCGGTCGCGTTCTTAATTCGAATGACCGCACCAGCTTTGAGTATCTTCGACGTGTCACCGAACATTGCGATCCACCGCTCACTCGCATCGCGTACCTTCAGTATGTGCAGGCCCGGCCTCTGGCGCTTGAAAGACGCCTCAAACAACCAGGTCGTCGATATTGCGAAGGCAATTGCCGTCCACCAAGCCAGTGATAGATGGGGGAGGAAGTTCACCGCGCGGACTGCCGCTTGCTGCGTTGGGGTCGCGAAGTCATCTCGCCACGCATTGAAGCTGGCATACACAAGCCCAAGAAGTCCGACCGCGGCTCCCCAGGGGTGTTCCTCAATCAGGGTCCGTAGATGACGGCCCCGTCCGGCCAATGCATCCAGCATGGCGAATCCTCCCGCCTCCGCTCCATCGTCAGGTTACAGCGAATTATCTTTCCCCAGCCCCCGCATCAGCCCACAAACCAACCCCTCCCCGGCGCCCCGCGCGTATCCCGCGAGCTCTGACGCTTGATCGGTCTTATTGCCGCCGCCGTGCTGCCGTTGCTGCAGCTGCCGTCGCTGGATATTCCGCAGCTGCCGCCGATCACCCGCGATGCGCAGATCACCTACGTGGACCGCAATGGCGCGGTGATCGGGGTGCGCGGGGGGCGGTATGCGCCGCCGGAGGATATCGCCAGGCTGCCCCCTTACGTGCCCGCGGCCTTCGTCGCCATCGAGGACCGGCGCTTCTATGAGCACCAGGGCTTCGACCTGCAGGGCATCGCGCGGGCCATATTGACCGACATCGGCGCCGGGCACGCCACCCAGGGCGCCTCGACCATCACCCAGCAGCTGGCCAAGAACCTCTTCCTCTCGTCCGACCGCACGCTGGAGCGCAAGGGCGCCGAGCTGATCTACGCGGTCGAGCTGGAGCAGACCTACTCCAAGCAACAGATCCTGGGGCTCTATCTGAGCCGGGTCTATTTCGGCTCCGGCGCCTACGGGATCGAGGCGGCGGCGCGGCGCTATTTCAACAAGCCGGCCGCCAGGCTGACCCTTCGCGAGGCGGCGATGCTGGCGGCGGTGATGAAATCTCCGACGGAATACGACCCGGCGGATCAGCCTGACAAGTCAGCCGAGCGCACCGCGCTGGTGCTGGACGCCATGGTCGAGACTGGGGTGATCACCGCGGCGCAGCGCACCGCGGCGCTGGCCGAGAAGCCGCACGTGTGGAAGACCGCGCCGGACGCGCCGTCGCAGTACTTCGTCGACTGGGTGAACACCCAGGTGCAGGGCATGGGGCCGCCGCATGGGGTGGATATCACCGTCGAGACCACCCTCGATGCGCACGACGAGGCCTCGGCCCAGGCGGCGGCCACCGAGAGCCTGACCCGCTTCGCCAAGAACAATGTGCAGCAGGCCGCGCTGGTGGCGCTGGACCCGCAAGGCCGGGTGCGGGCGATGATCGGCGGCGCCGACTATTCCCACAGCGGCTTCAACCGCGCCACCGACGCGCACCGCCAGGCCGGCTCGTCGTGGAAGCCGTTCGTCTACCTGACCGCGCTGGAGGCCGGGCGCACGCCGGATACGCCGGTGGTCGACCAGCCGGTCACCATCGACGGCTGGTCGCCGCACGACTTCGAGCCGACCTTTCTGGGGCAGATCACCCTGCAGGAAGCGCTGGCCCAGTCGGTGAACACGGTGGCCGCCAACCTCGCCGACCAGGTGGGGCGCCCGAACGTGGCGGCGACCGCCAAGCGGCTGGGCATCTGGACGCCGATCAATGTGGAGCCGGCAATGGCGCTGGGCTCCAGCCTGGTGACGCCGCTGGAAATGGCGGAGGCCTACGACGCGTTCTCCAATGGCGGCGACCGCGTCGGGGCGTATGCCATCGAGCGCATCCACGTCTCCACCACCGGCCGGGTGATCTGGCAGCAGCCGGCCCGCCAGACCCCCAACGTGATCGGCAACCCGGCGCTCAGCGAACTGAACCAGATGCTGCGCACGGTGATCACGTCCGGCACCGGGGTGAATGCGCGGATCCCCGGTTATGACCTGGCGGGCAAGACCGGCACGGCCTCGGATTACAAGGACGCCTGGTTCTGCGGCTTCACCGGCGGCCTCACCACCGTGGTCTGGATGGGCCGCGACGACGACACCCCGATGCGGGGCATCACCGGCGGCTCGGCCCCGGCAAGGGCGTGGGCCGCCTTCATGCGCGTGGCTTTGAAGCACACCCCGGTGACCCCCATCCCGCCGGGTCCGCCGGCCCCGCTGGTGATCCCGGGACCAGGCCTGACCCCGCCCGAAGCCGACAGCAACGCGACCAACGCAGCCGAGCAGATGCTCTCACCGTAACTCCCCTCCCCCTTGCGGGGAGGGGTCGGGGGTGGGGGTGCAATCCGGGCGAACGCCGACAAGGCCGCACCGAGGCATATTGGCAAGCCTGGCGCTAGAACCCCCATCCCCGACCCTTCCCCGTAAGGGGGAAGGGAGGGCGCTTACGGCCTCGCTGCCCTTCGGTCAGGGTAGACGCCTGCCGCCTCGCCCGGCATGGTCGCGCCCAACCAGAACACACCAGGGAAGACGCCATGGATATCGAGCTCGTCACCGAGGGCCTCCTCTTTCCCGAGGGCCCGATCGCCATGAACGATGGCTCGGTGATCCTCACCGAGATCGAGGGCAAGCGGCTGACGCGGGTGCTGCCGGATGGGCGCAAGGAAGTGGTGGCCGAGACCGGCGGGGGGCCGAACGGGGCAGCTATAGGTCCGGACGGCGCGATCTATGTGACCAACAACGGCGGCTCGTTCGAGTTCATGAAGAACAACGGGCTCAACATCCCCGGCCCCACCCCGCCCAGCCACCAGGGCGGCATGATCCAGCGCGTCGATATCAAGTCGGGCAAGTGCGAGACGGTCTATGGGCCGGACGCCTGCCCTGGTGGGCGGCTGAACGGGCCGAACGACCTGGTGTTCGACAGAGAGGGCGGCATCTGGTTCAGCGACCACGGCTGCGGCATGGAGGATGGGCGCCGCGCCGGCGGGCTCTACTACGCCAAGCCGGATGGCTCGCATATCAGCCGCCAGCGCGGGCACATGACCTCGCCCAACGGCGTCGGCCTCTCGCCCGACGAGAAGGTGGTCTACCTGGCCGACACCACCTTCGGCCGGCTCTGGGCCTTCGACATCGCCGAGCCAGGCGCCCTGACCGCCCAGGTGGGCTTCGGGCCGGGGCGGGTGATCTGCAACCTGCCGGGCTACCAGCTGCTCGACAGCCTGGCGGTGGAGGCCGGCGGCAAGGTGTGCGTGGCCACCATCATCAACGGCGGCATCACCGCCTTCGACCCGGACGGCTCGACCGAACACTTCCCCTTCCCCGACCTGATCACCACCAACATCTGCTTCGGCGGCGCCGACATGCGCGACGCCTGGGTGACCTGCTCGTCGACGGGGAAGCTATTCAAGTGCCGGTGGCCGAGGCCGGGGCTGAAGCTGAACTTCAACGCCTAGCGGGCGTCCTTCTCCCCTCGCGGGAGAA
>DATAVF010000199.1:0-4366 GCA_036267835.1 Caulobacteraceae bacterium | reverse complement strand
GGCCGCCTACGATGCGCTGAGCGCCGCCGCCGAGGTCGGCCTCGAGGTGGTGGTGATCGACCACCACCTGATGCGCGAGACGCCGCCGCCGGCCCGCGCCCTGGTCAACCCCAACCAGCCCGGCTGCGAGTCCGAGCAGGGAGTGCTGGCCGCGGCGGGTGTGAGTTTCGTGCTGCTGGCGGCGCTGAACCGCGAGGCGAGGCGCCGCGGATGGTTCGCCAGCCGGCCCGAGCCGGACCTGCGCCAATGGCTGGATCTCGCAGCGATGGGCGCCATCTGCGACGTCACCCAACTCACCGGTTTCAACCGCGCCCTGACGGCGCAGGGACTGAAGGTGATGTCGGCCTGGGCCAACCCCGGCCTGAAGGCGCTGATGGCGGTGGCCCTGGCCAAGGAGGGCCCGGCCAGTGTCTTCCACGCCGGCTTCATCCTCGGCCCTCGCATCAACGCTGGCGGCCGCATCGGCCGCGCCGACCTCGGCGCGCGGCTGCTCTCCACCGACGACGCGGAAGAGGCCCGCCAGCTCGCCGAAGAGCTCGACGCGCTTAACCACCAGCGCAAGGGCGTTGAGACCGCGATCCAGGAAGCCGCCATCGCCGCCATCGAGTCGGGCGCCAACTTCGATCCCGCCGCGCCCGCCATCGTGGTCGCCGCCGAGGATTGGCACCCGGGCGTGGTGGGCATCGTCGCCAGCCGGCTGCGCGAACGCTACCGCCGCCCCGTGTTCGTCATCGGCCTCGACCGCGCCGCCGACATCGGCAAGGGCTCGGGCCGCTCGCAGCCCGGCGTCAACCTCGGCCGCGCCGTGCAGGCCGCCTACGACGGGGGCCTGCTGCTCGCCGGCGGCGGCCACGCGATGGCCGCAGGGCTGACCATCCGCCCCTCGGCCGTGCCGGAGTTCCGCGCCTTCCTCTGCGAGCGCCTGGCCGCCGAGATGGTGACCGCCGAGGCCGAGGACGCCTACGAGATCGACGCCCTGGTCACGCCCGGCGCCGCGGCGCGACCGCTGCTCGACGCCTTCCGCGCGCTCGAGCCCTTCGGCCCCGGCAACCCCGAGCCCAGCTTCGCCCTGGCCAATGTGCGCATCGAGCGGGTCAATCCCCTACGCGGCGGCCATATCCGCTGCGCCCTGGTCGGCCCCGACGGCGCGTCGCTGAAGGCGGTCGCCTGGCGCTGCGCCGACACCCCCATCGGCCGCCGCCTCGCCGCCGCCGGCGGCGCCGTCCACGCCGCCGGCAAACTCAAGCCCGACGACTGGAACGGCCGCAACGGCGTCGAGCTGGAGATCGAAGACCTGGCCGATCCCCGCATGGGGTGACGCTTGCGGCGGGTGACGCCGTGTGTGAGGCTCCGCACATGGCGACGAACGTCTGGGTGGACCCCTCACTGATTGGCCGCGCCCTCAAAGTCACCGGCGAACCGACCAAGCGCGCCGCCGTGACCCGCGCACTTGAAGAGTTCATCTCACGTCGCGAACAGCGGGGATTGCTCGAACTTTTTGGCAAGCTGGAGTGGGACGCCGGATTCGAGCCGAGGAGGGAGCGTTCGCGCGAGCTGTAAAATCAGCGGCGCGAACGCCTTAGCCCAATCGTGCAGATGTCGCAGCCATGCCGCTTGCGCGCCTGGGTCGCGGCGGATATATCCGCCGCTCTCCTGCGTCCGGGCCCTTCGTCTATCGGTTAGGACATCAGATTTTCAATCTGGGAAGAGGGGTTCGACTCCCCTAGGGCCTACCACTCGCCAAAAAGCGAGTAAAAACAGCAAGTTACCAAAAGTTTTGGATCACTTTTCGGATCAACTTTTGGATCAATTCGCGGGCAGCGCCGCGCTCAGAGTACGCATGCCCGGATAGCGTCCGCGAGGTCGAGGGCTACCGGTAGCGGAAGCCGGACGGTCACCCCGTCCACAGACAGCCCCACGAAGCGCCCGCCATTCCACACTTTGACCGGGACTTTGCGGGCTCGGGTCATGACCGATCCCTTCATTGAACCTGCGATGCGGCCCGCGCCGGCGAGCATGGCGTCCGTGATGGTGGCGACCTCATCGTGGGCCAGGACGACGGGGCGGAAGTCGGGGTGCGCGATCCTGACCCCCTTGGCGACCGCCTTGACGCTGAACGGGGAGGGGGCAACGCCAGCGCGGTAGTCGCCAAGCGCGGCCAGATGACCCTTCAGCGCGTCATAGATGGTCCCGACAAGCGTCTCACCATTCAGCTCCGAAGCGCGGCGAAGAAGACCGTAGGTGTGGGGGTTGAGAAAGACCGGAGTACGGCGGGTTTCATGGGCGATGGTCATGCGATTATTATAGCTTTTCAAGGCGTTCTTAGCAAGACGGTCGGCTTCGACGCCGCCCTCTTGGAGGAAATCCCAACCCGAGCTAAAGGAAGCCACCAACAGTGGAGTAACCCATGAAGCGCCTACTTCTTACCAGCTTGGCCATGAGCCTTGTCGCCAGTGCCGCGTTCGCCCGAACACCGGCCGTGCCTGGCTGTGTGCAGGCGGCTGCGCCAGTCCCACATACGTCGTGGATGCTGCTCATCACGTTCAATCAGCGCGCCCCGATCCAGATCGCCAACATCGCCACCGAAAAGGCGTGCTGGGTCCTGGCCGGCGACATCACCACCAAAATGACCGTCGAGGGCACCGAGATCGGCATGCACGTGCCCCAATGCCTGTCCGTGGACATGGCCCCTTAAGCGGAGCGGCGCTACTGTTTGAAGCGGGTGGGGGTTGCCGCACGAAGCTTTCGATTGTGAGGTCGCACACTTCCTACCAGCTTGAAAAGCTTGGTGTTCTAGCGCTAGACGCGCCCTCTTTTACGCTTCGGCGAGCTGCGGTTTACCGGCCTCGCGGGTGTCAGGGATTGCCTGACTAGCGTGCCTGTCCAGCTCTCCGACGTGTCTCATCCGGGTATACCGGAGCGAGACAGCGTCGCGAGACACTATTGCCGTCTTGTATGGGTGTCTCAGAAACCGTTTGACGGCCCGACGCGAAGGGTCTAGACCCAAACGAGACACAGGGAGTAGTGACATGACCATTTGGGGCTACGCGAGGGCGTCAAGCGCGGATCAAGACACCGCCATACAGGAAGCGGCGTTGTCGGCCGCTGGCGCGCACAAGGTGTTCGTGGAGAAGCGCAGCGGCACGACCATCGCCGGCCGCGATCAACTGGCCCTCATGCTTGACGTGTCCAGCAAGGGTGACACGGTCCTAGTGACGCGGGTTGACCGGCTGGCGCGCAGCATCGGCGACCTTCAAGACATCGTGCGCAAGCTCAAGGCGAAGGGCGTGGCGCTCCAAGCCACGGAACAGCCGATTGATACCTCGACGGCCGCCGGGAAGGCGTTCCTCGACATGCTGGGCGTGTTCGCTGAATTCGAGACGAACCTACGCCGCGAGCGCCAGTCCGAAGGCATCGCCAAGGCGAAGGCCGCAGGCGTCTACAAGGGGCGTCCGGCGACTATAGACATCGCCGCAGTCAAGACGCTCAAGGGAGAGGGTCTTGGCGCATCGGCGATTGCACGTCGCCTCAAGATCGGCCGCGCTAGCGTGTATCGCGTGCTAGAAGATGTTGCGAACGTCAGCAAAATCAGCTAATATATTGCTTCATCTGAGTGTGGTCCTGACCCCGCCCACGAAGATGTTCCTTTCCAAAGGATAAGGCCCGCCTTGAGCAGAAGGCGGGCCTTTTTCATGTCTCGATGGGCTCGAAGCTAGCGTTCAAGGCGTCGGCGAACATGTCATCGGATGGCCGGTCCTTCTTGCTGATATCACGCGACATCAACGCCAAGCCAAGCCGGATCAGCAACGCGCCGAGCTGAGCCGTGTTCCTGCGGAAGTTGTTCTCATCGATCCCTTCACCTTGTAGGATTTTCGCAGTGTCGCGGTCGCACAGCACGGCGAGCGTCGCGGCTTGCTTGAGCATGAGCTGTTGCGCTTGGTTCGGATGTCTGCCTAGTTGTTCGGCGAGCCCAAGCACGGTCTTTTTGAAGTTCCGGGCGGCTTGGGTGCGGCCATCAACAACCTTCCCATCGATTTCAAGGTTCAGAACGCTTGCAACTTCGGTGATGTTTGTCATCGTCAACTTAAATTATGAGATTGTGGATCGTTTTTGATCAGCGGTTCCAGCATGGAACGCCTGATTTGCAAACGGTATACTCGCCACGCCCGTCAGGACTTCCTACACGGCCGATAGGCTGTTCTAGGCGGCTGACCTACGTAGGGCGGCTAGTGGATAGGCTCATTCAGAGGATTCCCTGATTGAGCGAAGCGGTTCAAGCTCTCGATATGAGAGCAGGGATCATCGTTTCCGTCACGCCTGAGGATCGCGTCCGCCTGGAGGCCATCGTCAGGGATCGCAATCGCCC
>DATAVF010000198.1:0-38288 GCA_036267835.1 Caulobacteraceae bacterium | reverse complement strand
GGGCGATTGCGATCCCTGACGATGGCCTCCAGGCGGACGCGATCCTCAGGCGTGACGGAAACGATGATCCCTGCTCTCATATCGAGAGCTTGAACCGCTTCGCTCAATCAGGGAATCCTCTGAATGAGCCTATCCACTAGCGCGACCCGTTTACTGCGATATCCGCCCCAGCTAAGAAATATCCTCAAGGGACTAACCTTCCTCCCGCCCACCGCGACGTACCGCCCGTGCGAAGCTTGAACCAGTCAAGCATACAGCACGCGCACGCCGAGCAATCCTGCAGTTGCGCAGACCTGACCCCAAAATTCAGGATAGTAGCGACGCTTGTCCGTCCTCAAGCGGCCAACCATCCCCTTCGGTTGGCAGTGCATCAATTCGCGAGGGGCGGGAGACTACCTCCTTAGCTCGTTGAACGCGCCGCTGCCGCCAATGCTCGAACATTGGTGGCCGCATTGGCGGGCGGCCGCTGGGGATCACAGGCTCGTCCAGGCGGGCCCAGAAGAAGCCGGCGCCGCCGTTGTCCCTGCAACAGAGACGAACCTTGGTCGAGGCGGGACATCATGCGGGCGCTGATCGGCATACGGATAATGCACCAGCAGGTGCGGCAGCGGCGGAAGGCGGCGCCGCCGTCGCCCAGATGTACCGCCGACGCCTCGCTACTCGTCGAACCCCACGAACACCGTCGCCTCCGCCACCGACTTGCGTTCGGACACCACTGCGTTCGCCGGGAAGTCCTCGTCCGGCCACCCCAGCGCGATGCTCTTCATGATGACCTGGTCTTCGGCGACGCCGGCGTGTTCGCGGACGACGGGGGATTGCATGATGCCCTGGCTGTTGATCACGGCGCCCAGGCCGCGCGACCAGGCGGCGTTGACCAGGGCGGTGGCCACGGCGCCGCAGTCGAAGGGGGCGTCGTCCATGCCGTGCAGGGAGCGGTCATAGGTCACGATCACGCAGACGGGCGCGTCGAACTGGCGAAAGCCGCGCAGCACCCAATCCTGGCGCCCTTCCTTGTCATCGCGCGCGATCCCCATCGCGGTGAACAGCTGCTTGGCGACGCCGATCTGGCGCTCGCGGTGCTGCCCCGCGAACGGCGCATTGCCGACGCGGAACTCGCGCGATTGCGGAACCCCCGACACGTTTCTTTCGGTGTTGCCGGCGCGGATGCGATCGAGCGGCTCGCCGGTGATGATGTAGAAGTTCCAGGGCTGGGTGTTCATCGACGACGGCGCGCGCATCGCCAGCGCAATGATCTCCTCGATCAGGGCCCTGGGCACCGGGTCCGGCTTGTAGCCGCGGATGCTGCGGCGGCCGCGGATGACGTCGTCGTACTGCATGAAGGCCCCTCAAGGATGGTTGTCGCGGCTTGGACGGACGGAGCTAGCGCCAATCCTCGAACGTAGGTGGCGGCATTGGCGGGTGGGTGCTGGGGATGATCGGCTCGTCGGGGCGGGTCCAGAAGAAGCCGGAGCCGCCGTTGTCCTTGCGGCGCACGCGGACCTTGGCGGGGTCGAGGCCGGACATCATGCGGGCGTTGACGCCGAAGATCATCGGCGGGTCGATGTCGGTGGTCTGCATGTGGGTCATGCACCCGCAGGTGCGGCAGCGGCGGAAGGCGATGCCGCGGTCGCCCCAGCTGTAGGTCTCGCTCGCGGCCGGGTCGGGCTGCAGCAGCAGCTTCGCCTGGCCGGCGGGCGGATGGTAGTAGCTCCAGAGCACGCCGTAGCGGCGGCAGAGGGTGCAGTTGCAGTCGAGCACCCATTCCGGCGGCTCGGAGATCTCGAACTTCACGGCTTCGCAGTGGCAGGCGGCGCGGATCATTTCGCGGTCTCCGACGGCAACGAGTCGTGCGGCAGCGAGCTCAGGTGCTGGCCGGCCTGGTCGAGGAAGCGGCGCACGTTGCGGGCGGCCTGGCGGATGCGGTGCTCGTTCTCCACCAGGCCAATGCGCACATAGCCCTCGCCGTGCTCGCCGAACGCGACGCCGGGCGCCACCGCGATGCTGGCCTTCTCCATCAGCAGCTTGGCGAAAGCCATCGAGCCGGCCTCGCGGAAGGCTTCCGGCACCGGGGCCCAGGCGAACATCGAGGCGGAGGGCTCCGGCACGTCCCAGCCGGCGCGGGCCATCGAGGTGATCAAGACGTCGCGGCGCGACTTGTAGATGGCGCGGATCTCGTCGACGCAGTCCTGCGGCCCGTTGAGGGCGGCGACAGCCGCCACCTGGATCGGCGTGAAGGCGCCGTAGTCGAGATAGGACTTCACCCGCGCCAGCGCCGCGCACATGCGCTCGTTGCCCACCACCATGCCGACGCGCCAGCCGGCCATGGCGTAGGTCTTGGAGAGCGAATTCACCTCGACCGCGATGTCCTTGGCCCCGTCGACCTGCAGGATCGAGGGCGGCGGGTTGTTGTCGAAGTAGATCTCCGAATAGGCGATGTCGGACAGCACCAGCAGGTCGTGCTTCTTGGCCAGCGCCACCGCGTCCTTGTAGAAATCGAGGTCCACCCACTGGGCCGTCGGGTTGGATGGATAGCTCAGCACCAGCACCTTGGGCGGCGGCGACGAGTCGCGCACCGCGCGGCTGACGCCCTCGAGGTAGCCCTCGGGCGACAGCGCCGGCACCTGGCGGATGACGCCGCCGGCGATGATGAAGCCGTAGGCGTGGATCGGATAGGCCGGGTCCGGGCAGACGATCACGTCGCCGGGGCCGGTGACCGCCTGGGCGAGGTTGGCGAAGCCTTCCTTGGAGCCCAGCGTCGCGATCACCTCGCGGTCCGGGTCGAGCTTCACGCCGAACCGGCGGCCGTAATAGCCGGCCATGGCGCGGCGCAGGCCGGGGATGCCGCGCGAGGCCGAATAGCGGCCCGACTTGGGGTCGCGGGCGGTCTCGATCAGCTTGTCGACGATGTGCTTGGGGGTCGGCATGTCGGGATTGCCCATGCCGAAGTCGATGATGTCGACGCCGTCGGCCCTGAGGCGCGCCTTCAGGCGGTTCACCTCTTCGAAGACGTAGGGCGGCAGGCGTTTGATGCGGGGAAAATCGGGGGTCATGGCGCCATTCATGCGCGGCCGGCGCCGCGCGATTGGAGAGGCATGGATAGACCCCTCAGGCGGGGTCCGCCAAGCCGGATCAGGGATGGGATGCTGGAGCGGCCCCCGCCGTATGATGCAGCGGCGGGGGCGGCGTAGCTCGGGCGCGCATCTCGGCAATGAAGGCGGCGGTGTCCGGGCCGTTCTCCATTCGCGGCGGCGGCGTGGCGATGGCGCGCTCGTCGGCGGCCCAGACCTCGGTGTTGGCGAGGGTCCAGGGCTCGGTGGCGGCCCGCTGGGTCAGCGCTGCGCCGGCGCTCTGGATGGAGACGATGGCGCTCTTCCAGGCCGATAGCGGCCGCAGATCCTTCGGATAGACCGGGATCGAGGCGAAGCTCGGGTAGGCGCTTGGCGCTTCGGCCGCGGCGATCGCGGCGGTGGTCACCGGCGAGGGGTGGGCCGGCGGCGGCGTGATCGTGGGCAGTGCCACGGCCGCGCTGGGGCCTAGCAGCGCGAGCGCCGCGGCGAAGCCCCAATATTTGGCCGGGAAACCGTTCATTTGTCCGGGTCTTATGACATCATGGCGTGTCACGGAAGGGCGGCGAGGCTCTACCTGGCGCCTTCGCGAAGCGAGCCCGGGCGCGGGCCGAGGAGAGTTGCATGGCGGATTCAGGCGGCGCTAGCCCCCCCAAGGCGCCTCGCAAGAAGCGGTCGCCGGCCCAGACGAGCGCCAAGACGGCCGCAAAGCCGGCTGCCGCCGCCGCGCCGAAGGCCGCACCCACGCCCCAGCCCGCCCCCAAGCCTGCGCCCACCGCCGCCCCGGGCGCGCCGTCGATGGAGTTCCTCACCTCCGAGCAGCGCGAAGGGCTGGAGCTGCTGTCGCTCAACCTCGCCCGCGCCGCCATGACCGCCCAGGGCGCCATCGCTGAAGCCGCGTTGCGCAGCGCCGACCGCCCCGCCGCGCTGTCGGCAGACCCGTTCCACGTCGCCGCCGCGATGTCCGAGGTGATGGCCCGCCTCGCCTCTCAGCCCGACCGGCTGATGCGCGCCCAGGCCGACCTCTTCGGCCGCTACATGGAGCTGTGGAAGTCCGCCGCCCAGCACGTGCAGGGCCAGCCCAACACCCAGGTCGTGCAGCCGCAGAAGGGCGACAAGCGCTTCCTCGATCCCGAGTGGAGCCAGAACCCGGTCTTCGACGTGATGAAGCAGTCCTACCTGATCACCTCGGACTGGCTGAACGACCTGGTCGGCGGCGTCGAGGGCGTCGAGCCCTTGACCAAGCGGCGGGTCGAGTTCTTCACCAAGATGCTCACCGACGCGATCTCGCCGTCCAACTTCCTGCTCTCCAACCCCGCGGCCCTGCGCGAAGCCATGGCCACCAACGGCGAATCCTTGCTCAAGGGCATGGAGAACTTCGCCGGCGACCTGGCGCGCGGCGGCGGCCAGCTCTCGATCAGCCAGACCGACTTTTCGCAGTTCAAGGTCGGCGAGAACGTCGCCACCGCGCCCGGCAAGGTGATCTTCCAGAACGAGCTGATCCAGATCCTGCAGTTCGATCCGGCGACGCCCAGCGTCTGCGAGACCCCGTTGCTGATCTTCCCGCCCTGGATCAACAAGTTCTACATCCTGGACCTGCGCCCCGAGAACTCGATGATCCGTTGGCTGTCCAGCCAGGGCATCACCGTCTTCGTCACCTCGTGGGTGAACCCGGACGCCAAGCTGGCCGAGAAGACCTTCGCCGACTACCTGCACGACGGAATCTACGCAGCGGTCGATGCGGTGACCAAGCAGGCCGGCGTCAAGCAGGTCAACACCGTCGGCTACTGCATCGGCGGCACACTCCTGTCCTGCGCCCTCGCCCACATGGCGGCGCGCGGCGACGACCGCATCGCCTCGGCCACCTTCTTCGCGGCCCAGCAGGACTTCTCGGAAGCGGGCGACCTGCTGCTCTTCACCAACGAGGACTGGCTGAAGGACCTGGAGAAGAAGATGGACGCCGGCGGCGGCGTGCTCAGCGGCCAGACCATGGCCGACACCTTCAACGCCCTGCGCTCCAACGACCTGATCTGGAGCTTCTTCGTCAACAACTACCTGATGGGCAAGGAGCCGCGGCCCTTCGACCTGCTGTTCTGGAACGCCGACCAGACCAGGATGCCGCGGACCTTGCACCTCTTCTACCTGCGCAAGTTCTACGGCGAGAACGCCCTGGCGAAGGGCGAACTGGTGCTCGACAACGTCAAGCTCGACCTCGGCAAGGTGAAGACGCCGATCTACGTACAGTCCTCGAAGGAGGATCACATCGCCCCCTACCGCTCGGTCTACAAGGGCGCGAAGCTGTTCGGCGGGCCGACCACCTTCATGATGGCGGGCTCGGGCCACATCGCCGGCGTGATCAACCATCCGGACGCGAAGAAATACCAGCACTGGACCAACGGCGAGCTGCCGGCCACGGTCGAGGGCTGGATGTCCGGCGCCGAGGAGCACCCGGGCTCGTGGTGGCCATCGTGGATGGTGTGGCTGAAGTCGCGTTCCGGCGGCCAGGTACCGGCCCGCGATCCCGCCGGCGGCCCGCTGAAGCCGCTCGAGGACGCGCCCGGCAGCTATGTGAAGGTGAAGTCCTAGCGCCATGGACGGCGCCGGCCGGGTCGTGCTGCTGGTCGGCCCATCGTGCGCCGGCAAATCCACTCTGGCGCGCGCCATCCAGGAGACGGCGGTCGATCACTACCTGATGCAGTCGCTCGACGGCCTCTTCGCCGCCACCGCCGAGCGCTGGGGCGGCAGCGGGACCGAGACTGCGGCCGGGTTCCACTACATCGTCGAGGGCGACATCCGGCGGATCGGCCATGGCCCCGTCGGCTGGCGGCTGCTGCAGGGCTTCCACCGCGCCGTCGCCGTCTACGCCCGGGCCGGCGTCAACGTCGTGGTCGACGACATGCTGCTCGACGCGGCCTGCCTGGCCGACTGGCTCCGGGCGCTGGAGGGGCTGAACCCGAAGCTGGTGCTGGTCCTGCCGCCGCTCAGCGAATTGCTGCGCCGCGAGGCAGCGCGCGAGCGACGGCGCACGCCCGGCCTCGCCGCCGGTCACTACGACCTGCACGCCGGGCTGACCGCTGATCTCGTCCTCGACACCTCGGTGCTGTCGCCCGAGGCCGCCGCCGCCCTGGTGCTCGCCTGAGCCAGGCGTGGTATCAGCCGCGTCGCCATGGATCCCGCCGACTACCCGATCCGCCTGCCGGAGAGCCTCACCGACGGCGTGCTGCTGCTCGACGCGCCAACCCTGGCCGACGCCGAGGCCCATCAGGCCGGCGAGGACGACGAGATGCGGCTGCGCTTCGACTCCCTGCGCCGCGCCACGCTGGAGGAGACGCGCGGGGCCATGCAGCGCTGGATGGACGCCCGCGCCGCCGGCCACCCGAACTTCGCCTACATGGCCCGCCTGCCGGGCGCCGGGCTGATCGGCGGATGCGAGATCCGGCTGGTCGAGCCTGACGTCGCCAACGTCTCCTACTGGCTCTACCCGCAGTTCCGCGGGCAAGGCCACGCGGCGCGCGCCTTGCGCCTGCTGCTCGCCGCCGCGCCGCAAATCGCCGGCCTGGCACGCATCGAAGCCCACATTTCGCCGGACAACCTCGCCTCGCGACGCCTCGCCGAACGCCTCGGCTTCACCGAGAACGGCCTCACCGAAGAGACCGCCTGGCACGGCGGCGTTTCCACCATGGTGCGCTACGAGATGAGCGTGGGGCGTTCTTAGGCCCGCGCCATCTCCCGCTTCACCAGCTCCGTCCGCGCGCCGACCTCGCCGGGAGGCACGGAGATCAGGTTGAAGCCGAACTCGCGGTAGACGTCGCGGTGGATGGCTTCGAAGCGCACGGTGTCCTCGAAGCTGATCCGGCGCGCCTCGGTGGGTGTCACGAAGCCGAGGTTCTCCACGAAGAACACGCGCCGCTCGTAGACGCCCTCGCGCTGGATGCGGGCCGCCTCGTCGACGAGCGCCTCGGGTGGCTCGCGACCGACGAAGCGGCAGAGCGCCCAGGTGCAGATCGGAGAGCGGTCGAACACGACGCGCGTCTCCGGCCACACATCAGCGCGGCGCTGGCGGGCCTGCTGCAGGGCCAGGATGTCGTCGATGAAGGTCGGCAGCTCCCAGTGCCGCTCCACTCCCTGGGCGGTGACCAGGGCGATCAGGTCGGTGGCCGCCTCCTCAACCACGGCAAAGCCGTCGAGCTCGAGCTGGCGCAGGATGATGGTCTTCCCGGCGCCCGGGGCGCCGGTGAGGATGAAACGTTGCATGAGGGTCTCCTTCTCCTCCCCCGAACGGGGGAGGGGGACGAAGGCGGTGGAGGGGGCTCGGGCGCTGTAGGCCCCCTTCGTCGGCTGCGCCGACACTTCCCCCAGGGCGGGGGATGAGACGCCTTAAGCCGGAATGAACTTCAGCGCCACGCCGTTGTTGCAGTAGCGCAGGCCGGTGGGGCGGGGGCCGTCGGTGAAGACGTGGCCCTGGTGGCCCAGGCATTGGGCGCAGTGATACTCGGTGCGTTCTTCGATGATGGCGAAGTCGGCCTTCTTCACCAGCGCGCCCTCGATCTCGGTGTAGAAGCTGGGCCAGCCGGTGCCGCTGTCGAACTTCCAGTCCGACTTGAACAGCGCCAGGCCGCAGCCCAGGCAGGCGAAGGTCCCGTGCCGATGCTCGTTGTTGAGCGGGCTGGAGAACGGCGCCTCGGTGCCCTCGTGGCGCAGCACGTCGAACGACGCCGCGGGCAGACGGGCCTGCCAGTCGGCCGTGGTGAGCTTGCGGAACGGCGAGTTGGCAAACGTATCGGGCTGGGCCGCGTCGGCGGTGACGTTGGGCGCGGCGGGGGTGCAGGCGGCGAGCGCCGTGGCGGTGAGGAGGAAGGCGCGGCGGTCGAGCTTCATGGCGGGGCCAATCTGAAGAGGATGTCTGACCGATATACGTCCGACCGGCCTCATACGTTACACGGCCCGCTCACGGACCACCGTCGATCCTGCTCCAGCGATAGAGCACGTCCGGCAGCTTCTCCTCGTTGTCGGCCCCGTCGGTCATGCGGATCGAGCGAAAGCCCTGGCGTTCGTAGAAACGCCGGGCGCGCAGGTTCTGCTGAAAGGTCCAGAGGGTGAGTTCGGCGGCGTTCTCCCGGGCCATGCCCAGCAGGGTGACGCCAAGCCCCGCGCCCTGCTTCTCGGGCCGCACGAACAGGTGCTCGATGAAGTCGGCGCGGAAGGCCACGTAGCCATCAGGGCCGTCCGCCGCCTCGGCCAGCCAGATTTCGTTGAGCGCGAAGAGGCGCTCGCCGAACCACCACGCGTCCTCCTCAGGCGTGTGCAGGTGGGGCACGAAGGGCAGCGAGACGCTGACCGTGTGGCGATGCAGGCGCGCCAGGGCCGGCATGTCGTCCAGGTTGGCGCGCCGCAGGCTCAAAGCCCGGCAGTCTCGTCGAGGCCGAGCGCCAGGTTGAGGTTCTGCACCGCGGCGCCCGAAGCGCCCTTGCCGAGATTGTCGAGCTGCGCGACCAGCCGGGCCTGCCCGCTGGCCGGATTGCCGAACACGAAGAGCCGCATCCGGTTGGTCCCGTTCAGCTGCTCCGGCGGCAGGGTGCTGACCGCGGCCGCCTCACCGAGGCTCGTGACCTGAACGAACGGCTCATTCTCGTAAGCCGCCGCCAGGCAGGCGTTCAGATCGCTCGCCGACGGCACGCCCGGCAAGGCTTCCAGCGCCAGCGGGACCTCGACCAGCATGCCCTTGCGATAATGGCCGACCGCGGGGCTGAACACCGGCTTGTGCGTCAGGCCGCCATAGCTCTGCATCTCAGGCACGTGCTTGTGGCCCATGGCGAGGCCATAGAGGCGGAAGGGCGCGTCGGTGTGGTTCGCCGCCGCCGGATCCTCGAACTCGGCGATCATCGCCTTGCCGCCGCCGGAATAGCCGGAGACGCCGTGCACGCTCAGCGGCCAGTCGGCGGGGATCAGCCCGGCCTCGACCAGCGGCCGCACCAGGGCGATGAAGCCGGTGGGCCAGCAGCCCGGATTGGAGATGCGGTGCGCGGCGGCGATCTTGGCGCGCTGCCCCCCTGCCCGGCCGTCGGCGCTCATCTCCGGCAGGCCATAGGCCCAGCCGGCCGCGGTGCGGTGCGCCGTCGAGGCGTCGATGACGCGCACACTGTTGCTTTCGACCAGCGACACCGCCTCGCGCGCCGCATCGTCGGGCAGGCAGAGGATCACGGCATCGGCCGTGTTCAGCAATTCGCGCCGCGCCTCGACGTCCTTGCGGCGCGCCGGATCGATCGACACCACTTCCAGGTCGCGCCGGCCGGCCAGCCGCTCGCGGATCTCCAGGCCCGTGGTCCCGGCCTCTCCGTCGATGAAAACCTTGGGCGTCATGTGCGCCTCCAAGCCTACAGCCAAAACGAAAGGGGCGCTTCGGATTGATCCGAAGCGCCCCTGAAAACCGGCGACGAGTTTTCGCCGCGCGTCAGCGCTTCGAGAACTGGAAGCTGCGTCGGGCCTTGGCCTTGCCGTACTTCTTGCGCTCGACCACCCGGCTGTCGCGGGTGAGGAAGCCGTGCGGCTTCAGCGCGATGCGCAGCGCCGGCTCATAGTCGGTGAGCGCCTTGGCGATGCCGTGGCGCACGGCGCCGGCCTGGCCGGAAAGGCCCGAGCCGGTGACGGTCACGTCGACGTCGAACTCGCCAAGGCGACCGGCCACTTCCAGCGGCTGGGCGATCATCATGCGCAGCACCGGACGGGCGAAATAGACTTCCTGGTCGCGGCCGTTGACGGTGATCTTGCCCTTGCCGGGCTTGATCCAGACGCGGGCGACGGCATTCTTACGCTTGCCGGTAGCGTAGGCGCGCCCCTGCGCGTCGCGCTTGGGTTCGCGGTTTGCGGCGTTTTCGGCGCCCGGGGTGGCCAGGGCCTGCAGGGCCTCGAAACCGTGGGACTCAGTCATATCCGTCAGCTCCGGACGTTCTTGGTGTTGGCGGACTTGAAGTCGATCGTTTCGGGGTTCTGCGCTTCGTGCGGATGCTCGGCGCTGTTGTAGAGGCGCAGGTGCGTCATCTGCGCCCGGGCCAGCGGGCTTTCCTTCGGCAGCATGCGCTCGACGGCCTTCTCGAGCACGCGCTCGGGGAACTTGCCGTCCAGCACCTTGCCGGCCGTGGTGCTCTTGATCCCGCCCGGATAGCCGGTGTGGCGATAGTAGGTCTTCTTCGCCAGCTTGCGGCCGGTGAGCTTCACCTTGTCGGCGTTGATCACCACCACGTAGTCGCCGCAGTCCATGTGCGGGGTGTAGTCGGGGCGATGCTTGCCGCGCAGGCGCATCGCCAGGAAGGAAGCCAGACGCCCCACCACCGCGTTCTCCGCGTCGACGAGGATCCACTTCTTCTCGATCTCGGAAGGCCTCAGCGAGGCCGTGGTCTTGGTGTTCATTCGGGTCGGGCCTTGAAACGAAGGGCGCGCTGATACCTGCCGCTTTGGGGCGCGTCAACAGTGGGTGGCGAAATAACTGGAATAGTGTGTAATTTCAAGACTCTAACGGTACCGGTATTATAATACCGTTTCCCTTTTTGCTTGTCATCCCGGAAGCCGCGAAGCGGCTGTCCGGGATCCCCTCAGCACTGGCGCCCGCGAGGAGATCCCGGCGCTTCGCTACGCTTTCGCTACGCTACGGCCGGGATGACACCTGTTGGGGGTGCGGGTGGGGGTGTTCGGCGACTAAGGCCGCCGCACCCGCCACGCCAGCGCCGTAGCCACCCCAAGCAGGATCGCCGCGCCGGCCTGGTGCATCAGGGCCAGCGGCAGCGGCACGCGCAGCATCAGGGTGGCAATGCCCAGCAGCACCTGCAGGCCGGCGACCACGCCAACGGCCAGCACCAGGGCGCGGCTCTGGCCGATCAGCAGGCGCGAGTTGAGGCCGGCGCTGGCAAGGCCGATCGCCGCCACCACCACCGCGTAGGCGACGAGGCGGTGGTTGAACTGCACGGCGGCCTGGCTGTGCGCCAGCGTCGCCCAAAGCCCGCCGATCTTGGCGTAGTCGGTCGGGATGAAATCGCCGTTCATCAGCGGCCAATCGTTGTCGACCAGCCCCGCCTGGTTGCCGGCCACCAGCGCGCCCAGCAGGCACTGAAAGAAGACCGCGCCCAGGAACACCAGAGCCGTCACCGGCCAGCCGCCAGTGCGCGAGGCGCGCAACCGCCCCTGCCCGCTCCACGCCTCCATCGCGGTCCATATGAGGGCGCAGTAGAGGATCAGCGCCAGGCCGAGGTGGGTCGCCAGCCGCTCCGGCGCCACCGAGACCCGATGCTCCAGCCCACTCTGCACCATCCACCAGCCGACCAGCCCCTGCAGGCCGCCGAGGCCGAGCAGGATGGCGCAGCGCCAGATCAGCCGCGTCGGCATCTGCCGCAAGACCAGGAAACCGATGAACGGCAGGGCGAAAACTGCGCCGACCAGCCGGCCCAGCAGCCGGTGCGCCCACTCCCACCAGAAGATCGAGCGGAACTCCGGCAGGGTCATGCCGGCATTGACCTGCTTGTACTGGGGCGTCTGCTGATAGAGGGCGAAATCCTTCTGCCAGTCGGCCTCGGAAAGCGGCGGCAGCACGCCCGACACGGGCTTCCACTCGGTGATCGACAGCCCCGACCCGGTCAGCCGCGTCGCCCCGCCCACGACCACCATGGCGAACACCATGGCGATCACGACACCCAGCCACACGGCCACCGGCCGCGAGCGCCCGTCTTTCAAAAATGAGGTCATCGCGGCGGGCTATACGCCCCCAATCCTGCCTCCCCAAGTGGGGAGGCTTACCCCTCGATCGGCAGGCCCGCGCAGCGCTCCGGCGCGCGTTGCGGGTTGGCCACGGCGATGGCGCCGCCGGGCAGGCGCACGACGTAGTCGGAGAGCCGCGTGTCCGGCCAGCGGTAGTCGGTGGAGACGTACTGGGCGCCCGAAACCAGCAGCGTATCGCGCCGCGTCGTGTCATTGCTGCGCGCCTCGTTGGTGTCGGCGTCGGCGCGGGTGCGGACGATGAAGCCGGCCTTCACCGCGGCGGTGATGCGGGGCGCGTCGGCCAGTTCGTTGAGGGTCAGGTAGGCGCTGTCGGGCGCATCCTCGCCGGCCGTGTCGACGAAATAGACCCGTCCCTCCAGCGTGCGCCGCCCGCCGCGATAGGCCTCGCGGTGGGCCCCGTGCTCATCGAGGGCGAAGAACACCTTGCCGCGCGCCTCGCCCAGCGTCGGCCAACCGCGCTCCAGCACCGCCTCGCGCAAGCTCGGGTAGTCGCCGCGCACCAGGTCCGGCGTGATCAACTGCGCCGGCGGGAACACCCCGCGGATCTCCGCATCCAGCGCATCGTAAGCCGCGGTGTCGAACGGCAGCGCATCGACCCCGCCCCGGGTGCGCGAGCGGCCGTCGTTGGTGTTCATGGTGATGAGGATCGGCACATGATCGGGATGCGCCGAGGACCAGTCCCGGATCTCGGCGAGGCCACCCACGAAGGTCAGACAGCTGGAGCGGAAGTCCAGGTCCTGGATGTGCATCACCTTGAAGCCCGGCTTCGACATCGCCGCCACGTACTCGGCGGACACCTCCTGGCCAGTGGTCGCCATGCCCGCCGGATGCGCAAAGCGCCCACCCTCGGGGTCGCAGACCACGTCGAGCTCCAGGTTGCGGGCGCCGTCGTCGAGCTGCTCGGTCAGCGTGCGGTGCCAATAGTCGAGGTGATGCCAGCGATCCGGCGCGGCGCGCTTGATCAGCGCCATGATCGGCTCGCTGATCTGCTGCTTGTAGCTGTTGTGCGTACCGACCGTGGTGAGGTCGTTCATGCGCAGATTGTGGTCCATCCAGGCCCGCGCCCCGCCGGGACCGGCGCTGGCGGCGTCGGGAGCGTTGAGATCGCAAGCACTGGGCAAAGACGGCGCGCCCGCGCCCGCCGGCTGATCGTTCTTCTGCATCGCCGCTTACTCCGAGAGCCGATTTGGCGCCTCGGACTATACCGCCGTCGTGACAAGACCTCTGTCCAGTCGTCCTACGCCTCGACCTTCACGCACTGGCCGAAGATCGCGCCGGCGGCGATCCAGCCGTTAATGTGGCCCCGGTTGTTGCCGATCTGGAACTGGGCGCCGCGGATGGCCTTCACAATGTGCAGGTACTCGCTGCCCTTTACCTGGCAGAGCACGATGTCATCGACCTGCACCTTGGCCGGGTCGGCCGGAATGACCGTGCAGAGCTGGCCCGACTCGATGCGGCCGACCATCGAATTGCCGCGCGGGCGGAACTGCACGGTCTCGCCCGATCTCAATTGTTCGACGTAGCGGGTCGGCCAGCCCATGCCGCTCTCGTTCGCCGATCCAAGGCTCGGATGTTTTCGATCAATCTCGCTTCAGGAGATTGGTCGGAGCGACAGGATTCGAACCTGCGACCCCTTGACCCCCAGTCAAGTGCGCTACCAGGCTGCGCTACGCTCCGTCTCCTCGCAAGGAGGAGGGCCTTATAGGGATGGCGCCCGAGCGGGGCAACGGTGATGTCGGGACCCTGGGGTTTTCAGGGCCGGGCGGGCTTGATGTAGATCACCTTGGCGCCGCCGCCGAAGAGCAGCGCGCCGGCAATCAGGCCGACCAGGGCCGCCAGCGCCAGCGCCGCATAGGGTTTGTCGCGCACGAACGGGTTCACCGTGTCGATGACGCCGCGGGCGCTGTCGCGGATGTCGCTCACCGCGTCGGTGGCTTGGTGGGCGGTGTCGGTGACGAAGTCGCGCGCCTCCAGCGCCGACTTGACCAGGGCGTCCTTGGCGACGCCGACGACTTCCTGCACCCGACCCTGGGCCTGGGTCACGTCGCCGGCCAGCTGCATCTCCGGATCGTCCAGCGCGGCGCCGGCAGCCGATTGCAGGCGGCCCGCCCCGTTCTTCAGCTTGCCCTCCACAGTATCGCGGCTCATCGCATATCCCTCACGGCGCGCGCCGGAGCGGGGTCGCCCCGGCCGCCGCAGCCTAGCCGATAATCTGCGGGGGCCGCGAATGGTTCCGCGCGGCGGCCTCATCGGGCGCCTGCTTCGCGCGGCGGGGTCGCCAAGCTCGCCAGCACCAGTCCGACGCCGGTCAAGAGCCAGAGGCCGCCGCCTTCCAGCGTGAGCGTTTCGCGCCCGGCGCACACCACGTCGACGATCGGCACGACGGCCAGCCAGCCGTAGCGCCGCAGACTGGTCGCCAGCCGCTGCGTCCAGCCCTGCCGCACCGGCTGGCGGGCGCGCTGCGCCGCGGCGATCAGGATGACGGCCGCGATCACCCCCAGAAGCACCAGCGGCGGCGTCCAGTTGGTCGCCAGCTCGCCGATGTTCGACGCCATCCAGGCGAAGAGCACCCAGCCGAAGCGCATGACCAGGTCGCGCACCTGCGCCGGCTCGCCGAAGAGCGCCCGCGCCGGGGTCTTGTGAGCGAAGACCGCGGCCGCCACCAGCGCTGCGGCCGCCGGCCGGGCCGGGGCGTAGTCGCGGGCCAGGAAGATCGCCGCGACAGCCAAGGCGACGAGGCCGGCGAGGCCGATCAGGGCGCGCCGCTGGAGGGTTGGCTGCAGCCGGTTCCAGCCATCCGCCAGCGTGCCGGCGCCGACGGAGAAGGCGATGGCGGCCGCCAGCAGCGGCGCGCTCATCTGCCCCCAGGCGTCGGCCGGCAGGTCGGTCGTCACCAGCACCCAGAAGATCGCCAGGTAGGCGAAGCCGAACGCCGTCATCGCCCGCCAGGGGAAGCGCACGCCCGGCCGCAGCACGCCCCAGTAGGCAAGGTAGACCCCGAAGGCGATCGGGAACGAGATGATCGGGCCGCGCCAACGGAAGCCGGGCGCGGCGAAGCCCGCCTGCCGCTGGTCCGGCTCGCCGACGGCCACCGACCAGAGCAGCAGCGGGGCCGTAAGCGCCGCCAGCGCTATGGTCGCGGGCAGCGAGGCCGGGACCAGCGACGCGGCGATCACGGTGGTCGCCAGGGCCGGCGCCCAGGCGTAGCGCGCCCAGGCAGGGGCGATACGGGCCCAGCGCTCCCGCCAGAGGGTGCGCGGCCACTGCACCCCGAAGAGGTTGACCAGCACCACGGTGACCACCGAGGCCAGGATCAGCTCCAGCGGGGCCAGGGGGTCGCCGGTCCTGAGCTGGGCGGGATCCTCGGCGGCCCAGGCGATCAGGGTCATCGCCAGTGCGGCGGTCGTCGCCAGGATGGCGATCGGGCCGAGGCGCGGGCGGGCCAGGTAGCGGTCCCACCAAGCGACGGCGTCGGCGTCGAGCGAAGCGATCAGGCCGGGGCGTTCGGTGCGGATGACGGCGAGGAAGTCGCGCACCCGGCGGCCGAGCCCAAACGTCAAGCGATTGAGGACCCAGCGCCAGCGCGCCGGCTTGCGGGTCAGCGCCGCCAATGCGCCATGGTGCACGTTGCCGACCACGCGCGAGGTCTGCAGGAAGCGCAGGTCTTCGCGGCGCGCCAGCACCCGGGCCCCGGCGTCGGAGCGCGGGCCGACGCGGGTCGCGTCCCAGCCGAAATAGGCGATGGCGGGGGCAAGCAGCGGGTCGGTGCGCGGCGTGTTGCGGGTGATCAGCGCGGCCAGCCAGCGCTCGGCCCCGGAATGACGGGCCATGTCCTCCAGCATCGGCGAGGCCAGGAAGGCGGCCAGCGCCGCCTGCAGCGCCTCGGGCGTGGCGGCCGCATCGGCGGCGAGGCGGGTCAGGGCGTCGGTGCGGGCGGCGTAGTCGCGACGCACGGTCTCATCGAAGATTTCGGGCGGCGGATCGGCCGGTCGCCAGGCTCTGAGCTTGCCGGGCTGAGGGTCGGGCGGCGGCGAGGGGTCGGGCGAGCGCCAGCCGTGGGACCGCGCGCCGCCGTCCCCAGTCTTGGCCTCGGTCTGCGCCGCGGGCCGCCAGTCCCGGCTGCGCTCCGGCCGCGGCGTCCCGTCCCCCGCCTCGTCCGGCGCCTCGCGGACCTCGAGCAGCTCTTCGAACGCCCGCGGCTCGACTTCGACCTCGGGAACCACCACCGGCGGCTCGCGCCGCCTTGCCGCTGCCCCGCCCGGCGCCGGCCCCGCGTAAGCCAGCGCCCGCTCGTAGGCCGCGCGCAGAGCCTGGAAGCCGGCCGGGTCGTCCTCGGGGTTGGTGAGCTTCAGCCGCGCGGCGTAGGCGCGGCGAATGACGGCGCGGTCGCGCGTCGCCTCGAGGCCCAAAGTCGCCCAGATGGACGGCGCGCCTACAGCCAGGTCTCGCCCTCCAGCGCGTCCAGCGTCGAGATCAGCTGCTCCCTCGCCCGCTCCACCTCGCGCGGGTCCTGCCCGTCCAGCACGGACTCGAACTCCGCCGTGGCGCGGCCGACGAACTGGCGCTGGTCGCCGAGGAAGTTCTCGAAACAGCGCAGGGCGCGGGCCAGGGCGGCCTTGTTGATGTCCTCCTCGCGCGGATGGTGCTTCAGCGCCGCCAGCTCGGCGCGGCGCTTCTCGAAGTCGACCGCCGAGGCGCTTTCCTGGTCGGCGATCACCAGCTCGCGCCGCTCACCGGTCTTGGGCACGAAGACGTCGACTTCCAGCAGGCCGTTGATGTCGTAGGTGAAGCGCACATCGACGCCCACTTCGCCGGCCGGGGCCGGCGGCACCGCCACTTCCATGCGGCCCAGCGAGATGTTCTCCTTCGCCTGCCGGGATTCGCCCTGGTAGATGTCGAAGCGCACCGAGCGCTGGCCATCGCGCAGGGTGAAATAGCTCTTCACCCGGCTGGCCGGGATCACCGTATTGCGCTCGATGATCGGCGAGAACACGCCCTCGCGGAACTGGCCGTTGCCCTGCCGCTCGGCCGTCTCCACGCCCAGGCTGTAGGGGCAGACGTCAGTAAGCACGATCTCCTTCAGCGCCACGTCGCGCGCCTTCAGCCCGGCCTGGATCGCCGCGCCGATGGCAACCGCCTCGTCCGGGTTGACCGCGTTGGAGGGGAAGCGGCCGAACATGCGGGTGACCGCGCGGCGCACCACCGGCATGCGCGTGGCGCCGCCCACCAGCACGATCTCGGCCAGGTCCTCGGCCTTGATCTGGCTGTCACGCAAAGCCCGCAGCACCGGCTCGCGCAGCCGGGTGAGCAACGGCGCGGCCTTGGCCTCGAAGTCCTCGGCGCTGATCTCGGCCTCGTGCGCCTGATCTTTCCAGGTCACCGACATCTGCGCGGCTGGATGCTCGCTTAGCTCGCGCCGGGCCCGCTCGGCGGCGACGCGCAGGCGCTGGGTCAGCTGCGGCTCGCCGCGGTCGGCCTTGGTCCACGCCTTGCCGGCCTTGTCGAGGAAGAGCTCGATCATCAGCTCGTTGAAGTCTTCGCCGCCGAGCCGGTTGTCGCCGGTGGAGGCGCGCACTTCGACGACGCCTTCGAAGATCTCCAGGATCGAGACGTCGAAGGTGCCGCCGCCGAGGTCAAACACCAGGAAGCGGGTCTCCTCGCCCAATTCGTGGATGCCGTAGGCGAGCGCGGCGGCGGTCGGCTCGTTGAGCAGCCGCTCGACCTTCAGCCCCGCCAGTTCGCCGGCCCGGCGCGTGGCCTTGCGCTGCTTGTCGTTGAAATAGGCCGGCACGGTAATCACCGCCTCGATGACCGGCTCCTTGAGATAGGCCTCCGCGTCCTCCTTCAGCCGGCCGAGCACCATGGCCGACAGATCTTCGGGCAGGAACTCGCGCTTGCCCAGCTTGGTCACCCGCTGCGTGCCCATGTGGCGCTTGAAGGCGGTGGCGGTGAGGGTCGGGTGGGTCGACTGCCGCTCGCGGGCGGCCAGGCCCACGATCAGCTGGCCCTCCGCCGCCTCGTCCAGGCTGACGGCGGACGGGGTCAACAGATGCCCCAGGCTGTTGCGAATCAGCTCGACCTTCCCGTCCCGCCACACGCCGACAGCGCTGTTGGTGGTGCCAAGATCGATGCCGATGATCACCCAAGAACCCCGTGTGGCCGGATATCCCCGTATCTAGCGGCGGCAAGCGGCCGTTGAAAGATGAGCGAGGCTTTGGGCTTCGCCGGCGACCGTGATCTAATCGTAACCATGACGAGCAGGCGCTCACGGCTGGTGGGGTGGAAGGCGATCGGGGCCTTCCTGGGCCGCGATGCGCGCACAGCCAAGCGCTGGGAGGCCGACCGGGCCCTGCCGGTGCGCCGCGCGCCGGGCGGCAAGCGGCCCACCGTCTGGGCCGACACCAGCGAACTGGAAGGCTGGATGGTCGGGCGCCGGGCGCCGGCGCGCCCCGGCTCGGCGGTCGACACCGCCCCGTACGACGATTTGCCCGAGGTGCGCGATCACTACCTCGACGCCTGCTACGCGCTCAGCCGGCGCACCGCCGCCAGCCTCGACCTGGCCATGACCGCGTTCACCGAGCTCGCGCGGCGTTATCCCGGCCGCGCGGCGGCCTATGCCGGCCTGGCCGAGTGCCACCTGCTGTCGCGCGAGTTCGGCGCTGCGCCCGAGGCGGCGGCCTACGCCATGGCAGGCGCGGCCGCCCGGCAGGCGCGCTCGCTCGAGCCCACGTCGGCCGACGCGGTGCGGGCGCTGGGCTTCATCGCGCTCTGGCAGTCCGCCGACGTCGAGACCGGGCTGGCGCTGCTCGAGCAAGCGGTGTCGCTGGCGCCCGCCAACGCCCGCGCCCGCCACTGGCTGGCGACGGCGCTGGGCGCGCGCGGCGACCTCGCGGCGGCGCAGACCGAGATCGCCGCCGCGCAGCGCTTCGATCCGCAATCGACTTCGATCCTGGCCGACCGCGCCCTGCTGCGCTTCGCCGCCGGCAGCCGCGAAGGCGGCCGGGCCGCGCTGGAGCAGCTGACCCAGCTCGCGCCCGAGTTCTCCGCCTCCCACGCCTATCTGGCGCACCTCGACCTGGTCGAAGACCGCGACGCCGATTTCCCCGACCACATGGAAGCCGACGCCCGGCTGCGGCGCGACGCCCCGGCGTTGCAACTGGCGCGCCGGCTGCGGACCGTGCTGGCCGAGAGCGGCCCGATCGCCATGCGCCGCGCCAATGCCGCCGGCCGCCAGCAACTGCACCTCGCCGGCCAGGCCGGCGCGTTCCAGGTGGCGCAGGCCTGGGCCGCGGCCAGCGAGCCCCGCGCGGCGATCGAGTGGCTGCACGTCTGCCGGATCCGGGGCGAGCCCAGCCTGGTCGCGGCGACCGGCGACATGGTGCTGCACGCCTTCTTGCGCGGCTCGCCGCGGTTCGAGGCGTTCAAGCAGGCGCTCTGAGGCGCCCTCAAGTCTTTTTGAGCACGGAAAACACGGACGCGCTTTCCGTGGCCTCCGTGTTTTCCGTGGTGAATCTTCTTCGAGCGCCTGCGGCGTGGCGCCCCGCCTGCCAGGTTGCGTCAGGGCTCGCCGAGCAAGCCGTCGAGCCTTGCCTTGGCAGACTCCAGCGCTTGCAGTGCTTCCGAGAGACGGCGGCGGGCATCAGTTGTGAGGTCGTGGGCTCCCGGAGGCTCGCCCTCGTCTGCTTCGGACGGCGGCCGCTCGCCGGCCAGGAAGTGCTTGGCGCCCAGGTCGCGGTGCAGCTTCTGCACGCCCTTGATGGTGTAGCCGTCCTCGTGCAGCAGCCGGCGCACCTCGGCCAGCACGGCGATGTCGTAGGGCCGGTAGAAACGCCGCCCGCCGGCGCGCTTCATCGGGCGGATGAACGAGAACTTGGTCTCCCAGAAGCGCAGCACGTGCTGGGGCACGCCCAGCTCGTCGGCCGCCTCGGAAATGCTGCGGAAGGCCTCCGGGCCCTTCGCCATCGCGCCTACTTGGCCAGGGCGCGGTCGACCCGCGCCTTCATCACCTGGGACGCGCGGAAGGCGATCACCCGGCGCGGATCGATGGCGGCCGGCTCGCCGGTCTTGGGGTTGCGGCCCATGCGCTCGCGCTTGGCGCGCACCTGGAAAACGCCGAAGCCCGACAGCTTCACCGTCTGCCCGCGTTCCAGCGCTTCGACCACGAGATCGAGGGTGCGCTCCACCAGGGCGGCGCAATCCTGACGGGTCAGGCCCACTTCCTCGTGCACGGCCTCGCAGAGGTCCGCCCGCGTCAAAGTCCGGCCCTTCATGGAATTCACGACCCCGCGCCCCTCTATAAGACTAGGGTGCACGGCGCGATTGTGCCGTCAAGTCAAAGACTTCGTGGAAAGGTGCGAAACCCGGGTCTAAAGACGGACGACCGCCGCGCCCCAGGTCAGGCCGCCGCCCATGGCCTCGATCAGGAGCAGCTGGCCAGGCTTGATCCGCCCGTCGGCCATGCCCTGCGCCCAGGCCAGCGGGATGGATGCGGCCGAGGTGTTGGCATGCTCGGCGACGGTCGAGATGACTCGCTTCTCGTCGATGCCGAGCCGCCGCGCCACGCCCTCAAGGATGCGCTGGTTCGCCTGGTGCGGGATGAACCAGTCAACCTCTGCTGGAGTGACGCCGGCGTTCTTGGCCGCCGCCAGCACCGCCTCCGAGATGTTGACCACCGCGTGGCGGAACACCTGGTTGCCCAGCATGCGCAGCTTGCCGGTGGTCCCGGTGGTCGAAGGCCCGCCATCGACATAGAGCAGGTCCTGCTTGGCGCCGTCGGCGCGCAGGGCGACGCCCAGGATGCCGCGATCGGCGGTGGTCCCCTGCCCTTGCCCGGGTTCCAGCACCACCGCGCCGGCGCCGTCGCCGAAGAGCACGCAAGTGCCGCGGTCGGTCCAGTCCATCAGCCGGGTCATGGTCTCCGCGCCGATGACCAGGCAGCACTTCGACTGGCCGCGGACCACGAAGTTGTCGGCGGTCGCCAGCGCATAGACGAAGCCGGAGCACACCGCCTGCACGTCGAAGGCGATGCCGACCGGCGCGCCAAGCTTGCGCTGCACCTGGGTGGCCACGGCCGGGAAGGTCAGGTCCGGCGTGGTGGTGCCGACGATGATCAGGTCGACATCCGCCGCGGTGCGCCCGGCCGCGGCCAGCGCCTGCGCGGCGGCCTTGGTCGCCAGGTCCGACGTGGTCTCGCCCTCGGCGGCCTCGTGGCGCTGGCGGATGCCGGTGCGCTCGCGAATCCACTCGTCGGTGGTGTCGACGATCTTGGCCAGATCGTTGTTGGTGACCACGCGCGCCGGCAGAAAGGCGCCCACGCCGGTGACGACGCTTCTTAGGGTGGAACTCACGCCTTGCTTCTTTCCCCGGCCACGACCGCAGGCTTGGGCAGCTGTGCGGTCAAGGTCTTCAAGTTGCGATCGATCTGGGCCACGAAGTCAGTCGCCGCGAGGTCGGCCGCCAGCTTGATGGCGGTGGCGAATCCCCGGGCGTCAGCGCCCCCATGGGTTTTGACTACAATCCCGTTCAATCCGAGGAAAGGCGCAGCGTTGATTGAGCTGGGGTCGAAACGCGCCGCCATGCGCCTGAGCGCCGCCTGGGCGATGAAGGCGCCGATGCGCGCCAGAGGGTCGGACGCGAAGGTGCTGCGCAGGGTGTTGATGAAATAGCGCGCCAAACCCTCGCCGGTCTTCAGGGCCACATTGCCGGTGAAGGCGTCGGTGACGATCACGTCGACCGTGCCCTTGGCGATGTCGTCGCCCTCGACGAAGCCGCGGTAATCGAAGTCGAGGCTCATCTCGCGCAGCAGGCGGTTGGCGCCGCGCACCTCGTCATGCCCCTTCTCTTCCTCGGAGCCGACGTTGAGCACGCCGACGGTGGGCCGGGCCGAGCCGTGCACCGCGTGGTGGAAGGCCGCGCCCAGAATGGCGTACTCGACCAGCCGCTGGGCGTCGCACTCGATGTTGGCGCCGACGTCGAGCACCGCGGTGTGGCCCTTGGCGGTCGGCCAGCTGGCGACGAGGGCCGGACGCTCGAGATCGCCGAGCATGCGCAGCTGCAGCCTGGCGATGGCCCACAGCGCACCGGTGTTGCCGGCGGAGACGCACGCCGCCGCCTCGCCGGCGCGGACCGAATCAATCGCGGCCCACATGCTGGTGCCCTTGCCGCGGCGCATGGCGTGGCCCGGCTTCTCGTCGCCACTGATGACGCGCTCGGAATGGCGGATCTCGACCCGGCCCTCCAGCGCCGGCAGCTTGGCGATGGCGGCCTTCAGCGCCGTCTCGTCGCCATGCAGCAGGAAGCGGACGGCCCTGCCTTCCCCGATCACCTGCGCCACGGCGGGCGCCACGACCGCGGGGCCACGGTCGCCGCCCATCGCGTCGATGGAGATCACCAGCGGTTCGGACACGGCCGCGTCTAGCTCCAAGCCAGCCGGATGAGGCGAGCGGACGATATAAAGCGCCCGACCCTATAGGCAAGGCGCCGCCTCATGCCCCCTCGCGCCACGGCAGGTCCCCCGCCAGCAGGGCGTCCGCCGGCGCGTCCGCCAGCTCGGCCCGGATCTGCAGCATACGCGCCACCAGCGGGGCCGGATCAGCGCCGGGCGTGGCGGAGAAAATGGTCCGCCCCACGAGGGCGACGAACGCGGTCTGGTCCGGCAGCGCGGCCAGCGCCGCGTCCAGCGCCTTGCCGCGGCCGTAGAAGGCCTCGCCGAGCTTGCGCATGGTCTTGCCCACCGACAGGTCGCCGACCGCCAGTTCGCGTAATCCGTTGTCGAGCCCGCCGAGGTAGGCGTCGAAATAGGCCTGGGCGATCGCCGAGGTCTTGGCCCCCTGGCGCCGCAGCCGCTCCAGAACCAGCAGCACGAAGAGGGTGTAGACCTCGAAGCGGCCGTCGGCGGTGTCCGGCGCGCCCAGGTCGGCGTAGAGGGCGGGCGCCCGGGCGGCGAGCACGGTGGCGGCATATAGCCGCTCGCCGGCCTGGGCGGCGGGCTTGGGCTTCAGCAAACTTCGCAAAAACATCAGCTTCGCCCAGAATCCGCCGCCGACCGCGGCTAGCTCACGCCCATTGCACTAGGCGGCCCGGAACGATAGGTCAAAGGCCGCGCCCGGCTATCTCAGTGAACCCGAATATGCATCGCAAAGCCGCTTTCCTCGCCGTCGCTGCGGGCCTCGTTCTCGGGCCCGCGGTTTTGGGCGCCTGCTCGCCGATCGTCAGCTACCAGGGCTTCCAGACGATCGACCAGAAGCCGCAGGACGTGAAGGTGGGCGCCGACACGCGCTCGACCGTGCTCTCCAAGCTGGGCTCGCCGACCGCGACCTCGACCTTCGACAAGGACGTCTGGTTCTACATTTCGCAACTGCGCAGCCAGACCTCGTTCTATGTGCCCAAGACCATCAAGCGCGACGTGGTGGCCATCGCCTTCGACCACGACACCGAGCAGGTGAAGTCGGTCAACACCTTCACCCTGCAGGACGGCCGGGTGATCGCCTACAACACCCGCGAGACCCCGACCCGCGGCCGCGAAATGACCGTACTGGAACAGCTGATCGGCTCGATCGGCGCCGGCTCCGTCCTCCCCCCCGACCAGAACATCACCCCCGGCAGCCACCCGGGCGACCAGCACTAACCCAAACCGCCCGCTCATCCCGGCGAAAGCCGGGACCCAGGCAGGCGCGGGTTGAAGACGCGCGTGCTCGGTAGGTCCGAGCTCCAGATCGGCCGTCCTCGCGCCCGGCGCCAACAAAAAAGCGCCCGCCGGGGGTCCGGCGGGCGCTTCACTGTGGCCTGGGGCAGACAGACCTTACTTGATCAGCCCGTGCGCCAGGACTGCGAGGAGCAGCAGGGCGACGATGTTGGTGATCTTGATCATCGGGTTCACGGCGGGGCCCGCCGTGTCCTTGTAGGGGTCGCCGACGGTGTCGCCGGTGACGGCGGCCTTGTGGGCTTCGGAGCCCTTGCCGCCGTGGTGACCCTCTTCGATCAGCTTCTTGGCGTTGTCCCAGGCGCCGCCGCCCGAGGTCATGGAGATGGCCACGAAAAGGCCCGTTACGATCACGCCGACCAGCATGGCGCCCAGCGCCGAGAAGGCTTCCTCGGCCTTGCCGGTGATCAGGCGGATGACGAAGAACAGCACGATCGGCGAGACCACCGGCAGCAGGCTGGGCACGATCATCTCGCGGATCGCCGCCTTGGTCAGGATGTCCACCGCCTTGCCGTATTCGGGCTTGACCTCATAGGTCATGATGCCCGGGTTCTCCTTGAACTGGCGCCGCACCTCGGTGACCACCGCCTGCGCCGCCCGGCCGACCGCGGTCATCGACATGCCGCCGAAGAGGAAGGGCAAGAGGCCGCCGAACAGCAGGCCGACGATCACGTAGGGGTTGGAAAGGTCGAAGGCGACATCGCCCAGGCCGTCGAACACCGAGCCGGGCGTGGCGTTGGCGGTGAAGTACTTCAGGTCCTGGGTGTAGGCGGCGAAGAGCACCAGGGCGCCGAGGCCGGCCGAGCCGATCGCATAGCCCTTGGTCACCGCCTTGGTGGTGTTGCCGACCGCGTCCAGCGCATCAGTGGAAACCCGCACCGAGCCGGGCAGGCCGGCCATTTCAGCGATGCCGCCGGCGTTGTCCGTGACCGGGCCAAAAGCGTCCAGGGCGACGATAAACCCCGCCAGCGACAGCATGGCGGTGACGGCGATGGCGATGCCGAAGAGGCCAGCCAGATTGTAGGTGATGATGATGCCGACGATGATGGTCAGCGCCGGCAGGGCGGTCGATTCCAGGCTCATGGCGAGGCCCTGGATGACGTTGGTGCCGTGGCCCGAGACCGAGGCCAGGGCGATCGACTTAACCGGCCGGAAGTTGGTCCCCGTGTAGTATTCGGTGACCACGACGATCGCCGCCGTCACCGCCAGCCCGACCAGCGAGCACAAGAACAGCGACATCGCGTTGAAAGTCTTGTCCCCGACGGTGAGGTCGCCTGCCGGCACCAGCGTGGTGATGACGAAATAGAGCACCACCGCCGAGAGCACGCCGGTGACGATGAGGCCCTGGTAGAGGGCGCCCATGATGTTGTTCTTCTTGCCCAGGCGCACGAAGAAGGCGCCGATGATCGAGGTGATGGCGCAGGCGCCGCAGATGGCCAGCGGCAGCAGCATCATCGTCTTCGACGCATCGCCAGTGAAGAAGATCGCCGCCAGCACCATGGTGGCGACCGTGGTCACCGCGTAGGTCTCGAACAGGTCGGCCGCCATGCCGGCGCAGTCGCCGACGTTGTCGCCCACGTTGTCGGCGATGGTCGCGGCGTTGCGGGGGTCGTCTTCCGGGATGCCGGCTTCGACCTTGCCGACCAGGTCGCCGCCGACGTCAGCGCCCTTGGTGAAGATGCCGCCGCCGAGCCGGGCGAAGATGGAGATCAGCGAGGCGCCGAAGCCCAGGGCCACCAGGCTGTCGATCACGTCGCGGCTGGTGTTGGTCAGGCCCAGCGGACCGGTGAGGATGGCATAGTAGCCGGCGACGCCCAGCAGGGCGAAGCCCGCGACCAGCATGCCGGTCACCGCGCCGGCGCGGAACGCCATGGAGAGACCCTTGGCCAGGCCTTCGGAGGCCGCCTGGGCGGTCCGTACGTTGGCGCGTACCGAGATCAGCATGCCGGCGAAGCCCGCCGCGCCGGAGAGGACGGCCCCGATCAGGAAGCCGATCGCCGGCAGCACGCCGATCAGCACACCCAGGATGACCAGCACCACGACACCCACGATCGCGATCGCAGTGTACTGGCGGCGCAGGTAGGCCTGGGCGCCTTCCTGGATGGCGGCCGCGATCTGCTGCATTCGCTCGTTGCCGGGCGAGGCGCGCAGCAGCGACGCCGACTGCACGGCGCCGTAGATCACCGCCACCAGGCCGGCGGCTATCACCAGCATCAGAACCAAACTCATATCGTCGCGCCCCTCTTCGTATTCTTTGCGCAGATCGCCGCGCTCGCCTGCCGGCGGCGCGGGTGCTTAAGGCCAATCGCCTCGTCGGGTTAGGCGAGGCGCCTGTACGGCCCCTCAAAAAGTTGGCGGAAACTGCCAAAACCGTCCGCGCGACGCAACAGCCGTGCGTCGAACGTTGGAATTTCTAATGCGTTGCAGGCGGAAGACCAGTCCGCTTCATCGGCCCGCCGCCCGGCATGATCTCGATCGACGCCACCTGACCGGGCCCGGTGATCTCGGTTGCGGCCTGGAACAGGGCCGCTTTCAGGCGCGGCTCGTCGAGCTTGGAGTAGTCGGTGGCGAGGCCGAAGGGGGTTCGGTGGGCCAGCTTCACCAGCGCATCGCGGAAATAGGGCTCGCGGTCGCGCCACTTGGCAAGGTCGGCGCCCGGGGTGAGATTAATGCGCAGGTAGACGAAGACGTAGTTGACCAGTTTGCGCCCGGCCATGACCGGCAGGGCGACGGGCGCCAGATCCACGTACTGCCCGGCCGCGGCTGGGCCTTCGGCGGCGGCGGCGCCGGCGACAAACAGCAGCGGCAGGCTGGCGATGAGGGCGCGGCGCAGCATGGCGGCTCCTGATTCGGGCTGGGGAGATTAGAGCGCCAAGGTTCTTGCCGGATGATTGCCCGGCTCAGGTGTGGCGCCAGCCCAGCCGATGCGGCGCCAGCACCTCGTCGCCCAGCCGCACCTCCACCCCAGAGCCCGTTACGAAGGAGCCGACCACGGTGGCCCGCACGCCTTGCCCCTCGGCGGCCCGCACCAGCGCTTCACCGTCCGCGGCGGAGCAGACTAGCGCATAGTCGTCGCCGCCGCTGGCGAGCTGCAGCAGGGCCCGCGTGGGGCCGTTCTGGGCGCGGACCCAGGTCTGCGCCGCGGGCGAGAGCGGCATTCGCGCCAGATCGAGCACAAGGCCGCACCCACTGGCCTCGGCGATGTGCAGGGCGTCGGCGATCAGGCCGTCGGACACGTCGGCCGCCGCGGCGGCGTGGGCGCGCAGCGCCTCGCGCAGCTCGAACCGCGGCTCCGGCAGCCGATAGCTGGCCGCCAGCGCCTCGCCGCCCTCGAGCGCCTCTCCGAGCGCCGCCTTCAGCCCGAGATGCCCGTCGCCGATCACCCCGCAGACAACCAGCGCGTGCCCTGGCAGGGCGCCGGCGCGCCGCACCATGGCGCCGGCGGGGACCCAACCGAAGACCGTGGCGGAAAGAGTCAGCGG
Source organism: Caulobacteraceae bacterium (assembly GCA_036267835.1). Taxonomy (GTDB): domain Bacteria; phylum Pseudomonadota; class Alphaproteobacteria; order Caulobacterales; family Caulobacteraceae; genus Acaudatibacter. The sequence goes on along the minus strand of DATAVF010000198.1, from coordinate 11,274 downwards.
CCCGGGCGTCGCCACCGTGTCGCCGCCCACCAGCACCACGCCGTAGCGCCGGCCGTCTTCGTCCAGGCCGCGGATGAAGGCCATGCGGTCGTCCCAGCCGCGCGTCGAAGGCCAGGCGGCGGTCATCGTGTAGCCGAAGGGCTCGGCCGCCTTGGCCGCCAGGTCGGAGAGGCTGGTGCGCAGCAGCCGGCGGGCGACGATGTCGGCCCGCTCGCCGGCCAGGAAGTGCACCCCCTCGACCATGGCGTCCTCGGAGATCACCAGGTCGAAGCCGGGCCGCGCCGGCAGCACCGCCGCGTCGTCCATCAGCCCCAGCGCAGCCGGCGCGCCGCGCGTCAGCGGACGCAGGGCGGCGATCCAGTCGAATTCGTCGTGGCTCATGCGTTCAGGCGGGTCGCTCATCGCGGGCGATCGCATCGAGGGCGGCGTTGATGAAGCCGGGCTCCGGGCCCTCGAAGAATGACTTGGCGATCTCCACGTACTCGTCGATGGCGACTTCGGACGGCACGTCGCGCCGCCGCATCAGCTCGAAAGCTCCGGCGCGCAGGATCGAGCGGGCGGTGGCGTCGATCCGTTCCAGCCGCCAGCCCGTGGCGAGCCGCTTGCGCACCGCGGCATCCACCGCGCCCTGGTCCTCGACCACGCCGCGCACCACGTCGGCGAAGAAGCTCTCGTCGGCCTTGGCCAGCGGCGCGCCTTCCATGTCGCGGTCGAAGCGGTGGTCGGAGAACTCGCGGATCACCGCCTCCGCGCCCGCGCCGCCGGTCTCCATCTGATAGAGTGCCTGCACCGCCGCCAGCCGCGCCACCGACCGCGCCTGCGCCTTCGGAGGCTTCATCGGGGCCCGGTTCATCGCGCCTGGCCAAGCAGGCGCCGGCGCACCTCGACCACCGCCAGGCACGCCGTCGCCGCGGCGCCGCCCCGGTCGATCTTGCCCGGCGCCGAGCGGGCCAGCGCCTGCGCTTCGGTGTCCACGGTCAGGATGCCGTAGCCGATCGCCAGGCGCCGTCCGATGCTGAGGTCCATCAGAGCCCGTGCGCTCTCGGAAGCGACGACCTCGAAGTGGAAGGTCTCGCCCCGGATCACGCAGCCCAGCGCCACGTAGCCGTCGAAGCGGACGCCGGCCGCGCGGTGGCCGCCCTCCTCCGCGATCGCGATCACCGCCGGGATCGCCAGCGCGCCCGGCACGCTCACCACCTCAAACTCCGCCCCGGCCGCCGTCAGCGCCGCCTTGGCGCCGGCCAGCAGCTCATCGGCGACGCGCTCATGCGATCGCGCTTCGACGATGAGAACGCGATTTGGGTCTTCGAGCATGGGACGCTCAGGCCTCGCCGATGACGGGGCGACACCCTACGATCTTGTGGCCATGGCCGTCCAATGCCGCAGCCAAGCTCACTTGTCCTTCTCGGGGTCTTCGGCGAGGCCCTCGGCGGTCAGGAAGTTGGCGAAGTCGCCGGTCTGGCGGAAGTCGCGATAGACCGAGGCGTAGCGCACGTAGGCCACTTCATCGAGCGACTTCAGCGCCTTCATCACCAGCTCGCCCACCACGGTGGAGGCGATCTCGGTCTCGCCCATGCTCTCCAGCTGGCGCACGATGGTGTTGACCAGCCGCTCCACCCGCTCCGGGTCGATCGGCCGCTTGCGGATCGCCACCGAGATCGAGCGCACCAGCTTCTCGCGGTCGAAGGGCGCGCGCCGGCCCGAGCGCTTCATGATGGTGAGCTCGCGCAGCTGCACGCGCTCGAAGGTGGTGAACCGGCCGCCGCAGGCCGGGTTGGGACAGAGCCGGCGGCGGCGGATGGCGGCGCCGTCCTCGGACGGGCGACTGTCCTTCACCTGGCTCTCGGCGTGTCCGCAGAAGGGGCAGCGCATGATCTGGCCCTCCCGACGGCCGCTTCATACCACCCTTAGATAATGGGAACGCCGAAAGGCAAGCGCCATGGCTGCGCGGCCACCCGTCAAGCTTGGCGGGAACCAAGCCGAGCGCGGTCGCGTTGAGGTGCTCGCGGGCAGAGCCGGCGCTCAATCTCGAACCAGGCCAAGAAAACCGGAGGGCAGATGGCGAGCGACATCGACGAGGCGGGGCTTTCAACCAGCGATCTTCTGCGGCTCAGCAGCGACATCGTCTCGGCCTACGTGGGTCGCAACGTGGTCGGCGTCGGCGCCGTGCCCGACGTGCTGACCCAGGTCTACCAGGCGCTGACCCGGCTGGGCGAGCCCGAGGCCCCCGTCGCCGCGCCGCAGCGCCAGCGCCCGGCGGTGCCCGTCGCCCGCTCGGTCCAGCACGACCACATCGTCTGCCTCGAAGACGGCAAGAAGCTGAAGATGCTGAAGCGCTACCTGCGCTCGCGCTTCGACCTCAGCCCGGAAGAGTACCGGCGCAAATGGGGCCTGCCGCCCGACTATCCGATGGTCGCCCCGGCCTATGCGGAGCGTCGCAGCGCCTTCGCCAAGGAGATCGGCCTGGGGCGCGGCGTGCGCCGGCGCGGCGCCGCGTAACCAGGGCGCGGGCGCTGCCTCAGCGCCCGTGGAAGTCTCCCAGCGCGGCCAGCACCCGCTCCTGCACCGGCGGCGCGGGCGGCGGCGGCTCGAAGGCGCGCCCGGTGATCCGCTCATGCGCCTCGACGTAGGTCAGCGCGGTCTTCCAGATCAGCTCCGGCGGGATTTCCGGAACCTCATCTTTGTACGGGTCGCATCGCGCGGCGACCCAGCTGCGGATCACGTCCTTGTCGAAGCTTTCGGGCGCTTCGCCGGCGGCGAGGCGCTGCGGATAAGTGTCCGCCCGCCAGTAGCGGCTGGAGTCGGGCGTGTGGATCTCATCGGCGAGGCGGAGGGTTCCTTCCGCATCGACGCCGAACTCATACTTCGTGTCGGCGAGGATCAGGCCGCGCTCGGCCGCCAGCGCCTGGCCCCGCTCGAACAGGGCAAGGGCCGTCTCGCTCAGCTGCCGCCACTGGGCTTCAGTGAGGAGGCCGCGCGCCAGGATCTCGGCCTCGCTCAGCGGCTCGTCATGCGCGCCGTCGGCGGCCTTGCTGGTGGGAGTGATGATAGGGGTCTCGAGCGCCTGGTGGTCGGCGAGGCCGTCGGGCAGCTTCTGCCCGTACATCTCGCGCCGGCCGGCCCGGTACATGGTCAGGATCGAGGTGCCCGTCGCGCCCGCCAGGTAGCCGCGCACGACGATCTCCACCGGCAGGATGTCGAGGCGCCGGCCGACCACGATGTTCGGGTCCGGGTAGTCCAGCACGTGGTTGGGGCAGAGGTCGGCAGTCTGCTCGAAGGCCCAGCGGGCGACGCCGTTCAGCACCTGGCCCTTGAACGGGATGCAGCACAGCACCCGGTCGAAGGCCGACAGGCGGTCGGAGGTGACCAGGATGCGCCGCCCGTCGGGCAGGTCGTAGTTGTCACGCACCTTGCCGCGGTAGAGGCCGGGCAGGCCCGGGTCGATCGCCTCGCGCAGCACCTGGTGGGCGCTGGCGGCCAGCCTGGCTTCATCCATCGTGGTCATGGTGGTCTCCCTGACAAGGTCAATGAGGTCTTCCAGAGAGAGCCGGCTATCGCGCGAAACCTTGGCGCGGGCCGCCTGAACCGATTTGCGAGCCCGTTGCAGGGCGCTGATGCGCGTGGTCAGCACATCCTCCTGCAAGGCGAGCAAGGCTGGCAGATCCGCCACGCGGCCGCCGAGCAGCTGGGTGATGCGGGCCAGCGACAGCCCGAGCGACTTCAGCGTCAGCACCTGGTGCAAGCGCTCGATCTCGCTGGGGCCATAGACGCGCCAGCCTGCCCGTGTCCGCCCCGGGCGCACCAGGCCCTTGCGCTCGTAGAGGCGCAAGGCCCGCACACCGACGCCGAGGCGCAGGGCGGTTTCGCTGGGACTGAGGAAGCGGTCGCTCATCCGTGTTCGGCGTCTCCATTGGACACGCCCACTTATGAGGCCGGACCCAGGTTCCGGCTCAAGCCCTATTTCGCGGGCCTTAAGCCGCGACGCCGCCCAGGCGGGCGATGTTGCACTTCGACCAGAGCGACGACATCGCGGAGGTCAGGTCGTCCATCATGGCATCGGTGTGGAAGGGCGTCGGCGTGAAGCGCAGGCGCTCGGTGCCGCGCGGCACGGTCGGGTAGTTGATCGGCTGCACATAGACGCCGTGGTCGGCGAGCAGCATGTCCGAGACCATCTTGCAGTGCACGGCATCGCCGACCAGCACCGGCACGATGTGGCTGACCGAGGGCATCACCGGCAGGCCGGCGTTGAGGAAGCGCAGTTTCAGCGCCTCGGCGCGTTCCTGATGCAGCAGGCGAACCTCGTTGTGCTCCTTGAGCCAGAGGATCGACGCCAGCGCCCCGGCGGTCAGCGCCGGCGGCAGCGAGGTGGTGAAGATGAAGCCGTGCGCGAAGGTGCGGATCGCGTCCACGATCTCAGCATCAGCGGCGATATAGCCGCCCATCACGCCGAAGCCCTTGGCGAGGGTGCCTTCGATGATGTCGATGTCCGCCGCCGCGCCCTGCAGCTCGGAAACGCCGCCGCCGCGCTCGCCGTACATGCCGACCGCGTGCACCTCGTCGAGGTAGGTCATGGCGCCGTACTTCCTGGCCAGGGCGGCCGTGGCGCGGGTGTCAGAGATGTCGCCGTCCATCGAATAGACGCTCTCGAACGCCACCAGCTTCGGCGCGTCGGCCGGCGCCGCGGCGAGCAGCTCTTCGAGGTGGGCGAGATCGTTGTGGCGATAGATGCGCCGCGGGCCGCCGCCATTGCGGATGCCGGTGATCATCGAGTTGTGGTTGAACTCGTCGGAGAAGGTGATCAGGCCGGGCAGGATCTTCTGCAGCGTCGACAGCGTCGCATCGTTGGACACATAGCCCGAGGTGAACAGCAGCGCCGCATCCTTGCCGTGCAGGTCGGCCAGCTCGGCCTCCAGCAGCACGTGATAACGGGTGGTGCCGGAGATATTGCGCGTGCCGCCGGTACCGGCGCCCGCCTCGTCGATGGCGCGGTGCATCGCTTCGATGACCACCGGGTTCTGACCCTGGCCGAGGTAGTCATTGGAGCACCAGACCACCACGTCGCTGGTCTCGCCGGACGGCAGCGTCCAGGTCGCGTTGGGGAAGTTCCCGCGATGCCGTTTCAGGTCGGCGAAGACGCGATAGCGGCCTTCCTGGCGCACCCCTTGAAGGGCGTTGTGGATCGCGGCCTTGTAGTCCAACGCGAAAATCCTCCGCTTACGGCGTCATGCGGGCGGGCAGCCTCGGCCACCCTCCCCGTCATCTAGGAGGTTTTCCCGAGAACCGCCAGAGTGACGCCCGCGTCACCTAAACGACGGCGATACTCCAAAAAGAGATCACTCGCCAAGCTCCGCCAGGTCGGTGCGCATGTGCGCCTCGAGCCGCACCGCCTCCTCGGCGAAGGCGTCAAAGCCCCAGCGCCGCCGGAACAGGAAGACCTGCGCATGCCTGAGCGCCTGCGCCGCGGCCACCATGGCCGGCCCCTTCAGGCCCATGCCGGCGCAGATGTTGGGCCGATAGATGTTGCCGAGGAAGGCAGCGAGGGCGTCGCGCCCGTTCAGGCGGCGAAACGCGCCAGCCTCGCCCTGCGGCGCCCGCCCGAGCACATAGAGCCGGGTGAAGGCCGCCGGCTCGCGGCTTTCCATGCGCGGATTGGGCAGCACGAACTTCTCGCGCGCCACGCCAGGCACGCGCTCCAGTCCCGCCGTGTCGCGCCCGAAAGCGGCGAACGCGTCGGCGCAGAGCTTGATCCGCCGCACCCCGGGCCAGGCCGCGGCAGGGCCGGCCTCGCAGGGGCTGACCACGGTGACGTCGTCGGCCAGCACCGGATAGCCGCGGTCGAGGAAATACGCCGCGAGCGTCGACTTGCCCGAGCCCGTGGGGCCGGCGAAGGCGAAGCCGTCGTCGCCGCAGCGCACCGAATTGGCGTGCAGCGGCAGCATGCCTCGCTGGTAGATGGCCGCCGCCGCGACAGTGCCCAGCAGGTAGGCCCGCACCTCGGCAGGCGTGGCCCCCGGCGCGATGTCGGCGATGATCTCGCGCCCCGCCAACACGCGGAAGCGCGCCACCTTCGGCACGTCCACCAGGAAGTCGCCCGGCAGCGCGTGAGCAAGGCGTCCGACGGGGGTCGAACCGGGTAGCGCGGCGGGCACGGCGCCCAGGCGGATGGTGACGTCCGGCTCGCCGTCCGCGTCGAACGGCGCAAGTTCGGGCAGCTCCAGCTCCGATCGGAAGCGCAGGCCGAAGGCGAACCGGTCTTCCGTCACGCGCTCCGCGCCTTGTTGCCGCACCGCTGGCGATATAGAGGCGACGGGGGGCGCCCGCTAGCCGCACGGGGTCTGACTTGCACGAGACGGACAGGATGGCCGGCGGCTCGCTCAGCCTCGACTCGATCGTGGTGCTGCGCGAAGGCGTCGCCGCCCTGCAATTCGACGACGACCTGATGCTCGTCGATGCGGCCAGCGACCGCTATCATGCCCCGGGGTCGACCGGCAGCCGCATCATCGCCCTTCTGGATCCGGCGCGCACCGTGCGCGACATCGTGGCGGCGCTCTGCGCCGAGTACGACGTGGGTGCGGACGATTGCGCCGCCGACGTGCTCGCATTCCTCTTCACGCTGGGAGAAGCAAATCTCGTTGTCGCGCGCGGATGACCCGTGCCTGGAAGCTTGACGGCGAGCGCGCCTGACGGCACTGGCAGGTTCATGACCAACGTTATCCCGACCCAGCCTCCCACCCCCGCGCCGCAGCCCGCCGAGCGGAAGGCCGATACGAAGCCCTGGATCGCACCGCGCCTCGAGAGCTTTCACATCTCGGAGGAAACCGAGTTGAGCGGATCGCCCTCGATAAGCTACGATGGCTCCGTCTCCCTCTCATGACAACCTGCTTCCCCGATAGCTGCTTCCGCGTCTCCTGACGCCGGGCGTCTCATTGCCGATGGCCGGCGCCTGCTGGACAGCGGCTTCTTCGGCGATGCGGTGGATGTGCTGCGCCGGGCGCATGCGGCAAGTCCTGATGCGGCGTCCGCGCGCTGGCTGGCTCGGGCGCAGCTCGCGGCCGGGTCCATCGACGAGGCCGATCAGACCTTGGCCGGCGGCCTGGCCGCCTCCCCCGACAGCGCCGAGCTGGCAGCCCTGCAAGCCGACGTGGCGCTGCGCCGCGGGCGCCTCGATGCCGCCCAGACCATCCTCGACGCTGCGATCCGGACAGCCCCAGAGACCGCGGCGCTCCTCGCCAAGCGCGGCCACCTCCACCTGCTGGCCGGCGAGTTCGCCGAGGCGCGGCGCTGCCTATCGCGCGCCATCGAACTCGATCCCGCCGACCTTGCTATTCGCTCCGACAGCATCCTGGCGGCGTCACAGGACCCAGACGTCACGACGCCGGCCCTGAAGCGGCTGCAGCGCCGTCTGGCGCCGCCTGTCGCGAGCACGCCGACGTTTCATATCGATCGTAGCTTGGAGCGGCCGCTGCGCGTCGGCTATGTCTCGAGCGCCTTCCACCGCCATGCGACGTCGAAGGTCATCGCCGCCGTGCTGCTGCGCCACGACCCGGCGCGGGTGCAGACCTGGTGCTATTCGGCGGCGCGGCGGCGGGACGCCGCCAGCCTGCGCTTCCGGATGGCGGCGGAGGGCTGGCGCGGCATCGCTGGCATGAGCGATGCGGACGCCGCGCAGGCGATCCGCGGCGACGGGATCGACGTTCTGGTCGATCTCGACGGACACTATGTCGGCAACCGCCTGGGGATTTTCGCCCAGCGCGCCGCGCCGGTGCAGATCTCAGCCTGGGGCTATGTATCGGGACCCGGCTGGCCGGGCATCGACTACCTGCTGACCGACCCGGTCGTCGTCCCGCCTCGTGAACGCGGGGACTTCCCCGAGCGCTTGATCGACCTGCCATGCGCCCAACCCTACGACGCCACCCTGATGACGCGCACGCCCTCTGCCGCGCCAGCGCCGCACCGCCCGATCCGTTTCGGCTGCTTCAACCGCTTCGACAAGCTTAGCCCCGAGACGCTGGCGCTGTGGGGGCGCATCCTTGCGGCGTCGCCGGGCGCCACCCTGCTGCTCAAGAATCCCTATTTCGCCGAAGCCGGTCCCCGGGAACGCATCGTGGCGGCCCTGGGTCGCGGGGGCGTCGATCCGAACCAGGTGACCTGCGAGGGCGCCGAGGCGCAGTTCGCCTACCTCGGCGCCTTCTCGCGCATCGACGTGGCCCTCGACCCTTTCCCCGTGTCGGGCGGCGTGACGACCCTGGACGGCCTCTCGCAAGGCGTGCCCGCCTTGACCCTCGCCGGTCTGCAGCCGACCGGGCGGATCACCGCCTCGATCCTGACCTGGCTCGGCCTCGGCCAGTGCATCGCAGCCTCGCCCGACGACTACGTGCGCCTGGCTGTCGAGCTGGGCCGCGAACCAGCGCAGCTGGCGGCCCTGCGGGGAGACGTGCAAGCGGCCTGGTCGCGGTTCTCGCCCGCGGCGATGCAGAGCTATGCCGGCGCGGTCGAAGATGCCTACGACGAGATCTGGGCCCGCTATTTGGCCGAGGCGCAGGCCTAGCCGAGTTCGTCCAGCTTGCCGCGCAGCATCTGCAGCACGGCCGAGAAGTCCTTGCGGCCATAGCCCTGCCGGTCGAAGAGCGCATAGAGCGCCTCGGCCTGCGCGCCCATCGGCGTCGCCGCGCCGGACTTGGCAGCAGCTTCCTGGGCCAGCTTCAGGTCCTTCAGCATCAAGGCGGTAAGGAAGCCGCCCTCGTAGCCGCGGTTGGAGGGCGCGGCCGGAACCGGGCCGGGCCACGGGCAATAGCTGGTCAGCGACCAGCACTGGCCGGACGACTGCGAGGCCACCTCGAAGAACCGCTCCGGCGCCAGGCCCAGCGTCTCGGCCAGGCCGAAGGCTTCGCAGACGCCCAGCATGGAGATGCCGAGCACCATGTTGTTGCAGATCTTGGCGGCTTGTCCGGCGCCGGCCCCGCCCGCGTGGATCGCCACCCGCGCCATCGGCGAGAGCTGCTGGCGTACGATCTCGAAGAGGGCGTCGTCACAGCCGACCATGAAGGCGAGCGTGCCGGCGTCGGCCGCCATGGTGCCGCCCGAGACCGGCGCATCGGCCGGGCGCAGGCCGGCTTCGGCCGCCATCGTGGCGACGGCGCGGGCGCTCTCGACGTCGATGGTCGAGCAGTCGATCACCAGCGCGCCTTTGGCCGCGTTCGGCACGATGGTCTCGGCGTAGGCGGCCCGCACGTGTGTGCCAGCCGGCAGCATGGTGACGATGGTCGCCGCGCCCGTCACCGCCTCGGCCGCCGAGGCCGCAACCTCGCACCCGGCCGCCTTCGCCTTGGCCAGGGCCTCGGGCATCGGGTCGTAGGCGACCACCCGCTGTCCCGACTTGGCGAGGTTGGCGGCCATGCCGAGGCCCATGGCCCCGACGCCGAGAAAGGCGATGTGAGACAAAGCTTTAGCGCGGCTTGCGGAACTTCAGCACGAACTGGTCGGTGTGGCCGCGGATCGCCGGGTCGAACACCTTCAGGGTGCGCGTGTCGGCCGGATTGCGCAGCGAGTTGTCCTCGGCCACGAACTGGAAGCCGGCGGCCTCTACCTCGGTCTTCACCACCGACTCGTCGATGCGGTGCAGGGTGTTGGTGTCGGCGACACCGGAGCCGTCGGGCGCCGAATGGTCCTCGACGATGAAGACGCCGCCTGGCTTCAGCGCCTTGAACACCGCCAGGTCGAACACCTTCATGTCCGCCGGGCCCATGAACGGGTCATGCAGGTCGTGGTAGTTCTGCGAGGTCCAGACGATGTCGGCCGGCGTCGGCACGGCGAAGCTGTCGACGGGCGCCACGATGGCGGTGATGTTCGGCCGGGCGGCGTCGGGGTGAGCGCCGTTCGCCGGCATTGGCCCGTGGGCCATCTTGGCGAGTTCGGCGGGGGTAAATGCGTAGACCGTGCCCTTGGCGCCGACCGCCGCCGAGAACAGGCGGGAGAAGTAGCCGCCGCCGGGCATGAAATCGACCACGGTCTGGCCGGGCTTGACGCCGGCGAAGGTCAGCATGTCGGCCGGCAGGCGCTCGGCGTCGCGGGCGGTGTCGGCGGCTGGGCGGGTGGAGTCTGCGACGGCGGCGGTCACCCAGGCGGGCGCCGAGGCGGTCGGAGCGGCGGCGGCAACGCCGGCAGCGAGAACCAGCCCGGCGGCGGCCGCGAAATATCTGGCTTTCATGCAAATTCCCCTCAAATCAAGTCGGCTGCGGTTCTAGCGCGCGGGGCGGCGCCGTGTCATTCGCCTTCCATGACCTTGCCGCCGCTCGCCCCCTACCCCGCGCTTCGCATGCGCCGCCTGCGCCAGGCCGACTGGACGCGGCGGCTGGTGCGCGAGACCACCCTCTCGCCGGCCGACTTCATCTGGTCGGCGGTGGTGCACGGCGGCGAGGGCCGCGAGCCGGTGGCCTCGATGCCCGGCTTCGAGCGCTGGTCGGTGGCCGAGGCGGCGAAGGCGGCCAAGGAAGCCCGCGCGCTCGGCATCCCGGCCATCGCTATCTTCCCGCACATCGACGCCGAGCGGAAGGACGCCGCGGGCTCCGCCGCCGCCGACCCGGACGGCCTGGTCTGCCAGGCCGTGAAGGCGATGAAGGATGCGGCGCCCGAGGTCGGCGTCATGTGCGACGTCGCCCTCGATCCCTTCACCGAGCACGGCCACGACGGGGTGGTCGAGCACGGCCGCATCCTCAACGACGCTACCATCGAGCGGCTGGTCGAGCAGGGCCTGGTGCAGGCCAACGCCGGCTGCGACATCCTCGCGCCGTCCGACATGATGGACGGCCGCGTCGGCGCCCTGCGAGCCACGCTGGAGGCCGCCGGCCTGCAGGACACGATGATCATGTCCTACGCCGCCAAATACGCCTCGGCCTTCTACGGCCCCTACCGCGAGGCGATCGGCTCGGGGAAGCTGGGCTCAGGGAGCGTCGACAACCCCTCCGACAAGCGCACCTACCAGATGGACCCCGCCAACACCGACGAGGCCCTGCGCGAGGTCGCCCTCGACATCGCCGAGGGCGCCGACATGGTGATGGTCAAGCCCGGCCTGCCCTACCTCGACATCGTCCGCCGCGTGGTCGAAACCTTCGCCCTACCGACCTTCGCCTTCCAGGTCTCCGGCGAATACGCCATGCTGATGGCCGCCGCCCGCAACGGCTGGCTCGACGAAGACCGCGCCATTCTGGAATCCCTGCAAGCCTTCAAACGCGCCGGCTGCGCCGGCGTCATCACCTACTTCGCCCCGGTCGCCGC
>DATAVF010000197.1:0-7853 GCA_036267835.1 Caulobacteraceae bacterium | reverse complement strand
AGACGCTGATGGCCATCGCCGTGCGCGAGGCGGGCAAGACCCTGCCCGACGCCGTCGCCGAGGTGCGCGAGGCCGCCGACTTCTGCCGCTATTACGCGGCCCTGGCCGAGCGTCAGTTCGGCGCGCCGGAGACCTTGCGCGGCCCGGTGGGCGAGACCAACCAACTGTCGCTGCACGGCCGCGGCGTCTTCGCGTGCATCAGCCCGTGGAACTTCCCCTTGGCGATCTTCACCGGCCAGATCGCCGCCGCGCTCGCCGCCGGCAATGCGGTCCTGGCCAAGCCCGCCGAACAGACCCCGCTGATCGCCGCGGCCGCCGTGCGCCTGTTCCACGCCGCGGGCCTCGATCCCAACCTGCTGCACCTCCTGCCCGGCGACGGCGCGACGGTGGGCCAGGCGCTGGTCGCCCACCCGACCTGCGCTGGCGTCGCCTTCACCGGCGGCACGGAGACCGCCTGGGCGATCAACCGCACCCTGGCGGCGCGCAACGGGCCCATCGTGCCGTTCATCGCCGAGACCGGTGGCCTCAACGCCATGTTCGTCGATACCACGGCGCTGCGCGAACAGGTGATCGACGATGTGATCCTCTCGGCCTTCGGCTCGGCCGGCCAGCGCTGCTCGGCGCTGCGCCTGCTGTTCTTGCCCGAGGACACGGCCGACGCGACGATCGAAGGGCTGATCGGCGCCATGGATGCGCTGGTGCTCGGCGACCCGGCCCTCTTCGCCACCGATGTCGGCCCGGTGATCGACGCGGACGCCCAGACCGCGCTCGAGGCGCATCTCGCCAAGCTGGAAGCCGGCGGCCGGGTGCTGAAGCGCCTCGCGGCGCCGGTCGGCGACGGGACGTTCTTCGCGCCGGTGCTGGCCGAGATACCGCTCGCCGACCTGCCCGACCGCGAAGTCTTCGGCCCAGTGCTGCACGTGGTCCGCTACGATCCTGAGCGGCTGGACGCCGCGGCCACGGCGCTGGCGGCCAAGGGCTATGGCCTGACTCTCGGCGTCCACTCGCGCATCGAAGGGTTCGCCCGCCGCGTGCGGGCGCTGGTCCCGGCTGGCAACGTCTACGTCAATCGCTCGATCATCGGCGCGGTGGTCGGCGTGCAGCCGTTCGGCGGCGAGGGTCTTTCCGGCACCGGACCCAAGGCCGGCGGCCCGCATGCCCTCACCCGCTACGCCGTCGAACGCGCCATCAGCATCAACATCGCCGCCCAGGGCGGGGACCCGGCCTTGCTTGGCTTGTGAGCCGGCTCCGGCGGCGGGCTCGTTCCGTGGGTAGGGAGCTGGATCGGGGCCGCGAAGTGGCGCAAGGGGCGGTGATGGCCAACACGAGCGACGTCATCATCGTCGGCGGCGGGCACAACGGCCTCGTCTGCGCCTTCTATCTCGCCCGCGCCGGGTTGAAGGTAACGGTGCTGGAGCGGCGGGACGTGGTCGGCGGCGCGGCGGTGACCGAGGAGTTCCACCCGGGCTTCCGCAACTCGATCGCCAGCTACACGGTCTCGCTGCTGAACCCCAAGGTGATCGCCGACATGGACTTGGGCGGCCAGGGCCTGACCATCGTCCACCGCCGCGCCTCCAACTTCCTGCCGCTGAGCGACACCGAGTACCTGATCATCGGCGAGGGCCGCACGGAGCAGGAAGTGGCCAAGTTCTCGGCCAGGGACGCCGCCGCGCTCGGCCCCTACAACGCCCGCCTCGAAGCCATCGCCGACGTGTTGCGCGACCTCGTGCTGATGACCCCGCCTAATGTCGAGATGGGCGGGGGCCTGGCCGCCCTGGGGCAGTTGCTGAAGGGCGCCAGCCTTGGCCGCACCCTCAGCAAGCTCGACGTCACCGCCCGCCGCGACCTCCTGGCGCTGTTCTCCCAGTCGGCGGGCGACTGGCTGGACGGCTGGTTCGAGAGCGCGCCGATCAAGGCCGCCTTCGGCTTCGACGGCGTGGTCGGGACCTACGCCAGCCCCTACACACCCGGCACCGCCTACGTGCTGCTGCACCACGTGTTCGGCGAGGTGAACGGCAAGAAGGGCGTCTGGGGCCACGCGATCGGCGGCATGGGCGCGATCACCCAGGCGATGGCCAGAGCCGCCGCCGCCAAGGGCGCCGATATCCGCACCGGCGCCGCCGCCGCCGAGCTGCTGGTCAAGGACGGGCGGGTCACCGGCGTCGTGACCGAAGCCGGCGAGCGCTTCGAGGCGCGCACGGTGATCTCCAACCTGAACCCCAAGCTGCTCTTCCAGCGCCTTGTCGACCCCGTCCACCTGCCGGCCGACTTCCGCGAGCGCATCGAGCGCTATCGCTGCGGCTCAGGCACCCTGCGGATGAACGTGGCGCTCAGCGCCCTGCCCCGCTTCACCTGCCTGCCCGAGCCCGGCGACCACCTGACCGGCGGCATCATCATCGCGCCAAGCCTCGCGTACATGGAGCGCGCCTACGCCGATGCCCGCGCCACCGGCTGGTCGAGAGAGCCGATCGTCGAGCTGCTGATCCCCTCGACCCTCGACGACAGCCTGGCCCCGCCCGGCCAGCACGTCGCCAGCCTGTTCTGCCAGCACGTCGCGCCAGCGCTATCGGGCGGCCGCTCGTGGGACGACCACCGCGATGAAGTCGCTGACCTGATGATCGACACGGTGGAGCGCCATGCGCCGGGCTTCCGCGCTTCGATCCTGGGTCGCCAAGTGCTGACGCCGCTCGACCTGGAGCGCACCTTCGGCCTCATCGGCGGCGACATCATGCACGGGGCGCTGAGCCTGGATCAGCTGTTCTCGGCCCGCCCGGTGCTCGGCCACGGCCATTACCGCAGCCCGATCAAGGGCCTCTACATGTGCGGGGCAGGCACGCATCCCGGCGGCGGCGTCACCGGCGCGCCGGGCCACAACGCGGCCCGCGAGGTGCTGAAGGACCTGCGGCGCTAGCGACCTGTCGCCGCTCGCTCGATCTGAGCGATGGTGGGCAGACCGGCGCTGCTCCGCGACGGCACGATCACCACCGTGATGACCTGATCGGCGCGCGTGGCCGAGGGCTCAGCGCCGGCGGCGATCCTCACTTCGGTGAGCCCGGCGAGGGCAGATGCGCCGCCAGGCTCCGCGGCGAGGTTCACCAGCGCGTCACTGGCGACCGTCGCGGCGTTGGCGAAGGCTGCGGCCGTCGCATCGCTCGCTCTGTCCTGAGTCTCGAACGCCACCTGGCGGCCAACCGCCGCGCTGGCGCGCCGGCTGGCCTCGTAGAAGCAGGTGAAGAGGCTGCGGGATTGGACTGGCGGCCCGTTCCAGGAGCGGCAGGCGGCGGACGGAGGCGACTCAGCCCAGGTGGGCGCGCCCAGTCCGGCGGCAAAAAGCGCCGCTCCGATGACAAGGCCAGCGGCGACGCCTCGAAGCGGTCCCATGGCAGCCCTCCTCCCCGGCGGCTTGAGCAACATGGCTGAGCTTCAGCTGAAGCCCCCAATGCGGCTGAAGCGGGGCCGCGTCGGCCCGAGACCTCGGCGGCCTGGCGTGCTAGCGGAGCGGCCAGCTCAACGGAGCCGCGTCATGACCGACCAAGCCCTCACCATCACCCCGCTGACGCCGCGCATCGGCGCCGAGATTGCCGGCCTCGATCTGCGCGAGCCGCTCAGCGAGGTGCGGGTCACCGCGTTGAAACGGGCGCTGGCCGACCACCTGGTGCTGTTCTTTCGCGACCAGCCGATCGACCACGAGAGCCACAAGCGCTTCGGCCGGGCGTTCGGCGAGCTGGCGTTCCACTCGGCCGTGCCCGGCATCGACGAGCACCCCGAGATCGTCGCCATCCATGCCGACGCCGACTCGAAGTTCGTCGCCGGCGAGGATTGGCATTCGGACCTGACCTGCGACGCCGAGCCGCCGCTGGGCTCGATCCTGGCCCTGCACACCGTGCCCCCGCTGGGCGGCGACACCCTCTTCGCCAGCATGTACGCGGCCTACGACGCCCTCTCGCCGCGGATGAAGGCCTTCCTGGACGGCCTCACCGCCATCCACGACGCCGACCACGTCTACCGGCCGCTGTTCCCGGACCTGGATCGCAAATACCCGTGCTCGACCCACCCGGTGGTGCGCACCCATCCTGTCACCGGGCGCAAGCTGCTGTTCGTCAACTCGTCCTACGTCACCCGCATCGTGGAGCTGCCGCAGGCCGAGAGCGATGCGGTGCTGGCCTTCCTCTACGCCCACCTGCAGAACCCCAACTTCCACGTCCGCTTCCGCTGGTCGCCGAACGCCATCGCCTTCTGGGACAACCGCTGCACCCAGCACCTGGCGACCTGGGACTACTTCCCGCAGACCCGCTCGGGCTACCGGGTGACGGTGGCCGGCGACCGACCGTTCTAGATGATCGAGATGGGCCCGAATCGCCGGCCGCAGGAACGACGCTCCTCACCCATGAAATGGGGGAGGTGGCGCGCGGAGCGCGACGGAGGGGGTGCGCCAACTCGCAGGACAGGCGGGAACTCTGAAGTTGCCGGACGCCGGATCGACGCAAGCGGCCGACACGCACGCTTCCGGCCGGCCAGGGGAACCCCCTCCGTCACGCTCCGCGCGACACCTCCCCCGCTCCGCGTGGGAGGAGCGGTCGAGGCGGCCGCACCTGCGCACAAACCCCTCTAGGCCCGCGGCTTGCCCAGCACCCCGCCCGTCCCTGACCCCAAGCCGACCTCGCCGGAGGCGATGAAGGCATGGCGCTTTTCGACCGGCGATTATCCGCGCGGCGAGCGCCGCCAGGCCTGGCGCGAGGTGTTGACGCGGCTGCGCCTGCCGCTGGGCGAGCCGCCGGAGCAGGACCCGTTTCGCGGCGAGGTCTCGTGCATCGTTTCGCCGCTGGGCATGGACTTCGCGGTGATGTCGGCCAGCGCCCAGGCCATCTCAGGGCGCAACCCGAACCAGCCGGCCGCCGTCTGGCTGGCGGTGCTGCTGAAGGGCGAAGCCAGCTTCTTCGACGGCGAGACCACCATGGCGCTGCAGGTCGGCGACATCATCTATGGCCCCAGCGGCATGCACGCGGCGCTGCGCCTGCAGACCGCCTTCCGGCTGCTGTTCATCAGCGCGCCGCGCGTGGCGCTGGATCACCGGCTGATCGCGCCGCTCTCGCTGAAGGTCGGGCGCCTGCCCGGCGACGCCGGTCTCGGCCACGTCTTCTCCGGCCTGCTGCGCGCCACCGCCGACACGCTGGACGACCTGACTTCCGAGCAGCTGCGGCCGGTGGAGCTGGCGCTGACCGAGTTCCTGGTCGCCAATCTCGCCGCGCAAGGCTCGCCTGCGGCCGAGGGCGGGGCGACAGCCGCCCGCGCCGCCCACCTGCACCGCGTCTGCCAGACCATCGAGACCATGCTCTCCGACCCGGATCTGACCCTGGAGGCGGTGGCCGACGCCGACGGCATCTCGTCGCGCTCGCTGCAGAAGCTGTTCGCGGCGGCGGGGCAGAACTTCTCCACCTACCTGCGGGTGCGCCGGCTGGAGCGCTGCAGCCTCGACCTCACCAGCCCGATGTTCGCGACCCTCTCGATCTCCGAGATATGCTTCCGCTGGGGCTTCAACGGCTCGGCCCACTTCAGCCGCGCCTTCAAAGACCGCTACGGCGTCTCACCGCGCGACTACCGCAAGAGCGCGCACGGGTAGCGCCGCCGCTGGGCCTGCTACTGCGCCCAGGCGTCTGGTCGCACGCGGCCGGCGGTGCGCCAGCGCGAGACGATGGCGTCCAGCTCCGGGCGGTCCATGCTCGCGCGTTCCCTGCCGTCCGGGACACCGGGGTTCTTGGTGTGCGGCAGCTCCGCCGCGCCCAGGTCGTCGATGCGGATCCGCATCGGCATCGCCGCGCCCTGGCCGAGAATGAGCGCCTCGCGGTCGGCGAGCAGGGGCAGGAACTCGATCAGATCGGCGAGGCCCTCATAGGTGCTGCCGCGGATCACCTGCTGGTCGCGCTCGCTGGTCAGGCGCAGCACGATGGCGGTGCTGCACTGCGAGAGGATGGTCGTGTCCAGCTCGGACGGGCGCTGGCTGACCAGGCCCAGGTAGATGCCGTACTTGCGGCCCTCCTTGGCGATGCGGCCAAGCGCCATGCGGGTCGGCAAATAGCGGTCGTCGCCGCCGATCGGCACATAGCGGTGGGCCTCCTCGCAGACGATCAGCATCGGCAGGCCGCCCTCGCTCCAGACCGCCAGGTCGAACGCCAGCCGCGAGATCACCGACACCACGACATCGAGGATTTCGTGCGGCACCGTCGAGAGGTCGATGACGCTGATCGGGCGGCCGTTGTTGGGAATGCGGAACAGGCGGCTGAGCACGTCGGTCATGGTGTCTTCGACCGTCAGGCTGCCGAACATGAAGCTGTAGCGCTGGTCGACGGCGAGGGTCTCGAGCTTGGCTTTCAGCCGCCGGTGCGGCGCGATGGTGCGGGTGCGTTCGAGCCGGCCAAGCTCGTTGTCGAGGTAGGCGATGACGTCCGAGATCCGGAACGGCGCGGGGGTATCGACGGTGATGATCAGGTTCTCGCTGAGCCGGCGGGCCAGCAGGGAGTGCTGGCTGACGGCGGCTTCCGAGTAGCGGCGCTTGGCGTAGAGCACGCCCTCGTTGAGCAGCTCGATCTCCTCGTCGCGATGGTTCTCGCCGCTGGTCAGCGCGACGCAGAGTTCCTGGAAGCTCAGCATCCACAGCGGCAGGCGGAAGTCCTTCAGGGTGATCCGCTCGACCAGGTCGCCGAAGGCCGTGGCGTATTCGTTGTGCACGTCGAGGATGACGATGTGCGCGCTCTTGCTGGCCTCCAGCAGCCGCTGCAGGATGCAAGTCAGCGCGCAGGACTTGCCCGAGCCGGTGCTGCCCACGACGATGAAGTGCTTGCGCATCAGGTCGTCGACCATCAGCCGGGCCGGCACCGAGCTGTCCTGGTAGAGGGTGCCGATCTTGACGCTCTTGCGGCTGATCGGCGCGAAGATGCTGTTGAGGTCGTCGCGGTCGGCAAGCCGCACGGCGTCGCCGAGGCTGGGCAGGCCGGTGACGCCGCGGTGGAACGTCAGCCCACCCTCTGCGTCTTCGCTGATCTCGCCGGTCAGGTTTATCTCGATCAGGCCGATGTCATAGCTCTTGCCGGTGAGCTCCGGCATCGGCGCGCTGATCGCGGCGATCAGGCCGACGACGGCGGCGCCCGGCACCTCGATCCGGACCACCCCGCCGACCTGGACGCGCGTGCCCTTGTCCCGATTGACGGCCTCCAGCCCGCGCTCAAGCACGGCGACCGCGTTCGAGCCCGATACGGACACGATGTGGCCGATGCGCACGCGCGGTTGGGATTCGAGCGCCAGAGGCGGCGCGGGGGTCGGCTCCGGCGCGGGCCGGGCCGGCGCCTCGCGGATGGCTGCCTGGCTCATGCGCCTAGCTCCTTGGATGAGTGGACGACCTTGCGCGGCCGGCGTCGTTCGCCGCCGCCCGCCGCCTTGTCGAGGCGGCCGTCCGGCCCGGGCAGGGTCAGCACCGCCGACGTGCCGGCGCCGACTTCGCTTTCGAGGTAAAGCTCGCCGCCGTGCTGGCGGGCGAGGCCGCGGGCGATGGGCAGGCCGAGGCCGGTGCCTTCCTGGGTGCGCGACAAGTGCGACTGCACCTGGCCGAACGGGCTCATGGCGACGAGAATGTCCTCCGCCGTCATCCCGACCCCCTGGTCGACGACCGCGATGGTGGCGCCGCCGCCCTTGTTGGCGCGCGCCGCCAGGATGATCAGGCCGCCGTCAGGCGCGAACTTGTTGGCGTTGGACAAGAGGTTGATCAGGATCTGCTTGATGCGCCGGGCGTCGACGTTTACGGGCGGGATTCGCGACTGGATGCGCACGTCGAGGCGCTGATTGCGCTGCGCGATCCGCGC
>DATAVF010000196.1:0-13023 GCA_036267835.1 Caulobacteraceae bacterium | reverse complement strand
GAGCAAGGCGCAGGAGAGCTCCGGCGCCATCACCGCCGGCCGGCCGCGGGTGGCGGGCGGCGGCGGCTCGTTCCTGCCGGGACACCTGGGCTCGACCATGTTCGCCGAGCAGCTGGCGAGCGTGCCGGTGGTCAACCTGCTGCTGGGCAGCGTGGTCGGCATCGGCGCGGCCAAGGCGGTGCTCGGCCACTTCTCGGTGATGGTGCGCGACATCGCCCAGCTGTTCGTGGCCGGCCCGCCCGTGGTGTCCCACGCCATGGGCTACGACATCACCAAGGAGGACCTCGGCGACTGGCGCATCCACTGCCGCAATGGCTCGGTCGATAACCTGGCCGAGACCGAGGCGGAGGCCGTCGACCAGGCCCGCCGCTTCCTCTCCTACCTGCCGCCCTCGGTGTGGGAGGCGCCGCCGATGGGGCGCGCCGATGATCCGATCGACCGGCGCGAGGAGGAGCTGTTCTCCATCGTGCCGCGCAAGCGCACCACCACCTTCGACATGCGCCGCGCCATCCGGCTGATGGCCGACCAGGACTCGTTCTTCGAGATCGGCCCGCTCTGGGGCCAGGACCAGATCGTGGGCTTCGTGCGCTTCGGCGGCCACCCGATGGGGGTGATCGCGTCCGACAGTCGGCACGTCAACGGCGGCGCCCTGACCGCCGACGGCTGCGACAAGCTGCGCCGCCACCTCGACGTCTGCGACGTTTTCCATCTGCCGATCCTGAACCTGAACGACAATCCGGGCTTCGCGGTCGGCCTCGAGCACGAGATGGCCGGCACCATCCGCAAGGGCGGCGAGTGGATGATCGCCTTCGCCCAGGTCAACGTGCCGATCTTCACGGTGATCATGCGCCGCTCGTTCGGCGTGGCGGGCAACAACTACGCGACGCCGAAGTCGGGCGTCTCGGCGCGGGTGGTGTGGCCGGCGGCCGACGTCGGCGGCATCCCGCCCGAGGGCGGCATCGAGGCGGCCTACAAGCGCCAGTTGGCCGAGAGCGCCGACCCCGCCGCCCTGCGCGCCGAGATCAACGCCCGCATCGAAAGCGCCCGCGGCCCGATCGGCCCGCTCAACCGCTTCCAGATGGAGGAGATGATCGACCCGCGCGACACCCGCCGCTGGGTCTGCGAGTGGGTGGAGAACGCGGCCCGCATCGCCGCCATGCCCGGCCGGCTGGGCCCGCGGGGGCTGGGATTTCGGCCGTAGTGACTTTGCTGGCGCCCGCCCCGTTCATCGTCGGCGTCGAGCGCTCCGGCACCACGCTGCTGCGGCTGATGCTGGACAGCCACCCGGACCTGGCGATCCCGTTCGAGACCCACTTCCTGCACCGGCTCGTCGCGGCCCCGCCCGGGCTGACCGCGGCCGGCTTCCTCGACCTGGTGACCGCCTCGCCCTCCTGGCCGAACCTCGGCGTGCCGCAGGACAGGCTGGCGACGGCGCTT
The DNA here is from genome assembly GCA_036267835.1 of Caulobacteraceae bacterium. Lineage (GTDB taxonomy): Bacteria > Pseudomonadota > Alphaproteobacteria > Caulobacterales > Caulobacteraceae > Acaudatibacter. The sequence continues at coordinate 11,586 of DATAVF010000196.1, read as the reverse complement.
GCTATGCTGAGCCCCTTCAGCGCGGCCGAAGGGGCGCGCGCCTTCTACCGGTTGGCTGCGGCGCGCAGCGGCAAGCCGCGCTGGGGCGACAAGACCCCGCCCTATCTGCGGTGCATGCCGGCCATCGCGCGGCTGCTGCCGGAGGCGCGCTTCGTGCACCTGATCCGCGATGGGCGCGATGCGGCGCTCTCGTCGCGCGGCCTGTGGTTCGGCCTCGGCGACGATCCGCGGGCGGCGGCGCGGGCCTGGATGGCGCAGATCGTCCAGGCGCGGAACGACGCGCGCCTGCTGCCGCACTATCTCGAGGTGCGCTACGAGGACCTGGTGCTGGACCCGGAGGCGACGCTGACGCGGATATGCAGTTTCCTCGATCTGCCGTTCGATGCCGCCATGCTGGACTACCACCGCACGGCCGGCGCGCGGCTGGCCGAGGTGGTGCGGCCGTTCGGGCGCGGCGAGGCCGCGACCTTCAGCCCGCAAGACTTCGTCGCCATTCACGAACGCACGCAGCAGCCCCCCGACGCCGGGCGCGTCGAGCGCTGGCGCCGCGAGCTGCCGGCGGCGGACCTGAAGCGCTTCGAGCGCGTCGCCGGCAAGCTGCTGCGCTCGCTCGGCTACGAAACGGGAGCCACGCGGTGAGCGGCGAGCCGGCGCGGGTGGCGGTGGTTACGCCCTACTTCCGCGAGAGCCTCGACGTGCTGCGGCGCTGCCACGAAAGCGTGGCCGCCCAGAGCCATCCGGTGATGCACGTGATGGTCGCCGACGGCCATCCGCAGGCCGCGGTCGACGACTGGCCGGTGGAGCACGTGCGCCTGCCGCGCTCGCATGGCGACATCGGCTCCACGCCGCGCCTGATCGGCTGCTACCACGCCATCGGCCTGGGCGTGGACGCCGTGGCCTTCCTCGACGCCGACAACTGGTATCGGGCCGACCACATCGCGCGGCTGGCGGCGCTGCAGCAGCAGACCCAGGCGGGGTTCGTCTCGTCCGGCCGCATGCTCTGCCGCCTCGATGGCTCCGAGATGGCCGTGTGCCCGAGCACCGATCCGGCGCGGTTCATCGACACCAGCTGCATGTTCTTCGCCCGCGCCGGCTTTTCCGTGCTGGCCTGGTGGGGGCTGATGCCACCCTATGCCCACGTGATCGGCGACCGCGTGATGCTGCACCAGGTCAGGAAGGCGAAGCTGAAGCGCGCCCACTCCGACGCGCCGACTGTCTTCTACCGCTGCGGGCGGGCGGGCATCTATCGGCGGCTGGGGGAGCCGGTTCCCGAGGGCGTCACCGAGCCGCCGGACTACGCCAGCGGCTTTCGCCAGTGGGTTCGCGACGGCCATCCGGCGCTGGACTGAGCCGGCCGATGGCGCAGCGGATCATCCTGCATTTCGGCACGCCGAAGACGGGCACGACGGCCCTCCAGCGCTGGCTGTTCCGGCGCCGCGGGCGGCTGGCCCGGCAGGGACTGCACTATCCGCGCCCGCTGGGCTACGCGCCCGGCGGGCGCTGGCAGCGCGCGACCGGCGCCGCCGATGCGCGGGCCAAGCACCAGTGGATGATCGGCGCATTGATGGACGCGGACGGCCGGTTCGTGCGCCGCCTGGACGAGATGGCGCGGAAAGGACCGGCAGACGCGCGCCTCACCGTGCTCTCGACCGAGGGGCTCTATAACCGGTGGTGGGATTTTCCCGCCTCGGGCGCCGAGGCGTTGCGCGAGGCCAGCGCGCGCTTCGATCTGGAGGCCTGGGTCTGGCTGCGCGAACCGGTCGCCTTCTTCCGGTCGGTCTATGTGCAGAAGCTCCGCAACCCTCCCTCCCGGGACATCGCCAGCAATGGGCGGGACTGGTCGTGCGAGCAGATGCTCGACGACGACTGGTTCCGGCGGCGGCTCGACTACGCGGGGTTCCTCGACGATCTTGCCCGCGTCGTGGGCGCGGGCCGCATCCGCGTCTTCGGCTATCGCGGCCAGACCGTGGCCGACTTCCTGGCCGCGGCCGGGGTGGCCGCCGAGCGGGCGCCGGAGCCGCGCGAGAACCAGACCCTCGGCGACGACGCGGTCACCCAGCTGCGGCGGCTCAATGCCCGCGATCCGCCGCCCAGCGAGCGCCCTCGCCTGATCGCGTCGATCGTGGCCGCGGACGCACGGCGAAAGGTCGCCTGGCGGCCCTTCGAACTGCCGCCCGCGAGCGAGGCCCGGGTTCGCGCCCTCACCGGCCCGAGCCTGGCGCGGCTGTACGAAACCTACGGCCTGGACCTCCGTTGAGCGGCCAGAGCCGCGACCGGACGTCGCGACGCGCGAGAATCATCCCGATTTCGGCCGGCGACCCAGATCGGGTGATTGCGCCTCCAAGCGCTTGGAATTAGGAGTCTTTTAAGCTTGTCCCGCCTGGCGGGCAGGCCCTGGTAGCTCGCAGCCGCCGTGGCGCGGGACCGGGTTCGTAACGGGGGTACTCATGCTGAAAAAGACCCTAATTGTGTTTCTGTCGGCGTTGGCCGGCATGTTCCTGCTGGCCACCGCCGCCAACGCTCAGGCGACGCGCACCTGGATCTCGGGGGTCGGCGACGACGTCAACCCATGCAGCCGCACCGCGCCCTGCAAGACCTTCGCCGGCGCCATCTCCAAGACCGCGGCCGGCGGCGAAATCGACACGCTCGATCCGGGCGGCTTCGGCGCCGTAACGGTCACCAAGGCGATGACGCTCGCGGACGAAGGCGCCGGCGAAGCGGGCCTGCTCGTCGCCGGCACCAACGCCGTCACGGTGAACTGCGTCTCCGATCCGAACTGCACCGTTGTCATCCGCGGCCTGATCCTCGACGGCGGCCCGATCGGCTCCAACAGCCTCAACGGCGTCAGGGTCGTCGAGGCCGGCACGGTGATCATTCAAAATTGCATGATCCGCAACTTCACCGGCGGCAGCCCCTACGGCTATGGCGTGTGGGTGAACAACGCGATCGGGAACTCGAACAACGTCGATAACATCGTGATCACCGACACCACCATCTCGAACAATGGCACCGGTGGCGTCGGCTCGGGCGCAGGCGGGGGCATCTTCATCCAGCCCACAGGCAGCACGAACTACAACGTCAACGTCACCCTGGATCGCGACACGATCGTCAACAACAACGCCGGCGTTCGCGTCGACTCCTCAGGGGTGACGGGCACGGGCACGGTCAACGTCTCGATCAATCACAGCAACGTCAGCCAGAACGTCAACGGCGGCCTGGCGACGATCGGCGGGGCGACCGCGTCGGCGATCATGAATGTCTCCAACTCGACGGTCGCGGACAACAACGTCGGCCTGAACGCGAGTGGGGCGAAGGCTATCCTGCGGGTCGGCACGTCGATCCTCACCGGCAACGTGACGCTCGACAAGGTGCAGACCAGCGCCGTGATGACGTCGTACGGGACCAACCAGGTCCACGACAACACCAACACGACGGCGCTCACGATCGCCGCGCCGCAGTAACCGGCATCCGATCTGGGGGCTCCAGGCGCGCTTGCCTGGAGCCCCCATTTTCTCGAGATGGATGACGCGACCCGCGCCGCGAGGGCCTTGCGGCCCTTTCCGGAACTGCTCCTGCTAGGCGCCATGCGCGCCGGAACCACCTTCCTGCATGTGGCGCTGAGCGCCCACCCCCTCATCGTCCCGATGCGGCTCAAGGAGCCGCAGTTCTTTTCGCTCCGCTGGGCCGAGGGCCCGCGCGCCTATCGGCGCGACCTTCCGTGGCGCGGGCCGGCGTGGGCCTATCGCATGGCGGGCGGGCGCCGGCCGCTGGCCCTCGACGCCTCGCCCTACTACCTCTTCCACCCCTCGGCGCCGGCGCGGGCGCGCCAGCTGCTAGGCGACGGCTTCAAGGCGATCGCCGTGCTGCGCGAACCGGGCCAGCGCGCCTGGTCGCACTACCGCTTCGCGGTGGCGCGGGGCTGGGAGACGGCTTCGTTCGAGGACGCCCTCGCGGCGGAAGACACGCGGCTGGCCGGCGAGGCAGAGCGGCTGGCGCGCGGCGAGGAGCGGCCGGATGCGCCGCACCAGCAGATTTCGTACGCCGCCCGCGGCCGTTACGCCGAGCAGGTCGAGCGCTGGCGCGCGGCCGCCCCGCCAGGCGGGCTGCTGCTGCTGAAGAGCGAGGACCTGTTCGCCGATCCGCAGGGCGCCGTGAACCGGGTTTTCGCCTTCCTGGGTCTGCCGCCGGCGCCCCTGCCGGCGAACATCCCCCTGCATGCGGTCGCGCCGGCGGAAATGTCGCCCGGCAGGCGCGAGATGCTCGACGCCCTCTTCGAGCCGTCCAACCGCCGCCTGGCCGAGGTCGCTTCGATCGAGTTCGGGACGTGACCGGCCCAGCGCCCACCGCTTCACGACGAGGCGGAGGTCAGCACGCGATCCCAGAAGTCGAAGATGGGCTCGTCCTGCGCACACTCAGGCAGGTGGTCGTCGGCATAGACCGGCTGCTCGCGCACCCGCTTCCTTGCGGCCGGATCGGCGTCCAGGGCCATCACGGCGTCGGCGAGTTCGTCCCCCGAGCTGAAGTCGGCCAGATCCAGGAAGGCGCCCTTGTTGAAGTCGAGCCCGACCAGTGGATCGCCCCAGTAGAGCGGTATGGTCCCAGCGCAGAGCGCCTCCGGCAGCTTCTCGGTGGTGTAGCCGGCGCTCGCCACGTTTTCGAAGGCGATGGCGAAGCGGTATTGCGAGGTGAACCGCAGCTTCTCCGCCACGCTGCCGACCGGCGCGCTCATGTTGTGCATCGACCGCCCCGGCGCGTCGATCGGCTGGCGCGCCGCGAGGGTGCGGAAGAAGGCTTCGCGCACCGGAACCGGATGGCGTTGCACGAACGCGCAGAAGCGGTCGCCTTCGGCCGGGACCTGGCGTTGGCTCAGCAGCAGGCTCTTCGGATCGAGACCGGCCATGTGCATCCGGTGCACCCAGTTGGGGATGCGGATGTGGTTCGGGCCCTGGAGGGTGCGCGAGAACGAGATGGCGAAGTCGCACGCCTGCATGTCCGGTTCGACGTTCTCCCCGGTCAGGAACAACCTCGGCGGCCCGCCTTTGCCGCGCTTGGGCAGGCGATTGAACCAGCCGGTGGCGGGGAAGACCGAGTAGATGATCAGGTCCGGGCGCTTCTGGTCCGGGACCAGGCGCCATTTGCGGCCGATGCAGGGGAAGCGCTGCTGGAACTCGGCCGGGCGGAAACCGGCCCAGAAATCGTAGAAGGCGACCCTGACGTCCCGCGGCTGCATGGCGCTCTCCTACCGCGCCTTCGCGGCGAGACGGACGCGGGCAGCGACGCGCTTCAGCCGCTCGCGCAGGGAGCGCGGGTCGGCCATCCAGTAGTGCCGGGACCAGGGGTCGGACTTGTCGAGGCGCCGATCATTGACGTCCGCCAGGCGCTTCAGCTGCTCGGCGGCAGGGAAGCGGTAGCGCTCCCTTGGCTGGCCGACCCGCGAGGTGTGCCAGCCGCGGTCGATCTCGCTGCGCTCGAAGGCGCGGCGCGGGTACTTCTCGTAGGCGTGCGCCTGGCTGCGGAACATGTAGTGGCGCAGCGCGAAGGACTCAGGCGCCAGCCGCAGGTCCGCCCCCTCCAGATGGTGGCCGCCGCTGGCCTGCATCGAGAGCCCCGAGCCGGTGCGCCAGGCGCGCATCAGGCGCGGGGTCCCCGGCTCGTGCAGGTAGTATAGGTGAAGGTCGGGGAAGCCATCGGCGGCGCCGGGATAGTCGCGCTCGATCGGCAGGAAGACGAACTCGTCGAAATTCACCGCATTCCAGCCGGCCGCGCCGATCCGGGCGAAGGCGGCGGCCAGGGTCTCGCCCGGCCGATACGAGTGCATCATCTCATCGGCGTCGAGGTGGATGATCCAGCCGCCGCCGAGGCGCTCGGCCAGCGCGTGCTTGGCGCTCAGCTGGGCCTCCAGCGAAAAGGCGCCGGTGAACGGCAGGCGCTGCACCTCGACGAGGTGCGAGGCGAACTCGGGCGCGCCGTAGATGCGCGGGCTGTCGTCGTCGGATCCGTTGTCGATGAGGGCGATGCGCACGCCGTTGCGCACCAGGTGGCGCAAGCAGGCGCCCAGCACCGCCGCCTCGTTGCGGATGGCCAGGATCGCGGTGACCTCGGTCAAGGTCGCACCATCTCGAGCATGCGGCATCCTGGTTGCTGAACCCGATTGCCCAGCCTGGCGTCTTCGTCTCGAATGGGGCGGCTGGCCGATCCCTCGGTCGCAGCCCGGCCCGGTCCAAGCGCGCGTGATGATAGTCAGGATCAAATCTGGGGAAAGGGGCGTGCGGACCGCCAGGCTCCGGCGGCGGCGCGGCTTCTCGCTGATCGAGGCGCTGATCGTGCTGCTGGTGGCGGGGATGGCGCTGATGCTGGTGTTTTCCATCGGGGGGGACTCGGCGCGGACCGGGTTCCAGCTCGGGCGGCGGGCCCTGGCGGCGGCCGACGGCGAGGTGGCCGAGGATGAGCTGCGCGGGCTGATCGCCGCCCTGGAGCTGGCGCCGGCGCGGCGGGATCCGGCCAAGGTGAAGCTGGCGCCCTTCGCCGGCGACGCCCGGGGCTTCACGGCCGACGCGGTGCTGGCGCGGCCCGGGCCGTGCGGACCGGCCGGTCCCGCGGGGCGCCTGCGGGTGGCGATCGAACGCTACGGCGATGGTGATGAAGTCATCTGCCAGGCCGGCGCGGCGGCGCCGGTGATGGTGGCGGACCTGCGCCCGCGCCACGCCCGCTTCGCCTATTCGCTCGACGGGGCGCACTGGAGCGACGGCTATGCCTCGCCGACCTCGTTCGACCCCAAGGCGGACCCGGCCGAGCAGGCGCTGTTCATCCGGCTGGCCAGCGACGACGGGCTGGTCGACATCGTCGGCCGCGCCAGCTCCGGCCCGCCGTGGCTCTACCCAGCGCCGGCGCCGCCCAAGCCGGCAGGCCCGCTGTGAGCTCGCCGCGCGCCGCCGCCGCCGGGCCCAAGTCCGGGTTCGCCCTGCCGTCGGTGCTGTTCGTCGTCGCCATGGTGACGCTGGTGTTCCTGGTCGCCATCGAAGCTCTGACCAGCCTGGCGACCGAGACGCGGCGCGCCAAGCAGGGCGTCGCCTTCCAGGCCGAGGCGCTGAGCCTGGAGGCGCACGCGACCCTGCTGGCCGCCACCCACCCGCTGGGCGCCGCCTCGATCCTGGCGGCCAACCGCCCCGCCGCGCCGCCGTTGCTGGCGCTGGACGGCCGCGCCTACCAGGCCGCGCCGGGCGTCACCCTGGCGGCGCAGGACGAGGCCGGGCTGATCAACCTCGACAACCTGCCCCAGCCGGCGGTGGCGCGCCTGATCGCGGCGCTGGGCGTTAAGCCCGGCTTCCAGGGCGCGATGATCGACCGCTTCGACGACTACCTCGACCCCAGCGACCTGAAGCGGCCGCAGGGCGCCGACTCCGACGACTACGCCGAGGCCGGCCTGCCGCCGCCGGCCAAGGGCCCGCTGGTGCGCCGCGGCCAGGTGCTGGGGGTGATGAGCTGGCCGGACGCCGTGGCGGCGCCGGCCTGGCGCGCCTTCGCCGACAACGTCACCGCCGATCCGTCGTCGATCGACTTCAACGCCAATACCGCGACGCCCGCCACGCTGGAGGTGATGCTCGGCTTCAGCCGGGCGCAGGCGGCGGTGGCCGTGGCGCAGCGCGCCCAGTCGCCCTTCGCGACGCTGGAGGACGTCGGCCGCGCCGGCGGGGTCACGTTGCACGGCGACGCCGAGCGGGTCTACACCATGCCCAACGGCCGTTTCGCCCTGAAGGTGGAGGACGCCGGCGCGGGCCTGGCCTATCGCGCCCGGCTGCTGCTCTCGCCCGACGATCCGGTGCGGCCGTTCTGGGTGGTCGAGGCTTCGACCGCCCCGCTCACGGCGGCCGAGAAGGCGTCCCTGCCCACCAATGCCCCGCTCCTTCCTGGCCCCACCGATTGAGCTTCTGACCGCCGAGGGGCGGCTGGAGGCGCTGGACGCCGGCGGCGCGGCCTGGCGGCGGCCGCTGGTGCTGCTGGCGCGCGAGCTCTGCAGCTTCGAGTGGTTCGAGGCGCCGGGCGGCGGCCGCGCGCCGACCGCGCAGGCGGCGCGGCTCTACGCCCGCGCCAATTCGCCCTTCCTCAGCCCCGGCATGCTGATCCGCCGCACCGGCGCCGGCTACGGCGTCTGGTGGTGGGATCGCGAGCGGATCGATCCGTGGCTCGCCGAACATTTCGATGGCGCGGGCGTGACCGTGGCGCCCGAGACTCTGGCCCAGCCGGCCGGGACCGACTGGCGGATCGTGCGGCTGGCCAGCGGCTTCGAGCTGCAATGCTGGCGCGGCAAGGCGCTGATCGCCTCGTCCTGGCGGCGCGCGGCGCCGGACGCGGCGGACTGGTCGGCCTTCGCCCGCCAGGTCCGCAACGCCCCCGACGCGGCCCCTGCCCCGCCGACGCCGCAGCCGCTGCCGATCGCCAGCGACGTCAGCCTGGGCTCGGCCGCCGGCCTGGAGCTGACGCCCGCTACCGCGGCAATGCTGGGGGCTGGCGCGCTGGCCGTGGTGCTGGCGGGCGCAAGCGCCTTCTGGGTCGGCCAGGGGCTGCGCCTGGGGGGGCTCGCCGACCAGGCCGAGCGGCAGGCCGCCGCCGAGCGCGCCACGATCGCCCGGCCGGCCAACGACCGCGCCGCCCAGCAGCGCCTGGCCGCGTTCCGCGCCCTGGCGAGCCGGCCGGACCCGGTGGCCGGGCTGGGCGTGGCGCTGCAGGTGCTGCGGGCGCACGGGGTGACGGCCAGGTCGTTCTCGGTCGATGGCGGGGTGCTGACGGTGACGACGCCCTACTCCGCGCTGGACAAGGTGGCTGCGGTGACCGCGGCGCTGGAGGGCGCTGGCCCGTTCACCGACGTGCGCCCGCTGCCCGACTCCGCCGCCAGTGCGATCAAGATCGAGCTGACGATGAAGGGCGGGGCTACGCCGCCAGCGTCTTGATCTTCGCCAGTTCGGCGCGGTGCGCGATCGCGGCCTTCGAGAGGTCGTGCCGGCTCTGCAGGGTTAGCCAGAAGTCGGGGTTGGTCCCGAAGACGCGGGCCAGGCGCAGCGACATGTCCGGCGTCACCGGCGCAGCCTCGTGGACCAGCCGCAGGACGCGGCTGTGATCCTTCAGCCCCATACACTCGGCGAGGGCGTCGGGGGTGAGGCCGAACGCTGGCAGGTAGTCCTCGCGGAGGTGTTCTCCGGGGTGGGCGACAGGCTCGTCGAACTTCGTGTAGTCGCTCATCGCGATCCCCAATCCTCCACACGACCCGCCCCGGTCCTGCGCAGCTCCAATGCGCGACCGGCCGATATGGTTCACGCGAAACTGCAACTTTAGGGCTTGGCCTCCTGTGCGATTGATATACATAAGATATATCTTCTGACGCGGAGCTAGCCGATGGACCAAGCCGTCACCCAGGTGTTCGACCTCTACCGCGAGCGCATGGCCCGCGAGGCCGAGCAGATGCGCAATCGCACCCCCGGCCTCACCATCGACGACTTCCTGCTGGCGGTCGGCCCCCACACCGGGGCCCTGCTGAACACCCTGGTGAAAGACGCCGGCGCGAAACGCATCCTCGAGATCGGCAGCTCCTATGGCTACTCCACCGTCTGGCTGGCCGAGGCGGCGCGGGCCACCGGCGGCAAGGTGGTCAGCCTCGACGTGGCGGCGAAGAAGCAGGCCTATGGCCGCGAGATGCTGGAGAAGGCCGGCCTCTCCGCCTTCGTCGAGTTCCGCACCGGCGACGCACTGGAGCTGATCCCGCAACTGGAGCACGGCATCGACTTCGTGCTGCTGGACTGCTGGAAGGACGTCTACGTGCCCTGCCTGGAGCGCTTCCACCCGAAGCTGGCGCCCGGCGCGGTGGTGGTGGCCGACAACATGATCCAGCCCGCCAACGCCCGCCAGGACGCCCTCGCCTACCGCCGCGCCGTGCGGGGCAAGCCCGACATGACCTCCGTGCTGCTCTCGGTCGGCAGCGGCATCGAGGTCAGCCGCAAGGCCGGCCCGCTCGACGACGGACTGTGATCGCCGGGCGCTGGACACCCCCGCCGCGCTCGCCCAAAGGGGGCGCTCTTTAACCGCCTCGGGAGGGCATCATCATGGGCTGGTCGGTCAATCGCGCGACGGGGCTGACGTTCCATCGCCCCACGCTCTCGACGCGCGGCTACACCCTGCTGACGCCGCACGGCGACACCTGCAGCTACCTGATCGACCTGCAGGGCGCCGTCGTGCACCGCTGGAAGTTCACCCACATCAAGCCGGGCTACGGACGGCTCACCGATGCCGGCACCCTCTTGATGACCGGCTCGGACGTGAACCTGCCGAAGCCGCCACCGGACGAGCCGACCAAGCCGCCGCCGCCCTTCGAGCAGCACATCACCCGCTTTGGCGGCTACCACACGACGCTGGTCGAGGTGGACTGGGACGGGAACATCGTCTGGGAATACGTCAACCGCGCGCAGCACCACGACTTCCACCGCCTGGCCAACGGCAACATCATGGTGCCCGAATGGGTGGAGCTGCCCGAGGACCTGCACAGCAAGGTGCGCGGCGGCTATCGCAAGCCGCGCGAGAAGCTGCCGCGCCTGGTGGGCGACGACCTGGTCGAGATCACCCGCGACCAAAAGGAAGTGCGGCGCATCAACACCTGGAAGCTGCTCGACCCGGTGAAGGACCCGATCGATCGCGGCGACCGGCGCTGGGAATGGACCCACATCAACGGCATCGACATGAACGCCGCTGGCGACATCGTGTTCTCGGCGCGCAACTGCGACCGCGTCTGCATCATCGACGGCGAGACCGGCAAGCTGCGCGCCAAGTTCGACAAGACCCACGGCCAGCACAACCCGACCTGGCTGCCGAACGGCAACATCCAGGTCTTCGACAACGGCCATGACTCATCGAAGGTGGTCGAGATCGACCCGGCCAAGGGCGGTGAGGTGGTGTGGAGCTATCGCGGCTCGCCCTCGCAGTCTTTCTTCAGCGGCCACATCTCCGGCGCCTCGCGGCTGGCGTCGGGCAACACCCTGGTCTGCGAAGGCACCAGCGGGCGGCTGTTCGAGGTGACGCGCGGCGGCGAAGTGGCGTGGGAGTGGATCAACCCCTTCGTCAACAACAACAGCCGCGGCGACCCCACCGTCAGCATCTACCGCGCCCACCGCTACGACGTGGACCACCCGGCTTTGGCGGGGCGCGATCTCGACCCGGCGCGCTACGGCAACCTGAACCGGCTCAACGGGCTGGCGTAACCCGTCGTGGTCGCGCTCGTCTGCGATGGCGGCAGAATCGCCGGTGTCAGTGGAGCGTTTCGCCGGATGCGGTCTGGCGCGCCGCCGACCGCATGTCCTCCATGGCGTCCTGCGACTCCTTGAGGAACAGCCGCCAGCCGCGCCGGATGTTGTGCAGACCGAATGCGCCGCTCGCCATCAACGCAGCCAACGCCCGCCGCGCCGGGTCGTGTCCCAGGTGGTGGTGTAGCTCGGCGGTAGCGGAGCCGCTCGCGACGCGCGCCCTCCACATGGCGCCGTAGCGAGCGAGCGGCGCAGCGGTGGTCATCCGCGATCTTCGGTAGGGTCGGGTTGCGACACTCAA
>DATAVF010000195.1:0-4795 GCA_036267835.1 Caulobacteraceae bacterium | reverse complement strand
GTCGCGGTGCACGCCGTGCCATCGCCCAGCCGGCTGGCCGCCGCCCTGCTGCCCCGGCACGCGCTCGCCTCCGGCAACCCCAACCCGCAGCGCATGGCCGGCATCACCGCGGCCGCCGAGCAGGGCGTGCTGGTCCCGAATGTCGCCCGCACCGTGCCCCTGTCCGAAGCCATCCCGGCGCTGACCCTGCAGGAGACGACCGGCCTGCCGAAGGGCAAGCTGGTGATCGTGCCGGCGCGATGATCACCGGACAGCGACGGTCTACTAGTCGCCCGCCAAGGCGAGTTCGCCGAAGCGCCTGAACGCCCCGGCCGCGAGCGCCGCCTCGTATTCCTGGCGGGCGGGGCTGTCGGTAAGCCGCTCGAGGTTGGCCGACAGCGCTCGGCCCAATCGCGTTGCCGTGAATGCTTGAATTTGCCGCGCCGCAGCACCGCTGGGTCGCAAGGGTGTCTGCCCTTGGATGGATTGGGCGAGTTCGGTTCGAAGGCTGCGGCCGGATGGGGTTTGCAGAAACGCGAGGACCGCCCTGTCGTCCTCGACCGTAAAGTCCTTCGCAAGCTGATGACCCATCGCTGCGCAGAGCGCCGGCGTGGAGGCGGCGATCTCGTCCGACAACGCCTTGTCGAACATCAGTTCCCAGTCTGATCGCCGGGAGATGCCTTGCATCACGGCCTGGATCGGGGGGCCCAGTTGCCATGAGCCGAGCTTCACCTTCAGTTGGTCGGCTGGCAGTAGCGTGCAGGCGAGGTCGGCTTGCAGGCGCCCAGCTTCGCCCTCCGCGGCGATAGCTGCGATCTGCGCCGTCTCGGCTTTCGCGCCGAAGCGGCGAAGGATGCCAGCCAGCCAGCGGCCGTTGTTATTCCTGTCAACTTCGGCCTTGAAAGCACTGAAATCCCGTAGCTTTGTCACGAAGCTGCGGCCGGCTGGGTCCGACATCAGGCCCGTCAAGAGCGCGTCGGCCTGCGGGTCGGCCGGCGCTGTGTCTCCAACCGACAGCCGCCGCATCAGAGCCAGGCCGTCCGGATTCTTCATGAAGGCGAGGCCGACCTGTATCTCCTCGGGACTGAGATGCGCCGACAAGACCGAACCTGCCTCGTGGTCGAGCGCGCCACGATCGGCGTTCGTTTCCTCCAGCACCGCATCGGCGAACAGCGCGGGCCAATCGGCTGGCCATTCCGGCGGGAATGACTTCGTCACCTTGTCTGCCACTCGAACCGCATTCTCTCGCGACGACGCGACATCATAGACCGCGCTCGCCAGTTGATCGGCTGCGGGACGTGTGTCGGCGACTGGCGCGTCGGCGGCAACGGCGGCAGGATTCCCAGCCGCCCACAGGATCGCAACAGCGCTGGCAACCGCCGCGACGTGTGCCTTCACGTGGCCACGCTGAACCCTTGCCGCCACTAGCCGCCGTCCGCCGCGACGTGCTCGCCGAAGCGTCGGAGGGCGCCGGCGACGATGGCGCCGCCGTATTCCACGCCGGCGCTGGCCGCGCCGCCTTGCGCGGGGTCGAGGTTGGCTTGCAGCTTGCGGCCGGTCGGCGAGGCCATGAAGAGCTCGACCCGGCGCATCGTTACGTCATCGGCGGACGTGACCGGACGGTGCAGGGCGCTCGCGGCCAGCATGCCGCGCAACGCCACGCCGGCGGGCGACTGCAGGAAGGCCAGCACCTCCCGGTCCTCGTCCTCGGTCAGGCCGCGCGCGACCCAGTGGCCCATCGCGGCGCAGAAGTCGGGCGTGGAGGCGTCGACCTGCTCGGCGACAGCCTTGGCGAGGATGCCGCTCCACTCCGGATGGTCAGGGTAGGCGCTCATCAGCCCCTGGATCGCCGGGCCGATCTGCCCGCCCAGCTCTGCCCGCATGTCGTCAGCCGGCAGCAGGGTGCAGGCGACCTCGGACCGCAGCTGACCGGCCTCGCCCTCGGCCGCCTGGGAGGCGGCGCGCGCGGCTTCCAGTTTGGCGCCGAAGCGCCCGAAGACGCCCGGAACCCAGTAGGCGTTGCTGACCCGGCGCACCTCCTGCGAGTAGTCGCTGAATTCGGCGAGCTTCCTGGCGAAGTCCCGCCCCGTGCTGGTCGACTGCAGCTGGGCGAGGGCCATGGCGGAGCGCTGCTGGTCCGCGGCATCGGTCGTGTTCTCGTCTCCGGCGAGCTTCTGAAGGTACGCATTGCCGGCGGAGCTGGTCAGAAAGTAGAGCCCGATCTGGATCTCGTCCGTGGTGAAGTGCGCCGTGAGTTCGGTGGCGAGATCCTGCTCGAGCCGGGGCCGATCGGCCGCCGTTTCCTCCAGCGCCGCATCGATCAGCAAAGGCGACCAGTTGGCGGGCCATTGCGTCGGCAGGTTGCCCGAAAGCTGGCTGGCCGTCCGTGTGACGACGTCCCGGGAATAGAAGACGTCGAGCATGACGTCAGCCAGCCGCACCGCGCCCGGGCGATCGTCCACAGGGCGTGCGAGCGCGGGGTTTGCGGCGGCGCCCAGGGCCAGCGCGAAGGCGGCAACGACCGCCGCCCGGACCCCGCGAACCATCATGTCTCGCCCCCGCGCCCTTCACCCGATCCGCCGAGCCTAGCCGTCCGCCGCGCCCGCCGCCAGACGCGGACGCAGGGGAGCGCTTATCGGGTAGCTTCCGCGGCGGGGGGCGGTTAATCCTCCGCCCGCAATGAACCAGACGACGCGCATCGGTGTCGCCGGCCTCGGAACGGTCGGGACAGGCCTCCTCAACCTCATCTCGGAACGCCCCGGCTTCGCGCCGGCCGGCGGCCAGGTGAGCATTACCGGGGTGTCGGCCCGCTCGCGCTCGCGGCCGCGGCCGGTGGACATTTCCAACATGCCCTGGTTCGACGACCCGGTGGCGCTGGCCGCGTCGCCGGATATCGATGTGTTCGTCGAGCTGATCGGCGGCTCCGATGGCCCCGCCAAGGCCGCGGTCGAGGCGGCGCTGAAGGCCGGCAAGCCGGTGGTGACCGCCAACAAGGCGCTGATCGCCGAACATGGCGCCGAGCTCGCGGCCCTGGCGGAGGCGCAGGGCGTGCCGCTGCTCTTCGAAGCGGCGGTGATGGGCGGCACGCCGGCGGTGAAGATGCTGCGCGAGGCCATGGTCGGCGACGAGGTGGAAGCGGTCGCCGGCATCCTCAACGGCACCTGCAACTACATTCTGACCGAGATGGAGGCGTCGGGCCGCCCCTTCGCCGCCGTGCTGGCCGAGGCGCAGCGCCTGGGCTACGCCGAATCCGACCCGACCATGGACGTCGGCGGCTTCGATGCGGCCCACAAGATCACCATCCTGGCGGCGCTCGCCTTCGGCTGCGCGCCGACCTACGCGGCGGCCGAGATCGAGGGCATCACCGCGATCGAGCCGATCGACATCACGCTGGCCAAGGACCTCGGCTACCGGATCAAGCTGGTGGCCAGCGCCGTGCGCTCGGCCAAGGGCGTCTCGGTGACTGTGCACCCGGCGCTGGCGCCGCTCGCCCATCCGCTGGCCCAGGCTGGCGGCGCGCTGAACGCGCTCTTCATCCAGGGCAAGACCATCGGGCGCATCTTCATTCAGGGGCCCGGCGCCGGCTCCGGCCCCACCGCTGCCGCCGTCGCCGCCGACATTGCCGACGTGATGACCGGCGCCCGCCGGCCGGTGTTCCAGCTGCCAGCCGGCAAGCTGAAGCCGTTCGCGCCAGTCGACGCCCGTCAGCAGGTGGGCCGCGCCTACGTGCGCCTGCTGGTCCGCGACGAGCCGGGCGTCATCGCTGCGGTGTCGGAGACCCTGGCCGAGGCCGGCGTCTCCATCGACAGCTTCCTGCAAAAGCCGGTCGAGGACGCCGGCGGCGTGCCGATCGTGCTGACTACCCACGCGGCGTTCGAGGAGGTGCTCCTCGAGGCCGTGCGGCGCATGGCCGAGCTGCCGGCGCTGATCGAACCGCCGCGGATGATCCGCATCGCCCGCATCTGAGAATCCCCTGACAATGGCCCAAGAGGGCTGGAGACCGCTCGATATGAGTTCACCTATTCTGGATCGCAGCCTCGTCATGGAAGCGGTCCGGGTCACCGAGGCCGCCGCCGTCGCCGCCTGGAGCCTCGTCGGCCTCGGCGACGAGAAGGCCGCCGACCAGGCCGCCGTCGACGCCATGCGCAATGCGCTCAACGAACTGCCGATCGAGGGCGTGATCGTGATCGGCGAGGGCGAGCGCGACGAGGCGCCGATGCTCTACATCGGCGAGAAAGTGGGGAAGGGGACCGGCCCGCGCATCGACATCGCCCTCGACCCGCTCGAAGGCACCACCCTGACCGCCAAGGCGATGGCCAATGCGCTCGCCGTGATGGCCTGGGCGCCGGCCGGCACCATGCTCAACGCACCCGACACCTACATGGACAAGATCGCCTGCGGTCCCGGCTACCCGGCGGGCGTCATCGACCTCGACGCCAGCCCAGCCGACAACGCCCGGGCGCTGGCCAAGGCCAAGGGCGTCGATCCCTCCCACCTGACCGTCTGCGTGCTCGATCGTCCCCGCCATGCCGACATCATCGCCTCGCTGCGCAGCGCCGGAGCGCGGGTGCACCTGATTACTGACGGCGATGTGGCCGGCGTGATGAACACGGCCGACCCGGAGACTGGCGTCGATCTCTACATCGGCCAGGGCGGCGCGCCCGAGGGCGTGCTTGCCTGCGCGGCGCTGAAGTGTGTCGGCGGCCAGTTCCAGGGCCGGTTGGTGTTTCGCAATGCGGATGAACGCAGCCGGGCAGAACGCTTGGGAATCAAGGACCTCGACAAGAAATATGACCTGCACGAGATGGTCCGTGCC
>DATAVF010000194.1:0-2431 GCA_036267835.1 Caulobacteraceae bacterium | reverse complement strand
CCGGGCCGCACCAGATGTCCGAACTTGAAGTCGGCGCCCGAGGTGTCCTCCGTGGCCAGGCCCACGTAGGCCTTGATCACCGCCACCTGGCCCTGCTGCACCACCAGCATCGGCGTCATCTCGACCGCGACCAGGAACGGGTTCAGGTTGTAGGCCCCGTAAAGCAGCGGGTCGTGCTGCAGGCCGATGCGGCCGCCGTTGTCGAGGAAGGCCTGGAAGTCCTGGTAGTTGTTGTGCACGTCGTTCTTCACCGACAGCACCGCCTCCACCAGCTCGGCGTCGCTGACGTCCGGCCTGGTTTCCATCGCGGCCAGGTCCTCGAAGTCGCCGAGGCGATTGGCGATCGCGCCCTTGGGCAGCGGCGTGCCTTCCAGCGTGGTCACGGTGCCGATCATGTCGACGATCTTGCCGTCGTCGCGCACCTGCGGCTCGATGCGGATCACCTCCAGCTGCTCGGGGCTCAGGCCAAAGTTCTGTGGCTTCAGCAGCCCCTTGGCGGCGGCCTTGGCGTAGTTCTCGTCGACCGGCTTGCCGAAGACGTTGTCGCGGGTGATCACCAGGAAGCCGACCGGGTGGATCGGCGCCACGGTGCCAGGCGACAGCACCGGGCGCTGCACGCCCTTCTGCCCGCCGGCCGCGACGAAGCCGGCGATGTCCTGGAAGTTGCCGAACTCGGGCTTGAACACGGCCGACTTGGCCCCGATCGGCAGCGCCCCGCCGACCTGGGCGATGACCACGCCGACGAGGCCGGCCGGGATCTGCACCATCGGGTGGCGGGTGACGGTGTAGAGCGGCCAGAGCTTGAAGCGCAGGCCGGGCATCAAAAGCTTGGCCTGGTAGCCGGCCTCGCCATGGAAGGCGACCGGCCCGTCGCCCTTCTGGCTGCCGCCGAACCGCTTCCTGACGAGGCCGACCTCCGTCGGCCCGATGGTCCAGAAACTTCGCATGACGATGATGAGCGCAACGACCGCGAGGGCGAGCGCAAGCACTCCGACAAGCCCGGATTGGGCAAGGGAGTTGACGATATCTGACACGGATGTGGGCCCCAGATGAGGCGCGCCGGACCGGCGCGCCCGCTAAACGTATAGCTTCGCCGCGGCTAAGCTAAGGGTTGATCGCGGGGACGTGATGGCCGAGGCGTGTGCCGCAATCCGGACGTCGAGGCCAAGAGCAGCACGACGCAGACGCCGAGCAACACAACATCCTTGAACAGGAATTCGCCGGTCAGGTTCCAGGCGATCGGATCGGACGAGAGACTCCACTTCACGACCCCAGGCGTCGTGAAGAAGAACGACCACGTGATCAGGAACGTGCCTGATCCCATCAGCGATCCCAGCGCCGAGAGGACGGGGCTGAAGGCGCCGGCCGCCAGCAGCGCGGCCGTGCTCAGTTCGATCACGCCAAGCAGGTCGGCTTCCCCCCTGACGCCGAAGACGGACAGCCATCCGACGATGGGGCTATTGCTGATGTACTGGACGATGCCCTGGGCGGATTGCGGCGTGAATTTCTGGATCCCGAAGCTCACGAAGGTGAGGACCATCACCCAGCGCAGGATCGCCAGCATGCGGTAGGACCCGAAGCCGCGCTCGGCGACCGTGAGGCGCTCCGATAGCGTCGCGAGGATGTTGTTTGCCATGCCCCTTTATTCGGATGAGCGCGCCCCGAAGTTACAGGCCGCCGATCCGTGCGCAGACTCCGATACGCGGGCGATCGCCGCCTGCGTGTTCGCCACGCAGCGCAACCTGCAGAGGGTGCTACTATCCGGCCGCGGGCGTCACATGGCGCCGGTGGGACACGACCCGGGGGCAGGCAAGATGTCGTCCACTGAGGGAGAACTGGTCACCGAGTCGTTTGACTACGACGGGGGTCGCCAGGTCACGGTCTACCGACCGAAAGACCCGCCGCGGGCCATCGTGTTCGCCGGGGATGGCGCGCTGATCGCGTCCTGGGGCGAATTCCTCGCGGCCGCCGGTGGGCCAGCCACGATGATCGTCGGCGTGCACCGCCTCGCCGACGAGATGCTGCGCCTGCACGAATATTCGCCGGGCTTCGATCCGGACCGGTTCGCGGCCCACGAGCGGTTCTTCGTCGGCGATGTCCGCGAGTGGACGCGGTCGCGCTTCGGGGTCGTCCTGCCGGCGGAACGCACCGCGGTGTTCGGGGTTTCGGCCGGCGGCGAGCTGTCGCTCGCGCTGGGGCTGCGGCATCCGGACGTCTATGGCGCCACCTTCAGCGCATCGCCGGGCGCGGGCTACCGGCCGCCGGCGGTGATGCCCGGCTCGCTGCCGCGCGCCTACCTCGTGGCCGGAACCCAGGAGCCGTTCTTCCTCGAGAACGCGACCCGCTGGGCGGACGCGTTACGGGGCGCCGGCGCGGACGTGGTGATGGCCGAGCGCGAGGGAACCCACGGCGGCCCGTTCTGGCGCGCCGA
>DATAVF010000193.1:0-6400 GCA_036267835.1 Caulobacteraceae bacterium | reverse complement strand
GGAGAAGGGAGCCGGTGGTGGATTAGCTCAGGCCTTCTCGACCTTGCGGGCGGCTTCGTCGATGGCGTTCACGAGGGCGTCGAGTTGTTCGGCGTCGACGCGGCTGGCGCGCATGCGGGTGGCGATGGCCATGCCCAGGTTCTGCATGGCGCGGGCGATGCGGGGCGACGGGCCTTCGAAGCGCTCGTTGACCTCGGCCATGCGGCTGAAGATGGCGTCGACCGCGGCCTTCTTGCCGGCCAGTTCGGCCTCGCCGGTCGGGGTGATCCGGTAGAGCTTCTTGCCGCCCTCGGCGCTCTCCACCGTGACGTAGCCCAGCTCTTCGAGCAGGGTCAGGGTCGGGTAGATGACGCCGGGGCTGGGCGAATAGGCGCCGCCGACCTTCTCCTCGATGGCCTTGATGATCTCGTAGCCATGGCGCGGCGCCTCGCTGATCAGCTTGAGGATGACGTAGCGCAGGTCGCCCTGGTCGAAGACGCGCTCGCCGCGGCGGCCGTGGCGCATGCCGCGCATGCGGCCGTGGAAGCCGAACTCGCCGCGCGAACGGGTTTCGCGATGGCGGTCGTGATGATTGTGGTGGGAAAACATATTAGACAGACTCCTAAGTTCGATATGTCTGAATTGCAGATATATCTAACTCATATCGGATTGCAAGTCCGCCTTGACGGATTTTCGCAGCAGGCGAGATTTGCGGCCCGCCAGAAGGACCCTCCGGATGCTACGGCAAGGCTTGATCGGGATCCTGCTGGCTGCCGCCGTTGCGCCGCACGCCTGGGCGGAGCCGACGTTCCCGAAGAAGCCTACCGCCGCCGAGGTGAGCCAGAGCATTGTGCGATATGGCGCCCGGGCCACCGTCAGCGCGCTCTTCGACCAGAAGCGCTGGGACTATGTCGCCGGCCGTATCGGCGAGGGCGACGCGGCCTGGGTGGCGCTGGCGCCCAAGCTGGCGCCGGGCGCCGACGCCGGCACGGCGGAGGAACTGCCGATCGAGTTGGCCTTCGCCCTGCCGCTCAACCCGGCGGCCGTGCTGGCGGCGGTCCATACCGGCGCCTTCGAGGTGAGCGATGTCTGCGGCGCGCCGTTCATCGAGGACACGGTGAAGGATATCCCTGGCTATCTGCGCAAGGCGACGGCGGCGGTCGCCAGGGTGACTGACCCGGCGCTGGCGGCGACCAAGGCGGCGTGCCTGCAGACCCTGGCGAAGGCGGGCTGAAGCGCGGCTTGACTGACCCAGCGGCGCGCGTTGTTGCGGTGCGGGAGGGGCGCTAGACTGGCCCGCTCCGCAGGAAGACCGCCATGCCCGATGACGCGCCCCTTTCCGTCCTGGCGCTGACGCCGCTCAATCCGGCGTTCCGCGAGGATCCGTATCCGATCCTGCGGGACCTGCGCAGCCAGCGCCCGGTGATGCGCGACGAGGACGCCGGCGTCTTCTTCATCAGCCGCCACGAGGACGTGCGGGGCATCCTGACCGACCTCACCCTGTGGCGCAGCCCGGAGATGGCCGAGACCGCCGCGGTGCTGACCCGGCGCGGGCTCGACGAGGAGCCCGAGGGCGAGCGCAACCCGACCATCCTCCTGATGGACGACCCCGATCACGCCCGCATCCGCAATCCCCTGGCCCAGGCGCTCTACAAGCGCGCGGCGCGGTTCAGGCCGCAGGTGGAGCGGATCGTGGACGAGACCCTGGACGCCCTCGAGGGCCAGCCCAGCTTCGACCTGATGTCGACCTTCGCGGTGATGATCCCGATCGACGTGATCGCCGAGATCCTGGGCGTCGACCACGGCCGCCTGGCCGAGTTCCGCGAGTGGTCCGAGGGCGTGGTGCAGGGGCTGAACCCGATGCGCACGCCCGAAGAGACCGAGCGCATGATGCGCGCCGGGCCGGCGCTGCACGCGTACATGGCGGGCATGGTGGCGCAGCGGCGCGCCCAGCCGGGCGACGACCTGGTCACCGACATGGTGCAGGCCCAGGCGGCGGGCGCCGAGCTCAGCGACGGCGACCTGATCAGCAACCTCAACATCCTGCTGGTGGCCGGCAACCTCACCACCACCGACCTGATCGGCAACGCCGTGCGCCTGCTGCTCACCCACCCGGAGGAGCTGGCCAAGCTGCGCGCCGACCCCAGCCTGATCGGCGCGGTGGTGGAAGAAGTGCTGCGCTTCGAGCCGCCGGTCGACATCACCGGCCGCATCGCCTCGCGCGAAATGGAAGTGGGCGGCTGCCCGATCCATCCGCACCAGTCGATGCTGATGTCGCTGCGCGGCGCCAACCGCGACCCGGACGTGTTCGAAGCGCCCGAGACCTTCAACATCACCCGCAAGAAGGCCCCGCACGTGGCTTTCGGCGGCGGCGCCCACATCTGCATCGGCGCGCCCCTGGCCCGGCTGGAGGCGCAGGTGGCGCTGGCCAGGCTGTTCGCCCGCTTCCCGACCCTGCGCCTGGCCGACCCGGACGCGGCGCCGCAGTGGCGCAGCCTGCCCTTCTTCCGCGGCCTGGAGCGGCTGGACCTGGCGGTCTAGCCCGCCTTGCCGGTCATCCGGATCGACGATCCCGCCGATCCGCGCGTCGCCCCTTACCTGCACGTCCGTGACCGCGATCTGGTCGGCCGCGGCGATGGCTTCATCGCCGAGGGCGAGGTGGTGGTGCGGGTGCTGCTGTCGGACGCCTCGCCCTGCCGGGCCGCCTCGCTGCTGGTGGCCGAGAAGCGGGCCGAGCGGCTCGTCGCGCTGGCCCCGCCCGACCTCCCGGTCTACGCGGCCAGCCAGGCGGTGATGGACGCCATCGTCGGCTTCCCGATCCACCGCGGCATCCTCGCCCACGGCCTGCGCCCGCCGGACCCCGGCGCCGCGGCCCTGCTCGCTACCCTGCCGCCCCGCGCCTTGGTGGTCGCGCTCTTCGGCATCGCCAACCACGACAACATGGGCGGCCTCCTGCGCAACGCCGCCGCCTTCGGGGCGGACGCCGTGCTGCTCGACCCCACCTGCTGCGATCCCCTCTATCGCAAGGCGATCCGCGTCTCCGTCGGCGCGGCGCTGCGGGTTCCGTTCGCCCGGCTGGCGCCTGGCGACGATGCACTGGCGCTGCTGGAAGGGGCGGGGTTCACCGCCTTCGCGCTGACCCCCTCGGGCGGCGAGCGGGTGCGCGAGCTGGTGCGGCCCGACCGCGCCGCGGTGCTGCTCGGGACCGAAGGGCCGGGTTTGCCGGCCGAACTCCTGGCGCGCGCCCGCTGCGTCGCGATCCCGATGGCCAGGGGCTGGGACTCCCTCAACGTCGCCGCCGCCAGCGCGATCGTCCTGCACCAGCTTTCCTCATACCAGGAGGGGGAGGAGCAATAATTCGGTATTTAGCAAAATACCGCTTGCGGGCGTTTGAATTTCGGTATTTTGCTCCTTAGCGAAATACGGAATTTCCATGTCTGAAGTCTACAAAGCGCTGGCCGATCCCACCCGTCGCCGGATCCTGCAGCTCCTTCGGGAGCGGGAGATGACGGCGGGCGAGATCGCCGGGAACTTCGACCTCGCCAAGCCCACCCTCTCCGGACACTTCGCCGTGCTCCGCGAGGCCAAGCTGGTGGCGCCGGAGAAGAAGGGCGCCACCATCACCTACCGGCTCAACGTGTCGGTGCTGGAGGAGGCCCTGCTGGCGCTGATGGACGGCTTCAGGCTGGGCGAAGGCAAGGGCAAGCAGCCATGAAACTCACGCGGTCTCTGATCATTGGCGGCCTGCTGGCCCTGGCCAACGTGGCGCTGGGCGTCTGGGGCTACGTCTACCTGCCGGCCGCCACGACCTTCCCGATCAACTACGGCGTCGACGGCCAACCGCACGCCCTGCTCGGCAAGGCCGCGGGGCTGCAGATCATGCCCGAGGTGGCGATCGGCATCCTGGTGTTGCTCGCCCTGATCCCGCGGCTGCCTGGCCGGCGGGCCGGGCTGATCGCCTCGGCGGACGCCTATGGCCTGCTGATGACCAGCCTGATGGCCCTCTTCCTGGTCGCCGAAGCCGCGCTGATCACCCACGCGATCGACCCGAGCTTCGATGTGCTGCGCTGGGTCTTCCTGGCCGGCGCCGTGCTCCTGGTGCTGGTCGGCAATACCCTGGGCAAGGTGCGCCACAATGATTTCTTTGGGGTGCGCACCCCCTGGACGCTGGCCGACGCCCGGGTCTGGGACAAGACCCACCGCTTCACCGGGCGCGTGATGGTGCTGGCCGCCGCGGCCTTCGCCGCCGCCAGCTTCGTGATCGCCGACCACGCGCTCCTGATCATCGCCTTCATCCTGGCCGCGGCCGGCCCCGGCATCGTCGGCGCCGTCTACTCCTGGACCCTCCGCGGCGAGGCCAGGTCGGCTTAGGGCGTGTACTCATAAGGCCCGAGGTGGGGGAGTTGCCCAACAATCGGACCTTCCGAACTCCCGTGATGGGTGTGGACAGCGAATCCCGGCCTTCCTGCTTCAGCCGGCTCGGCGAGTTAGGCGGCCTGCTTCGGGCTTTGGGCGGCTGGCGCCTCTTGCGCCGCTTGGATGGGAACGCGCAAATCGCCGCCATGTTGGCGTTGCCACGACGCTGACGACCCTCGGGGAGCGCCGGTGTTCGAGCACGTCACTATCCTGCTGTCGTTCGTCTACGCCGTGGCGCTCACCCACCTGCTGTCGAGCGCCACCGAACTGCTGATCGCGGGAAAGCGGGTGCGCTTCTCGGGTCTCTACGCAGCTTGGCTGTTCATCTCCCTCTTAGCTGTGTTGGTCAACTGGGTGACGCTCTGGGGCCTCGTGGCGCTCAAGCACTGGACCGTCGCCGAGGTCGTGCTTCAGTTCTCCACCGCCATCATCCAGTACTTCACCTGCTCAACCTTCCGAGTAACCGAAGCCCCTGGTGACAACGTGATCGATCTGCCCGCGCTCTTTCAGCAGCGCAGACCGCTCATCTTCGGGGCCTTCCTGGCGCTTACGTTTGTCGCCATGTTGGGGAACTGGTGGGACCGCAACAACATGGCGGGTCTCAATCCCGGCGACTGGGTCGGCGAGAACCTGATCCTCGTGCCGATGGCCGTCGCCGTGGTCGTCGCAGGATGGGTCCGCCCGCGATGGCTTCAGTGGACGGCGGCCGCCGCAGTCTTCGGCGTCATCGTCTTCTTCCTGGTGACCTACAGCATGCCGGCCCGCTAGGCGCGGCGCAGAGACACCAGCTTCCGCTCCGGGTCGAAGGTGCAGGCCCGGAAGTGGACCTTGACCAGCTAACTTATGAGTGCAGGGCCTGGACCAGGGCCAACTCGAACACGGCGATGCGGCCGGCCCGCAGGATCGGCAAGGGAAGGCCGATGGTCTCCAGCATCCGCCCGCTCGCTTCCACGGCCTCACCCGACGCCAGCGCCGGGGCGCGCTTCATCCCCGCCCTGGCCGGGTTGAGCAGCCGCACCCGGTAGACCGCGTCTGGCTCCAGCCCGACCAGCCGCAGCGGATCTGGCGAAGCGCGGGGCGGGGTCTCCAACTGCGCATAGCTGGCCAGGGCGCCGCGCTCGCCGACCACCATCGTCGCCACCGCGCCGGGATCGGCATGGACCTGCCGCACCACCTGGCCGCCGTGGAGCAGCGCGCGGTGGTCCTTGTAGAGCGAGATCCATTCGGCCAGCGCCGCCCGCTCGCGCTCGGAAAAGCCGCGCACGTCGGCCTCGATGCCCATGTGGCCGAAGAGGGCGGTCAGGGCGCGCAGCTCGACGCTGGTGCGCCGGCCGGTGCTGTGGTCGGGCGAGGCGCCGACATGTGCGCCCATGACCTCGGGCGGGAAGAAGATGGAGAAGCCGCGCTGGATGCGCTGGCGCTCGATCGGATCGTTGCAGTCCGAAGTCCAGACCCGGTCGGTGCGGCGCAGGATCTCGAAGTCGGCCCGCCCGCCGCCGGACGCGCAGGACTCGATCTCGACGCCGGGGTGCAGCGCCCGCAGCCGGTCGATCAGGGCGTAGACGGCCAGCGTCTGGGCGTGACTGGCCGGGCGCCCGGCGCTCATCGCGTGGGTCAGGTCGCGGTTCATGTCCCACTTCAGGTAGCCGATCGGGTGGGCCGAGAGCAGGGCGTCGAGCTGGGCGAAGATGTTCGAGGCGACCTCCGGCCGGGTCAGGTCGAGCGCGTACTGGCCGCGGCCGAGCGGCTGCACTCGGCCCGGCTCGCCCAGGATCCAGTCGGGATGAGCGCGCAGCAGGGCGGAGTCGGCATTGGCCATCTCCGGCTCGACCCACAGGCCGAACTCCAGGCCGAGGCCGCGCACGTGGTCGACCAGCGGCCCCAGGCCATCCGGGTATTTGACGCGGTCGGCGCGCCAGTCGCCGAGGCTCGTCGTGTCGTCCGCGCGGCCCTCGAACCAGCCGTCGTCGAGCACATAGCGCTCGGCCCCGACGCTGGCGGCGAG
>DATAVF010000192.1:0-13359 GCA_036267835.1 Caulobacteraceae bacterium | reverse complement strand
CGCCGACGGACGGCCTGGGTCACCAGGTGGTCAACACCCTCCTGGTGTCGGGCACGGGCGGCGATGGCATCCGCGCCACCTCGACGGCCACCGGCGGCATCTCGATCACCTCGGGCAACGCCACCGGTTCGGGCGGCGCGGGTAACTCGAGCAACGGCATCTTCGCCCGGGACACCGGCGGGGCGGCGGTCAGCGTGACGACCGTCGGCAACGTCACCGGCGATCTCACCGGCAATGCCGGCGGCACGGGGGCGGTAGGTATCGCCGCCTCCACCGTGGGCGGCAACGGCAGCGTCACGGTGAACGCCAGCGCTCCGGTCGCGGCGGTAACCTTCGTGCCCGTGGCGACGACGATCAGCGGCGGCAACGACGGCATCGTGGCCTCTTCGACGGGCACGGGGGCGACCACGGTCACCACCGGCGCCCTGACCGGGGTCGTGGCCACCGGGGCGGTCACCGACAACGGAACCGGCCCGGTCGGCATCAGCGCCACCGGCGGCTCCGGCGGCGGCCTGATTGGCGCGGCCAACGGGGTCGTGGTCACGGTCGCGGCCAACGTCACCTCGGCCAACGGCCGGGCCATCGTCACCAACTCCGGCAACAACGCGGCGATCAACATCGGCGCCAAGTCGGTGGTGACCGGGCTCGGAGACGCCACGGCGGGCTTCGGCGGGACCTCGACCACCACCACCCATCCGGTGATCGACGTGACCGCCATCACCGGCGCGACCACCACGATCAACGACGCAGGCATGGTCGGCTCGGTCCGCGCCATCGCCGGCGGCGCCACCCTGGTGCCCGGTCTCTCCGATCTGGCCATCCGCGGGACCACCGGCTCAGTGGTGGTGAACGATACGGGCGTCCTCGACGGCCGGGTCGACTTCTCCGGCGTCACCGGGGCCAACACCGTGACCCTCAATGTCGCCACCGGCGGTCAGTGGCTGGTCAACGGCTCCAACGCCCTGGCCCCCACCGGCAACGATGCGATCAACAACAGCGGCCTCATCGCCACCTCGGTGAACCAGGTCGCCACGTCGATCACCTTCGGCTCCGGGACCAACACCTTCGCCAACGCCGGCGCCCTGGTCGTGGGTGACGACCTCTCCTCCACCGGTTCGGCCGCCGCCCCCGCGGTGACCACCATCAACGGGACGGTCAGCTTCACCAACACCGGGACCATCATCCTGGGGGCGCCGGTCAGTGCGGCCGGCTCCGACGGCATCATCAACGCCGTCTTGCTGGCCAATCACACGGCGCTCGGCGGCACGGGTCTCATCGACCTCGACGCCAACCTGTGGAGCACGACGCAAAGCGCCGGAGCCTGCACCGGCGCCTCGCTCACCGCGGCGGACTGCCTGGTGATCGGGTCGTCCTCGGGCAACAACGGCCTGCGGGTCACCGACACCGGCGCCCACGCCTTCGGGGCCTTCAACCCCACCGGCATCACCGTGGTGGTCGGCTCAACGGGAGCGGCGACCTTCCACCTCGATCCTGGCTCGAGCTTCTACGACGGCAACCCGGCCGACGCCTTCCTGTTCGGAGGCCACACCGGGGTGCTCAACAAGCCCGGGCTGTTCTTCTACGACCTGTCGTTCTTCGCTTCGGATAGCACCGAGCGGCTGGTCAGCGCGCCGAAGGCGGTGGCCTTCGAGTTCGCCTCCATCGGCGGCGCGGTCGACGACCTCTGGTACACCACCACCCAGACCTGGTTCGACCGTCAGGCCGACCTGCGCGATGGGCTGGACGCCAGGGCCGACGGCTCCAAGCCGGCGGTGTGGCTGAAGATCATCGGCGACTGGACGAGCCGCAACGCGTCCCGCTCGCTGACCCTCGGCAGCCAGACCTACACCTACAACACCAGCTACAATCAGGACTCCTCGGCCATCATCGGCGGTGTGGACCTGCTGGACGTGACCTCGAAGGACAAGGCCTTCGTGGTCGGGCTGGAAGGCGGCGAGGTCGACAGCGACATGCGCTTCAAGGCGACGCCGGATCGCTTCAAGATCACCGGCGGCGACTTCGGCGGCTATGCCAGCTACCTGCAGGGCGGCCTCTTCATCGACGGCACCATCAACGCCAACTTCCTGAAGCTGAACGGCGACATCGTCGGCCTGGGCGGGCCGCCGAACACCTCGGCCCCCACCCTCACCGGCAGCCGCGTCAACTCGGTCGGCGGTCAGGTGGAAGCCGGCTACCAGATGCCGCTCAGCGGCTCCTTCTTCTGGGAACCGGTCGGCTCGCTCTCCTACGTCGACGCCAGCTTCGACTCGATCCAGCTGCCCGGAACCGCCAGCGTCGCCATCGGCCACGCCCAAAGCTTCCGCGGCAGCCTCGGCGCCCGCGTCGGCGGCGAGCAGGACTTCCAGTACTACAAGATCAAGCTCGCCCTCACCGCGCGGGTCTGGGACGAGTTCGATGGCAACACCATCTCCGACGTCGCAGCCCCCGCCGGACTGGACTTCATCAACAACGACAACCTCAAGGGCGTCTTCGGGCAGATCTCCGGCGAAGCCAACCTCTTCACCACAACCTCCGGCCTCTCCGCCTTCCTCAACGGCGGCTGGAAGTTCAAGTCCAACTACTCCGAAGGAACCATCACCCTCGGCGCAAGGTATCAGTGGTAACGAGCTTCGCGGCGAATCCGTGTTCTCGACTTGCCGTCTAACGGCTACGCTGGGCAACCAAACCGGGCTGCCCAGCGTTAGCCTCGCACGCGTATTTCCGAAACTTAACCTCGCACGAACGGAATTCTGCCACCCTTCGCGCAGAGGCTTGAAGGACGCAGAAACGTTACTATCTGTGACAGCCTTGTCAAATTGGCAAAAGAAATGACCAACGAACGCAAGCCAGAGAGTTCAACCGCAGTGGCAGCCCGCTCTGGAGCATTCAGGCGTTCGGCAATCGTCGACGCGGTGACGCCGATGTCGGAGTACGAACGGATTGTCGAAAAATGTCGCCGCGATAGGATAAATCGCAGGATTAGCAACACCTCCATCGAGCACGCCGCTGTCCTGTTCAAGCACCTGTTCATCGCGGCAGCTAGCATACCGGAAAGCGAGCCGCAGGAGATGCGGATTCAAACTGGAGATGCCCACCCCGCCTTCTATGAATCGTACGTCGACTGCGCCCAGCGCGTAATGGGGCGTGGCGTCAATATTCGAGTGATCCTTACGGATTCCAAGGCGGATATCGCCGGCAACGCCTTTCTTTCCACCGTACTGCGTCACTCGAACGGCGATGTCAGAACTTCAGGGTCTCAGGAAGAGCCTGGAATTCACTTCGCCGTGGTCGGGTCAAGCGCCTATAGAATCGAAGTGGACCTGGATACATTCGAAGCGTTTGCCAACTTCAATGAGTCTATTATTGCTCACCGCTTAATCGGCATTTTCGATCAAGAGTGGGTCGCCAGCGCGCGGTTCAAGCAAGAAGAACCTCGTTTAGTTACGATCTAAGCTGCTGACACCCGGCCGCTAGGCCCTGCGATCTGTCGGGGGGACAGAGATGCATTCCGAGCTAACGGAGTCGCTCTACGCGATGATTGTGGTCAGCTATGCTACCTTGGCGACAACAACCTACATCTTCACCCGCCTTGAGGCCGGCGCGCTCTCAGCGATCAAGCAGATCAATGCTCTACGAAATGGTGACTGCTCGTTCCTTTGGATCGTGCCGCCGAGTATGCCTATTGGAATTCCGGTTGACGGTGCAAGAACGGCTGAGCAAAAGATACGCGATGAATATGACATCATCGGAACGGGCAGCAACAGTCGCGTAAATCGCTGGCAATTCGTGGAGATCTCGATCTTTATCGCGGTATTGCTTCCCTCGGTGCTGTTGTTCCCGGTTCTCGCTATCAATCTCGGGTTTGCCGACGGACATCCGCGGATTGTCAAAATAATAGGCTGGATGATGCTGATCGGCCAAGCAATCTCGAGTGTCTCGGTCCCATTGGTCGGGCTAAACTTGGCCGTCGCTGGACTTAAGCTGAAGCGAATTGGCAATTTGCTCCAGATCATGAAGACGGTCCAAGTCGGCCACAGCGCGCTCAACCCAGGGCCGCTCTAGTCTCCGAGCCGGGCTAAGGTGGGTTCGCAGCAGCCGCGCCCAACGCTCCGCCGGAACGGCCCTCGATTGCGTTTCTTTCCTTGGGCGATACAAGGAGGCCCTGCCGAAGTTGGCTGAACGCGACAGATGCTGGGGTATCTCTCGTTCCGTTTCCGCCCCCTCACCAAAGGAAAGACCGCCGCATGGCGACCACGAAGAAGACCACGACACCGACGCTCACCTACGAAGATCGCCCGGATCTGCTCGAGACCTTCGCCGACAACGTCCAGCGCATGACCTTCGACGGGCGCACCCTGCGCATCGAATTCTGCGTGGCGCGCAAGGATGATCCCCCCACCGGCCAACCCGCGCGCACCGGCCGTTCCATCCCGGTCGTGCGCTTGATCCTCGATCTCGATGGCGCGGTCGATCTGTTCAACAAGATCAACAACCTGCAGGCGGCGCTCGAGAACGCCGGGGTGATCCGCAAGACCCCGACCATTTCGGCCTGACCGCCCGCGCTCAACCAGGAGACCTCAGATCACGATGCGTGCCCTTGCTATCGCCGCGGCGTTGGCCCTTGTCGGCGCCGGACCCGCGCTGGCCCAGCCTTCCACGCCGTCCGCGCCGCCGCCGACCCCGCCGCGGGTGTTCCTCGCCGCCGGCTATTCGGAGCCCGACATCACCCCTGGCTATTGCCGCAACATCGATGTGTCCCACACCCAGTGCACCATCCCCGCGATGACGGCCGGGCGCTACATCATCGCCGCCAGCGGCTCGTCGACGGCGACCGCGGCCAACGCCGTCCAACAGATCATCATCGGCGTCGGCAACCAGGCCTGCAGCACCAGCACCCGCAATCCGGACCCGAAGGCCCCGTGGGCAATCGGCACGAAGCGCACCTTCATCGCCGCCTGCGTCGTGACCGTCGTCACCGACACGCCGCTGACGGTGACCGCGGTCTACGGCGACACGAGGGCGACGAAGGACCCCAAGGGTCCGGTGCTGTCCGTCAATCGGCAGCCCTGGCCTGGTTTCGTCAACACTCAGCCCGCGAATGTGAACCAGCAGTAGGCGGCTGAGCCTTTGCGTCCAATGTTCGCCTAGCCGGAGCGTCTTCCAATGCGCGCGATCTCGCACTTCATCGATGGCAAGCTGGTCTCCGAAGCCGGCGGCGCTGAGGGGGACGTCTTCAACCCGAACACCGGCGACGTGCAGGCCCGGGTCGGCCTCGCCGGCCCGGCGCTGGTCGATGCCGCCGTGCAGGCCGGGCTGCGCGCCCAGCCGGCCTGGGCCGCGTTGAACCCCCAGCGCCGAGCCAGGGTGATGTTCGAGTTCAAGCGCCTGGTCGAAGCACGGATGGATGAACTGGCCGTGCTGCTTTCATCCGAGCACGGCAAGGTGGTCGCCGACTCGCGCGGCGACATCCAGCGCGGCCTGGAGGTGGTGGAGTTCGCCTGTGGCATCCCGCAGGCGATGAAGGGCGAATATACCGAGGGCGCCGGGCCCGGCATCGACGTCTACTCGATGCGCCAGCCGCTGGGTGTGGTGGCCGGCATCACGCCGTTCAACTTCCCGGCCATGATCCCGATGTGGATGTTCGCGGTCGCCATCGCCTGTGGCAACGCGTTCATCCTGAAGCCGTCGGAGAAGGACCCCAGCCTGCCGGTGCGCCTGGGCGAGCTCTTCGTGGAAGCCGGCGGCCCGCCCGGCATCCTGAGCGTGGTGAACGGCGGCAAGGCGGCGGTCGACGCCATCCTCACCCACCCGGATATCATGGCGGTAAGCTTCGTCGGCTCGTCCGACATTGCCGCATACGTCTACGCCACCGGCGCGGCGCACGGGAAGCGGGTGCAGGCGATGGGCGGGGCGAAGAACCACGGCATCGTGCTGCCCGACGCCGATCTCGGCCAGGCGGTGCGCGACATTATCGGGGCGGCCTACGGCTCGGCTGGCGAGCGATGCATGGCGTTGCCGGTGGTAGTGCCGGTGGGCGAACGCACGGCTGGCGCCTTGCGCGAGGCCCTGCTCAGCGAGATCGAGACCCTGAAGGTCGGCGTCTCCACGGACCCCGACGCCCAGTATGGCCCCGTCGTCAGCGCCGCCCACCGCAAGAAGATCGAGGACTACATCGACCTCGGCGTGCGCGAAGGCGCCGAGCTGGTGCGCGACGGGCGCGGCTTCCGCCTGCAGGGCCACGAGAACGGCTTTTTCGTCGGCCCGACGCTGTTCGACCGGGTGACCCCCGAGATGACCACCTACAAGGAGGAGATCTTCGGCCCGGTGCTGCAGATCGTCCGCGCCGAGAGCTTCGACGAAGCCGTGGCCCTGCCGTCGCGCCATGCCTACGGCAATGGCGTCGCCATCTTCACCCGTGATGGCCGCGCGGCGCGCGATTTCGCGTCCCGCGTCAACGTCGGCATGGTCGGCATCAATGTGCCGATCCCCGTGCCGGTCGCCTACCACACCTTCGGCGGCTGGAAGCGCAGCGCCTTCGGCGACGCCAACCAGCACGGCATGGAGGGCGTGCGCTTCTACACCAAGGTCAAGACGGTGACGGCGCGCTGGCCGGAAAGCCGGCTCGAGGGGCGGGCGGACGATAGCGAGTCCAGCTTCGTCATCCCCACCATGCGCTAGGGCGGCGCGGGCGTGGACTTCGAGCTCAGCGACGACCAGCGCGCGCTCGAGGACGCCGCCCGCGGCTTCGCCGCGGCGGAGCTGGCGCCGCATTCGGCGCGCTGGGACGAGGAAGCGTACTTCCCGGTCGATGTGCTGAAAGAGGCCGCCGGCCTCGGGTTCGCCGGCCTCTACGTGAAGGACGATGTCGGCGGCTCGGCCCTGACCCGGCTCGATGCGGCGATCGTGTTCGAGGCGCTGGCCGGCGGCGATGTCTCCACCGCGGCCTTCCTCTCGATCCACAACATGGCGTCGTGGATGATCGACCGGTTCGGCGACGAGGCGCTGCGCCAGCGCTTCCTGCCCCGCCTCTGCCGGATGGACCTGATCGCGTCCTACTGCCTGACGGAGCCGGGCGCCGGCTCGGACGCGGCCTCGCTGCAGACCAGCGCGCGGCGCGACGGCGACTACTATGTGCTGAACGGCGCCAAGGCTTTCATCTCCGGCGCCGGGACTTCGGACCTCTACGTGGTGATGACCCGCACCGGCGGGCCGGGTGCGGGCGGCATCTCGGCGATCGTGGTGGAGAAGGGGACGCCCGGCCTCTCGTTCGGCGCCCAGGAGCGCAAGCTGGGGTGGCGCAGCCAGCCGACCGCCATGGTGCACTTCGACAATGTGCGCGTGCCCGTGGCCAACCGCATCGGCGACGAAGGACAGGGGTTCCGCTTCGCCATGGCGGGGCTGGATGGCGGACGGCTGAACATCGCCGCCTGCGCCCTCGGCGGCGCTGGCCAGTCGTACGTCGCGGCGGCCGCGCACCTGGCCGAGCGGCGCCAGTTCGGCCGGCCGCTGAAGGATTTCCAGGCGCTGCAGTTCCGGCTGGCCGACATGGCGACCGAGCTGGAAGCCGCGCGCCTGATGGTGCGCCGCGCGGCGGCGGCCCTCGATGCAGGCGATCCGGCCGCGACCAAGCTCTGCGCCATGGCCAAGCGCTTCGCCACCGACGCCGCGTTCGACGTGGCCAACCAGGCGCTGCAGCTGCACGGGGGCTACGGCTACCTGAAGGACTATCCGCTGGAGCGAATCGTCCGTGACCTGAGGGTCCATCAGATCCTGGAAGGAACCAACGAGATCATGCGGGTGATCATCGCGCGGGAGCTGCTGAAGTGACGGGCGACACGCCTCCGATCAGCGCCCTCACGCCGCCTGGAAACGCGCCGGACAACCGCCGTCGGGGCATAGTCGCCCTTAAGGTCTTGGCGGAGCGTTTGATCTGCCCCTTGGTCGTGTCGAGCAACTGTGTCGGCTGCCAAGTCTGGATCCCAAGCGGCTCTGTTTTTGATGATGGCGTTGAGGGTGATGATGAGGCGTCGCATGCAGGCGGTGATGGCGACCTTTGGGGGTTTTCCGGCGCGCCTGAGGTGTTCGTAGATGGCTTCGAGGGCTGGGTTGAAGCGGACGGAGCTGAGGGTAGCCATATAGGGGACGCCTCGGACACTGGCTCTGCCGCCCCAGACTGCCCTTGTGCCCCTGAGCTTGCCGGAGTCTCGGTTGAAGGGTGCGACGCCGACGAGGGCGGCGACCTCTCGGCTGGAGAGCCGTCCGAGTTCGGGCATCTCGGCAATGAGGGTTCTGGCCAGCACGGGTCCTGCGCCGGGGACGGATCGGATCAGTTCCTCGTCGGCCTTCCAGGCGGGGCTCTGTCGGATCATGCCGTCGAGGTCGTCATCGGCGGCTTTGATCTCGGCGTCGAGCCAGGCCAGATGCCGCTCGAGTCCGGCCCTGACGGTCTGGCTGAGCTTGGTCTGCAGGCGGGTCTTCTCGGCCTTGCGCATGGCCAAGAGTTGGCGACGGCGCACGACAAGGTCCTGCAGGTCCTGGGCATCTTCGCTGCGCAGCGGCCGGCATCTTGGCTGCACGGCCTGGGCGAAGGCGGCCAGGACGGCGGCGTCGATGTTGTCGGTCTTGGCCAGGCGTCCAGTGGCTCTGGCGAAGTCTCGCACCTGGCGCGGGTTGACCACCGCCACACTCAGCCCTTCGGCGGCCAGGACCGCCACGGGCTCGCGCTCGTAGCCGCCGGTGGCCTCGATCACCACCAACTCGGGCTTCCTGCGCGCCAGCCAGGCCGCCAGCTTGGCGGCCTCCGCCACAGCCACACTTATATGCTCGCCGGACGGCATCACCCTGGCGTCCAACCGATACTTGGAGACATCGACGCCGGCGTACTGGGTCTGAACGGTCATGAGCTCCCACCTCGTGCATGCGAGCTCGGCCCCCTCGGGGGCCGGCTCCTTCAACTGTTCGGAGTGACACAACGTTCGCGGCCGGCGCCCCAGCTTGACACGGGATCAGGTCCCAAGAACGACGACGGGCTACCGGCCGCGGCGATCAGACCGACTCATCCGACCGCACGTCCATCATACGAGGACGGCGCTTTGCGCCGCCGCTGTGCGGCGGCTCCGCAGGAGCCGTCCTTGACACGACCAAGGGACAGATCTCGAATGCCTCCGAGAGCTTCAGGGCGTTCCATCATTCGTGGAATGCTGGCCGCGACGGCAAGGCGGCGGCACGAAGACAACCATGTCAGACCCTGAGCTCATCACTCACCGCGACGGCGCGCTTGGCCGGCTGACGCTCAACCGCCCCTCAGCGCTCGGCGCCCTGACCACCGGCATGTGCGAGGCCATGACCGCCGCGCTGCTGGGATGGCGCGACGATCCAACCCTCCACAGCGTGATGATCGACCACGCCGGCCCGCGCGGCTTCTGCGCCGGCGGCGACATCCGCTTCCTCGCCGACAGCGGCGCGGCGGGCGGGGCCGGGGCGTTCAACTTCTTCGCCATCGAGTATCGGCTGAACCAGCTGCTGGGCGTCTACCCGAAGCCGCTGATCACGGTGATGGACGGGGTCACCATGGGCGGTGGCGTTGGCATCTCCTGGCCGGCGCAGGTCCGGATCGCCACCGAGCGGACGCGCTTCGCCATGCCGGAGACCGGCATCGGGCTCTTCCCGGATGTCGGCTCGGGCTGGTACCTGCCGCGGCTCGCCGGCCGCGCCGGGCTATGGCTTGTGCTCACCGGCGCGCGCCTTGGCCCAGCCGACTGCCGGGCGTTGGGCCTGGCCACGCACGTGGTGGAGAGCGCCGACCTGCCGGCGATCAAGGCCAAGCTCGCGGCCGATCCGGCGGCGATCCGCACCATCCTGGCCGAGTTCGAGCCGGTCGCCGGGCCGGCCTCGATCAGCGACTATCGCGCCGATATCGACCGGCTGTTCACCGGCGACAGCGTCGAGGCGATCCTCGCTTCCCTGCAGGCGGATGGCAGCGAGTGGGCGCTGGCGCAGGCCGAGGCGATGGCGCCCAAGTGCCCGGTCAGCGCCAAGGTCGCGTTCCGCCTGATCGCCGGCGGCCTCGCCCCGAAGAGCCTCGCCGACGACCTTGTGATCGAATATCGCCTGGGTCGCCGCATCGTGGTCAGCGCGGATTTCGCCGAGGGCGTGCGGGCGGTGATCGTGGACAAGGACAACCGGCCGGCCTGGTTGCCGGCCAGCCTGGCCGAGGTGACCGAGGCCATGGTCGATGCGATCTTCGCGCCCCTGCCGGCGGGCGAGGAATGGACGCCGCTGCTGGCGCAAGGAGACTGACGTGGCCGACTACCAAACCCTGATCGTCGAGGATCACGAGGCGGTGCGCCTGATCCGCCTCAACCGGCCGGAGGCGCTGAACGCGCTCAACGCGGCGCTGATGGACGAGCTGACCGCCGTGCTCGACCAGGGCGAGGCCGATCCGACCCTGCGCTGCTTCGTCATCACCGGGTCGGACCGCGCCTTTGCCGCCGGCGCCGACATCAAGGAGATGGCGAGCAAGAGCTACGCCGACGTGCTGACCGAAGACTTCATCACCCGCAACTGGGAGCGGGTGACGCGCTGCCGCAAGCCAGTGATCGCGGCGGTGGCCGGCTACGCGCTGGGCGGCGGCTGCGAGCTGGCCATGATGTGCGACTTCATCATCGCCGCCGAGAACGCCCGCTTCGGCCAGCCGGAGATCAACCTCGGGGTCACGCCGGGCGCCGGCGGCACCCAGCGGCTGACCCGTTTCATCGGCAAGTCCAAGGCGATGGACATGGTGCTGACCGCGCGGATGATGGACGCCGCCGAAGCCGAGCGCTGCGCCCTGGTCAGCCGTGTCGTGCCCCTGGCCGAGCTCGTGCCGACCGCGCTGGAAACGGCCAAGAAGATCGCGGCGCTGTCGCCGCTGGCGGTGATGATGGCCAAAGAAATGGTCAATGCCGCCTACGAGACGCCGCTGACCGAGGGGGTGAAGCTGGAGCGGCGGCTCTTCCACTCACTCTTCGCCTTCGAGGACCAGAAGGAAGGCATGGCCGCCTTCACCGAGAAGCGTGCGGCGAACTTCAAGGGCCGCTAAGGTTCCGCCCAACGACAAACCCGGGGAGGATGCGATGACGCGTGCGCTGGTCTTGAGCGGAGGCGGCCCTGTCGGCATCGCCTGGGAAGCCGGGCTGCTGGCCGGGCTGGAGGAGAGCGGCGTCGCGCTCGGCGAGGCGGACTTCATCCTCGGCACCTCGGCCGGGTCGTTCGTCGGCTCGCAGCTGGCGATGGGACGCAGGCCCGGCGACATGGCCGCGGCCATCCTGGCGGAGACGCAGCGGGTGAACCCCGACGTGGCGGCCGGCAGTCGTCCCGCGGGCGGGGCCGGCGCGCCGAACCTCGGCCTCCTGTTCCAGAAAATGCAGGAAGCGCGGGCCGGCGTCCGCGATGCGCAGGACGTGCGCCGCGAGATTGGCCAGTTCGCGCTGGGCGCCAAGACGATGGACGAGGACAGCTTCATCCGCAGCTTCGGGCGCCAGCTCAGCGGCGACCAGGCCGAACGCTGGCCGGAGCGCGGCTACGCCTGCACCGCCGTCGACGCCGAGACCGGGGAGTTCGTGCTCTGGACGGCCGAGAGCAAGGTGGGCCTGGCGCGCGCCGTGGCGTCCAGCTGCAGCGTGCCGGGCGTCTATCCGCCCATCACTATCAACGGGCGGCGCTACATCGACGGCGGCATGCGCTCCGGCTCCAATGCCGATGTGGCGACGGGGCATGAGCTGGTGGTGGTGGTCGGCCTGCGCACCGCCGGCGATGCGGCGACGTCGGAGCGCATGCGCGCCCCGCTGGAACAGGAGCTGCAGTCCTTGCGCGACGGCGGCGCCCGCACCGAACTGATCCTGCCCGACGACGCCAGTGTCGCCGCCTTCGGCGCCAACCTGATGGACGGCCGCGTCCGCCCCGCGGCGGCCAAGGCCGGCATCGAGCAGGGCCGGGCGCTCGCGGCGGCGCTGAAGGATGTGTGGGGATAAGCAGCGTCCCTTCTCCCCCCGGGAGAAGGTGGCGCCGTAGGCGCCGGATGAGGGGATCTTGCCGAACACGCCCCTTCTGAGCGTTAGCGCATAACCACGCATGTCCGGCCCGCGGATACGTCCCCTCATCCGGCGCTTCGCGCCACCTTCTCCCGGCGGGAGAAGGACACTCGCTTCAGGGGGGCGGCGTGGCCGGCTCGTCCGTTCCGCGCCGCGGAAAGCGTCGGAAATCTCCGCGCCCGGCCGGAAAAAACGCGCGTAGGATGCCGGCAAAGTCGCCGCAGGGAGATGGGCATGAACCAGTTCGTCCGAAGCGTTCAGATGACGGATTTCGCGCTCACTCCGCTCACCCCGACGATCGGGGCCGAGGTCGAGGGGCTCGATCTGGCGAAGCCGCTCGACAGCGGGGTGATCGGCGCCCTGACGACGGCCCTGCTCGACTGGAAAGTGCTGTTCTTCCGCGACCAGCCGATCACGACCGAGCAGCACCTGGCTTTTGCCCGCAGGTTTGGCGAGCTCGAGGTGCACCCCTTCATCCCGGGCAATACCGAGCATCCCGAGATCGTGCACCTGACCCATGATCGCGACCGGCCGGGGCGCGAGAACACCTGGCACAGCGACGTCACTTGGCGCGAGCGTCCCTCGCTCGGGTCCATCCTGCGCGCCGTGGAGATCCCGCCGGTCGGCGGCGACACCCTGTTCGCCGACATGTATGCCGCCTACGAGGGGCTCTCAGATGAGGTGAAGGCCCGGATCGACGGCCGCAGCGCGGTGCACGACGCGGTCGGCTTCCGCAACCGGATGCGCGCCGGCGGCCGCAGCGCCGAGGAGGTGGCGGCGCTGGAGGCCCAGTATCCGGCCGTCGAGCACCCGATCGTCCGAACCCACCCGCAGACCGGTCGCAAGGCGCTCTACGTCAACGCGGCCTTCACCCAGCACATTGTCGGCATGGAGGCTGACGAGTCTGCTGCCCTGTTGAAGCAGCTCTACGCCGAAGCGCGCGTCCCGGAATACCAGTGCCGGTTCCGTTGGGCCGAGCACTCGATCGCCTTCTGGGACAACCGCTGCACCCAGCACTATGCGGCGTCCGACTACTGGCCGGCGGTGCGGCGCATGCAGCGCGCCACCATCATCGGCGACCGGCCGCGGTAGGCGTCTAACCTTAAGCGGCCGACGCGGCTTCCGGGCTCGGCGAGGCCGCCGAGTCGGGCCGCAGGGTGCGCGCAAAGCCGATCCAGAGCGCCAGCGAGGCCAGCGCAAAGGCCCCCAGCGTGGCGAGGGCGGCCGGGTAGCCGAAGCTCTGCGCGATCCAGCCGCCGAGCGCCGGGCTGACCGCGCCGCCGAAGCC
>DATAVF010000191.1:0-33223 GCA_036267835.1 Caulobacteraceae bacterium | reverse complement strand
AACGCCACGGCGCTGCTCAGCCTGCCGCCGCACATCCACGCCGAGAACGTCACTGACTACGAGCTGGGCTGGAAGGCCACCCTGCTGGACGGCCACGTGCGCACCCAACTGGGCGCCTACTACGACCTCTACGACGACTTCCAGGTCAGCATCGACGCGCCGACGGTGGCCAACACCTCGCTGATCCTGAACGTGCCGACGGCCACCAAGATCTACGGCTTGGAGGCCTCCGGCGACGCCGTGTTCGGCCAGCTGCGTTTCAACTTCAGCGGTTCCTACCTGCACAGTTCGCTGGGAACCTTCTTCGCCACCGACCCGCGCCTCGCCGGGCTGATCTCGGCCGCCGGCTGCAGCGTCTCCACCGGGCCGGCTTCGCCGTTCGACGGCTGCACCAACCTGACCGGCAAACCGCTGTCGGACGCGCCGACCTGGACCGCCAACGTTGGCGCTCAGTACACGTTCAACCTGCCGAACGAAGCGACGCTGACGCCGCGGGTCGACTTTGGCTACGTGAGTTCGGAGTGGGCGACGCTGTTCGAAAACCTCAGCCAGAACGACCTGCTGGGCGAGCGCACCCTGCTCAACGCCGAGCTGACCTACGCGGTGAAGACGTGGACGATCACGGCCTTCTCGACCAACCTGCTCGATCAGCACTATGTCTCGCAGGTGAACTCGGGCCTGCGGTTCCCCGGCGCGCCGCGGCAGTACGGCCTGCGCGTCGAAAAGACCTTCTAGGAGATCGCGCCATGGACGTAGGTGGATACGTTGCGCGCGGCTACGAAGGCGTCCGCGACGCCTTCGCCACCGCTCAGAGCCAGGATGAGGGCGGGGCGCAGCTCTGCATCTATCGCCACGGCCAGAAGGTGGTCGACATCTGGGGCGGTCGCGACAAGGTGGGTGACCGGCCTTACGGCGAGGACACGCTGACCATCATAATGTCGTGCACCAAGGGCGCGACGGCGGCGTTGATCCATCGGCTGGCCGAGCGCGGGCTGATCGACTACGAGGCCCGCGTCGCCGAGTACTGGCCGCAGTTCGCCGCCGGCGGGAAGAGTGACGCGCGGGTCTGGCACCTGATGAGCCACTCCGTGGGGCTGCCCGGCATCGACCCGGAGAGCGGGCTGGTCGCGGACGACATGATGGTGCTGGAGCGGCACTTGCCGGCGCTCGAGGCGATGGCCCCGGTGTGGCAGCCGGGCGCGTCGTGCCACTATCACCCGATCACCTACGGCTCGCTGCTCGATGGCCTGGCGCGGCAGGTGGCGGGCAAGAGCATCTCGCAGCTGCTGGCCGAGGAGATCAGCGGGCCGCTGGGCCTGGATTTCTGGATCGGCCTGCCGGAGGCGGAGGACCACCGCGTCGCGCCTCACTTCCAGCCGACGCCGGGCTTCACCAACGAGCAGGTCGCAGCCCTGCTGGCCGGCTTCGGCGTCGACCTGGGGACGCGGCTCGCCAAGACCTTCCTGCTGTCGATGCAGCACACGGTCGAACTGATCGAGTCGATGAACAACCGCTACGGCCGCTCGGTGCAGATGCCGGCGGGCAATGGCGTCACCAACGCCGCCTCGCTGGCGAAGATGTACGCGGCGATGATCGGCGAGGTGGACGGCGTGCGGCTCTTGAAGCCGGAGACGGTCGAGGCGGCCCGCACCCTGCGCACCGGCGACATGTCGCCGGCCGGCGACCTCGGCAAGCTGCAGCTGGGCCTGCCGGTGCGCTATGGCCTCGGCTACCAGTTGGCCCGTGACGAGACCGAACACCTGGGCCCCGGCTCGT
Source organism: Caulobacteraceae bacterium (assembly GCA_036267835.1). Classification (GTDB taxonomy): domain Bacteria; phylum Pseudomonadota; class Alphaproteobacteria; order Caulobacterales; family Caulobacteraceae; genus Acaudatibacter. The sequence continues at coordinate 31,447 of DATAVF010000191.1, read as the reverse complement.
TCGGCCACGACGGCGCCGGCGGCCGGCTCGCCTTCGCCCATCCGGAGAGCGGCGTGGCCGCCGCCTATGTGGCCAACACCATGTCTAACGCGCTGGGCGGCGTCGATCCGCGCTGGGCCTGGATCAGCGAACTGCGCAAGGCGGTCGCCGCGTGAACGCCGCGGCAGGGGAGGGCGGCGCCCGGCGCGTCCAGATCGCCCTGCCGGACGGGATTGCCGAGGGCCTGACGGAGGGCGGCGTGCGCCGTTTCCTCAGCCTCCCCTACGCCGCGCCGATGACCGACGCGAACCGCTTCCGCGCGCCGCAGCCGGTAGAGCCCTGGTCCGGCGTTCGCGACGCCACGCGGCCGGGGCCTTGCGCGCCGCAGATCGTCGGCCCGATCGCGGACCTCGACGTCGAGCCGCTGATGGGCAAACCCGACATGTCGGGCCCCGACTACCTGACCCTGAACGTCTTCGCCCCCGAGACGCCTGTCGGGCCGCGACCCGTGATGGTGTTCATCCATGGCGGCAGCTTCGTCGCCGGCAGCAAGGATGCCGCGGTCTACGATGGCCGCGCCTTCGCCCGCGACGGCGTCGTCTGCGTGATCATCAACTACCGGCTCGGCATCGAAGGCTTCCTGCCGATCCCCGGCGCACCGACCAACCTCGGCCTGCGCGACATGATCGCCGCGCTGCAGTGGGTGCAGGCCAACATCGCCGTCTTCGGCGGCGATCCGGGCGCCGTCACCCTTTTCGGCGAATCTGGCGGCGCCTACTCGACCGCCGACCTGATCACCTCGCCCCTGGCCGCCGGCCTCTTCCAGCACGCGATCTGCCAGAGCGGGCACACCTTCGGCACGCGCAGCTTGGGCGTGATGCAGCGGCTGGTGACGCGCCTCGCCCGGCGGCTGCGCGTCACGCCGGACCGCGCGGGGTTCCTGTCCGTGCCGGCCGAGAAACTGCTCGCCGCGCAGATGAAGGTCATGGCGCCGAGCCCCTGGTGGGACATGCGCGACAGCGAGGGGTGGGACCCCAGCTTCAGCGTCAGCCGCTTCCTGCCGGTGCATGGCGATGATGTGCTGCCCGAGCCGCCGACCGAGGCGCTGAAACGCGGCGCCGGGCGGGGGATCGACCTGATGGTCGGCTCGAACAGCGAGGAGGCCAACCTCTTCCTCATCCCCGGCGGCGTCGGGGCGAAGCTGAACACCTGGGCCGCGCAGTTTTTCATGAGCCGCGCCATTCCCAGGGCCCGCGAGGCGCTGCGCGCCTACGGCCTCGGCCAAAGGGGCGAGGGGCCCGGCAAGGTGCTGGCCCGGGCGATGACCGACCTGATGTTCCGCCAGATGACGCGCCGGATGGCCGAGCTGCACCAGGGCCGCAGCTACGTTTACGAGTTCGAATGGCGCTCGCCCGCCGTGGGCGGCGAGCTGGGCGCGGCGCATGCGCTGGAGCTGCCGTTCGTGTTCGACACCCTGGCCAGCGTCGCCAGCGACCGCGGCCTGCTGGGGTCCAACCCGCCGCAGGGCCTTGCCGATCACATCCACGCCACCTGGGTGCGCTTCGCCACCGACGGCGCGGCGCCCTGGTCACCCTTCGATGCCGGCACGCGGCTGGTCTACTCGCTGACCCGCCAGTCGGCGCAGCACGAGCCGCTGCTGCCGGCCGCCGAGTTCCTGCCCTGACATGGCCGCGTCGCACCGCTGGCGCGCCATCGCTCGCCGGGCGGTTCCAGTCTAGCTTCGATCCCCGACCAGGAGGGCCCCCGATGACCACCGCCGCGAAAGTCAGCCGCCACCTCGTCGATCCGCAGCTGCAGCCCTTGCTGGAGATGATGCCGGAGACCGAGCTGACGGTCGAATACCTGCCGCAGATGCGGGCGAGCGCGATGACCTTCCCCGCCAGCCCCGAGTCGGTGGCGAAGGTGATCCAGTTCGAACGCACCGTGCCCGGCCCGAATGGCGCGCCGGACGTGCCGGTGCGCTGCTATCGGCCGAAGGATGCGGCCGGCCCTTTGCCTTGCATCTTCCACATCCACGGCGGCGGCTACATCGGCGGCAGCGCTGCGCAGATGGAGGCGAGCCACGTCGAACTGAGCCTCGCTTTGACCTGCGCCATCGTCAGCGTCGACTACCGGCTCGCGCCCGAGGCGGCCTATCCGGCCGCCGTCGAGGACTGCTACGCCGCCCTCGCCTGGCTGCATGCCGAGCCCACGGTCGCGGGTGTCGACACCGCCCGGCTCGGGGTGATGGGCGAGAGCGCCGGGGGCGGCCTCGCCGCGGCGCTGGCGCTGCTGGTGCGCGACCGGGGCGAGTATGCCTTCAGCTTCCAGCACCTGGTCTACCCGATGCTCGACGACCGCACCTCGGCCGAGGGCGCGGCCGATCCGCACCCCTACGCCGGCGAGTTCATCTGGACTCATTCCAGCAACCGCTTCGGCTGGCGCTCGCTCCTGGGGGCGGAGCCCGGCGGCGCGGACGTCTCGCCCTACGCCGCCCCGGCCCGGGCGCCCGACCTGGCCGGCCTGCCGCCGACCTTCATCATGGCCGGCGCCCTCGACCTCTTCCTGGAAGAGGACATGGACTACGCCCGACGCCTGACTCGCGCCGGCGTGCCGGTCGAGCTGCATGTCTATCCCGGCGGCGTCCACGCCTTCGACTTCGTGCCCGGCCTGGAGATTTCCGAGCAGGCGCGCCGCGACAGTCTGGCCAGCTTGCGGCGCGCGATGAGGGCATCGCTTCCATAAGCCGGACAGCCGCTCGGCGAACCCGGATCGGGGGCTGATCGGAGACGATTTGCGGGGAGACGCCGGAGCCGGGCCTGTGGCAATGTGACGAAGCTGCGGCAACGAACGCCGCCGTGGCGCATTTGCGGACTCAACGACAACGTCGAATATCGGAGATCCGCATGCGCTCGATCCTGCTCTACTTCATCGGGGTGCCCATCCCGATCATCCTGCTGCTCGCGTTCTGCACGCACCATTTCTGATCGCGCCGGGAGCAGCCCAATGACAGACGCGACAATCTTCGACGGGCGGCTGCGGGCCGATCCGGCGCTTTCCTGGTCGGCGATCTTCGCCGGGAGCCTGGTCGCCTTGGCCAGCTCGATCCTGCTGACCATCCTGGCCGCGGGATTCGGCTATGACCTGGCCGCCGGCGCCCTGGCTTCGCGGGGCTCGCTGGCGGGCTTCACGCCCGAGGTCGGCGCCGTCGCGGTCGTGATCCAGGTCGTCTCCGCCGGCCTGGGAGGCTACCTGGCCGGCCGCCTGCGCCATGTCTGGAGCGCCGCCCACGCCGACGAAGCCCACTTTCGCGACACCGCCCAAGGGCTGATCGTCTGGGCGCTGGCCACCGTCGCCGGCGTGGTGCTGACAGCGCTGGTGATCGCGCCCTACGCCGAGCAACTGGCGGCGGCCACGGTCCCCCTGGCGCCGATGGACACCGACGCCGTGCGCGCCGGCCATATCGCCGCACAGTCGGCCTTCTTCACGGCCGTCGGCATGCTGCTCAGCGCCTTCATCGCCGCGGTGGCGGCCAGGATCGGCGGACTGCACACGGAGCACATGCACCGGCAGGTCGCCGCATGATGCGGCCGGCGGCGGCGCTCGGCGCACGACCGTCGCCGGCCATCCGATCGCTGCCTCCGCCGTCACGCCGGCGGGGGCCAGCGCGATGAGCGAGGATGAGTTCGACCTTGAGCGCTTCGTCAGCGCCCAGGACGAAGCCTTCGAGGCGGCAATCCAGGAACTCGCTGCCGGGCGCAAGCGGACTCACTGGATGTGGTTCGTCTTCCCCCAGCTGAAGGGGCTCGGCTTTTCCCCGACGGCGCGGTTCTACGGCATCGCGTCGCTGGAGGAGGCCGAAGCCTATCTCGACCACGCCGTGCTGCGGCCGCGCCTGGAGACGGCGGTGGCTGCCGTGCGCGAAAGCCCCGCCACGAGCCTGGCCGCGCTCTTCGGCTCGCCCGACGACCTGAAGTTCCGCTCGTCGATGACCTTGTTTGCCGTCGCGGCGCCCGACGGGCCCTACCAGGCGGCGCTGGATCAGTGGTGCGCCGGTGAAGGCGATCCCCGCACGCTCGCTCTGCTGGATCAGCACGACGCGGGAGCGGCCGCCGGATCGCCGGGCTGAAGATCTTGGTACGAGCCTGGTTCCGGCTCGGGCGCACAGTCCGCCCCGGGACCGTTCCGCGGCGCGGTTGCGGTGGGGCGGGGCGGTCCATACAAATGCGCCACCGGCCCTTGGCGTCGGCAGTGGGAGCACGCCGATGGCGTTGGTCAAGACGTCGAAGCTTCAGGAAAGAGGGTCGGTGCGATCCGGCGCTGCAAAGCCCACGCCGCCAGCCAGTGAGCCGGCCCCTGCGCACCCGCGGTCCCGCCGCCGGGTCGTCGCGACGCGGGGCGGTATGGCCGAGCGCATCGGCGCGGCGACGCAGGAGCTGGCCAGCGGCGTTACCCAGGCGTCGACGGCGACCGGGCAGCTGCGCCAGGCCATGACCCAGATCGCCACCGGCGCCGAAGAGGCGGCCGGCGCGGCGCAGCAGTCGCTGGCCGCCGTCGCCTCGATGTCGGCGGTCTTCGCCCAGACCCGCGAGCGCGCCGACCAGGGCCGGGCGCTGTCGCTGGCGCTGCAGAACCAGCTGCTCGAGGCCGCCGCGCAGATCGAGGCGTCGGTCGCCGCGGTCGAGGCCAATGCCCAGCGGCAGATCCGGTCGGTCGACGTGGTGGCGGCGCTGGAACAGCAGGCGGCCACTATCGGCGAGATCACCCGCAGCGTCGCCGACATCGCCGACCAGACCAGCCTGCTGGCCCTGAACGCCGCCATCGAAGCGGCGCGGGCCGGCGATCTCGGGCAGGGTTTCGCGGTCGTCGCCGACGAGGTGCGGGCGCTGGCCGAGACCTCGGAGAAGCGCTCGCGGGAGATCGAGACTCTGGCGACCTCGATCGCCGGGGAGGTCGCCGCCATCGCCGGGCGCATCCAGGCCGCCGGCGAGACGGCGCGGGCGGAGGCGCAGGCGGGGCGGGTGGTCTCCCGCGACCTCGAAGCGGTTCGCGCCTCGTTGGCCGAACTCGTGGAGGGCAGCCAGGCGATCCTGATGGCCTCGGTCGAGGCGGACGCCGCCGCGCAGGAGGCGCAGCGCGGCGCGTCGGTGGTCGCGGCCGCCGCGGAGGAGCAGGCGTCGGCCGCTGCCGAGGTGCAGAAGTCGATCGAGCAGCAATCCGCCTCGATGAGCCAGAGCGAAGCCACCACCCAGTCTCTGGCTGACGTCGCCGACCGGCTGGCGGAAGCCGAGGACGCCGGCGCGGCGGCCGAGGTGGCGTCCGCCGCCGAGCAACTGTCGGCGACAATCCAGGAGTTGGCGAGCGCCGCGGAGGAGATCCTCACCGCCGTCGGCCAGATCAGCCAGGGTGCGGAGAGCCAGGCGGCGGCGACGCAAGAGTCGAGCGCGGCCATGTCGCAGATCCAGCGCTCGGCCGAGACGATGCGCACGGCGTCGGGCGCGGCGGTGCAACGGGTCGATCAGGCGCGAGGCCAGCTCAGCGAGAGCAGCCAGGCGATCGCCAGGCTGACCGACGGCGTCGAGGCCTCGCTGACCGAGGTCCGCGCCGTGGTCGAGCTGATGCGCACGCTGGAGGACCTCGGCCGGCGCATCGAGAAGATCGTCGACGCCATGGCGCTGATCGCCGTGCAGACCACCATGCTGGCGATCAGCGGTTCGGTCGAGGCGGCGCGGGCCGGCGACCAGGGGCAGGGCTTCGCCGTGGTGTCGGGCGATATCCGCGGCCTGGCGCGCAGCTCTGGCGACAACGCCGAGCGCATCAAGGACCTGGTCTGGCGCCTGCAGTCGCAGATCGCCGTTGTGCAGCGCGATCTCGATCAGTCGGCGGCGCTCTCCGAAGCCGAGGCGCGGCGCAATCGGCAGATTGCCGACCGGATGGGCGAGCTCCAAGCCGCGTCGGACCGGCTGCGCGCCAGCAACGACGAAATCGTCGGCGCGGCGGACCGGGTGCTGTCGGGGGTGAACGAGGTGCTCGCGGGCGTGAAGCAGATCGCGGCCGTGTCCGAGGAGGCCGGCGGGGCCGCGGCCGAGGCGTCGGCCGCTGCGCGCCAGCAGTCGCGCGGCGCCGAAGACCTGGCGGCGGCGATCGAGGAGATCGCGGCGCTCGCCGACGAGTTGCTCAAGGCGAGCAGCTGAGGTGGCGGCCATGGCCCGCGGCGCGGACCAGTTCCTTCGCTTCCGCGTCGGCGAGGCGCGGATGGCCGTGTCCGCCGCGACGGTGTCGGAGGTGCTGCGTCGCTCGAAGGTGACCCGCGTGCCGCATGCGCCGGCCAGCCTGCTGGGCCTCGTCCATCTGCGCGGCAAGACCCTGCCGGTGATCTCGCTGGCGCGGCTGATGGGCGGGGAAGAGAGCCCGCCGACCGGCGACGCGCGCCTGCTGCTGATCGACGCCGACGAGCCGCTGGCGGTGGCGGTGGATGCCGTGGGAGCGCTCTCGGCGCTTGGCGATGTCGCCGCGCCGCGGGCCGGGCAGGTTTACGTGGAGGATGGCGAGTCAGGGCGGGTGGTGGACATCCTCGCCCTGATGCAACGCGACCTGGGGGCCGTCCAGCGCCGCGCCCCCGGCGCTGCGGCGCCGGGGGCGGCGCCTGCCGCCGCCGCAGTGGTCCGCGCGCCCCAGATCGCATTGATGAGCTTCGAGCTCGCGGAGCAGGCCTATGCCTTGCCTCTGGGGCAGGTCGCCGAGGTGCTGCCGCTGCCGCAACGCCTGACCAGCTTGCCCGGCGGCGACGCCGCGGTGCTGGGCGTGCTCCCGCATCGGGGCGCCTTGCTGCCGCTGGTCTCGCTGCGCAGCCTGCTGGGGCTCGATGGCGCGCCGCCGCCAGGATCGCAGGTCGTGGTGACGCGGCTGGGGGCCGTGACCATCGGTTTCGTCGCCGACCGGCTGGGATCGATCCTCCGCGTGGAAGCCGATCGCATTTCGAGGGCGCCCAGCGTGCTCAACCGCGGCGCCGGCGAGGCCCAGATCCAGTCGCTGGCGCGGCTGGCGGACGGGCGGGGGCTGGTGTCGATCCTCAGCGCCGAGCGGCTCTTCCGCGACGAGACGGTGGCGCGGATCCTCAATCAGGCGGGTCAGGAGGCAGGCGGCATGGCCGAGCAGGCGACCAAGACCCGGGCCGAGCAGTTCATCATCTTCACCCTTGGCGACGAGGAATACGGCCTGCCGATCGCCGCGGTCGACGAGATCGTGCGCCTGCCGGACCGGCTGACCCGGGCGCCGCGCGCGCCGGCCTTCATCGAGGGCGTGATCAACCTGCGCGGCCGCGTCCTCCCGGTGATCGACCAGCGCCGGCGCTTCCATGCGCCGGGCGAGAGCGCCGCGGCGCGGCGGCGGCTGATCGTGACCACGCTCGACGAGCGGCCCGTGGCCTTCGTGGTCGACAAGGTGACGGAGGTTCTCTCCGCGCCGAGCGAGCGGATTGCTCCGGCGCCCAGTCTGACCGCGGACGGGGCGCAGCTCTTCGACCGGGTTGTGACGCTCGAGATGGATGGCCGGATGATTCTGCTGATCGATCCGAAGGAACTGCTGAACCGCGCCGAGCGCGACCTCCTGGCCGAGCTGGCGGCCGAGGTCGCCGAGCCCGGGACCGGATGATCCGTCTGCTGATCGTCGACGATTCCGCGCTGATGCGACGGGTGATGGGCGATATCTTTTCCGATCGGGACGCCTTCGAGCTGGCCTTCGCCCGCACCGGCGAGGAAGCGCTGGCGGCGCTGCATGCCTTCAAGCCCAACGTGATCACCCTCGACGTCAACATGCCGGGCATGGGAGGGCTGGCCTGCCTCGACCGGATCATGGTCGAGCGGCCGTGCCCCGTGGTGATGGTCTCGGCGCTGACCGAGGACGGGGCGACGACGACGCTGGAAGCGCTGGAACTGGGGGCGGTGGACTTCGTGCCCAAGCCGGTCGGGCCGGTGACGCTCAAGATCGACGAACTGGCGGAGCTGCTGATCGAGAAGGTGCGCCAGGCCGCGACGGCGAGGGTGCGCGGCAGCTTCCGGCTGGCCGAGCGGGTGCGGCTGCGAACCGGCGGCCCGCCGGCCGTGCGTCCTGTCCGGGCGCCGGCGAAGCCGCGCCGGGAGCCGCGGGCGCGCAAGCCAGGCCAGGCTCCGGACCGGATCGTGCTGGTCGGCTGCTCGACCGGCGGCCCGCAGGCGCTGGACGTGCTGCTGGAGGGCCTGCCGGCGTCGTTTCCCTGGCCGCTGGTGGTCGCCCAGCATATGCCGGTCGCCTTCACCGGCGCCCTGGCGCGCCGCCTCGACGCGGCCTGCGCCCTGAGCGTCAGGGAAGTCGCCGCGCCGGAGCAGATCGAGCGCGGGGTGGTCTACATCGCCCGCGGCGACGCCGACCTCCTGCTCACGGTCCGCGCTGGCGAGGCTGTCGCCCTGCCGGCGCCGGCCTCGGCTGAATATCGCTGGCATCCAAGTGTGGACCGGCTCGTTCATAGCGCAATCGATCGTCTGGGCGCCGAGCGCCTCGTGGGGGTGTTGATGACCGGCATGGGCTCCGACGGGGCCGACAGCATGGCGCGCCTCCACGCAGGCGGCGGCGTCACCGTCGCGGAAGCCGAAACCACCGCCGTGGTCTGGGGCATGCCGGGCGAGCTGGTGCGTGCGGGCGGCGCCACCCAGGTCGCCCCACTGGACCGGATCGCCGCCGAGCTGATGGCACTGGCGGAGGCCGGATGAGCCCTCGCTCCGAGCTCGAGTTCAGCGCCGCCGAGCTGGAAAGCTTCCGTGCTGCTCTCTACAGCCGCACCGGCATGAGCTTCGGACACAGCAAGCGCTACTACGTCGAGCGCCGCCTGCGCGAACGCCTCTCGGCGACCGGGACCGTCTCCCTGGGCGCCTATCTCGCCGTGCTGCGCGCCGACCCGGCCGAGGCCGAGACGCTGATCAACGCCTTCACCGTCAAGGAGACCTACTTCTATCGCGAGGCGCACCAGTTCCGCTGCCTCAGCGCCGACCTGCTGCCCGAGATCGTGAGCCGCCGCGGGCCGGGCGACAAGGTGCGCATCTGGTCGGCCCCTTGCGCCACCGGCGAGGAAGCCTATTCGATCGCGCTCTGGTTGCTGGAGAACTGGCGCATGGTCGACGCCTACAACATCGAGATCGTCGGCTCCGACATCGACACCTGGGTGCTCGGCGAGGCCCGGGCGGGGCTCTACGATGCGCGCGCCGTGGCGCGGCTGCCGGACACCGTGCTGGCCGACTATTTCGAGGCGCGAGACGACGGCCGCTACCAGTTGATCACGGACCTGCTGGAGTCGGTCGCGTTCACGCCGGTGAACCTGGTCGATCGCGACTCGATGGCGGCGAACGGCCGCTTCGACGTGATCTTCTGCCGCAACGCCTTGATCTACTTCGACGACGCTTCGCGCCGCGTGGCGGCGCAGAACCTGTTCGACTGCCTGGAGCCAGGCGGCTTCCTCTGCCTCGGGCATTCGGAATCGATGACGCGGATGTCCGAGCGCTTCGTGCAGCGCAGGTTCACGGACGCCGTCGTCACCCAGCGGCCGCTGCCATGAGCGATGAACTGCTCGACCAGTTCATGATCGAGGCGCCCGAGCTGGTCGCGCAGGCCAGCGACGATTTGCTGGCGCTGGAGCAGGCGCCGGACGATCGGGCGCGGCTGGACAGCGCCTTTCGCGCCATCCACACCCTGAAGGGCTCGGTCGGCCTCTTCGGTTTCGACCAGATGGGCGCGATGCTGCATGCCGGCGAGGACCTGCTCGGCGCCATTCGCGACGGCCGCCTCGGCGCCGACGACGAGATGCTGGGCGCGCTGCTGGATGCGATGACCCGGACGGAGCAGTGGCTCGGCGACATCGAGCGCGGCGGCGCGCCGCTCGGCGAGGACGGCGGACTGGGGGCCCGCATCCGTGCACTGCTCGATGCGCCCGCAATCGACCCCGCCGTGGGCGCGCCGGCCGGGCTCGACGCCGATTGGGTGAGGCCGCTGCTGGCTCGCCTCGGCCCCGACGCGGCGCCGAAGACCGCCGTGCGCTATCGGCCCGACGCCAGCTGCTATTTCGCCGGCGACGACCCGCTTCAGATCGCGCGCAAGACCCCGGAGCTGCTCGCCCTGCGCGTCGGTCTGTGCAGCGCACCCGCAAGCCTCGACTGCTACGACCCCTTCGCCTGCAACCTCGAGATCGCGGTGGTGAGCGGCGCGGGGTCCGACGCGGTCAGGGCGGCGTTCCGCTTCGTGCCCGATCAGATCGAGATTGTCAGCGTCGCCGGCGACGCCGCGATCGGCGAGCCAGCGCCGGCGGCCGCCGCGCAGCGCCGCGGCCTGCGGATCGATGCCGCGCGCATCGACGACCTGTCGTCGCTGGTCGACGACCTCGTGGTCGCCAAGACGGCGCTGGCGGAGCTGGATAGCCAGGCGCGGGCGGGGCTAGAGCCGGCGCGGCTGGTCGACGCCCTGGCCGTGCGGCGCGCCGAGATCGACCAGCTGGTGGAGCGGCTGCACGGCGCCGTGGTCGGCCTGCGCCTCGCGCCGCTGACGCCCACCTTGCGCCGATTGCCCCGCTTCGTGCGGGGGGTGGCCGGCGAACTCGGCAAGCAGGTGGAACTGACCATCCGCGACGAGGGCGCGATGGCCGACAAGTCGGTGGTCGAGGGCTTGTTCGACCCGCTGATTCACTTGCTGCGCAACGCCATCGACCATGGCGTCGAGGCGTCGGACGCGCGCCGCGCGGCCGGGAAGCCCGAGCAGGGGCGCCTGACGCTGAGCGTCGCCCGGCGCGGCGATCTGCTGACAGTCGCCGTCACCGACGACGGACGCGGCATCGATCCGGCGCGGGTTCGCGCCGCTGCCCAGCGCCGCGGGCTGATGAACGCCGCGGCGCTCGCCGCCTTGAGCGACGCCGAGACTACCGAGCTGATCTTCCGGCCCGGGTTCTCGACCTCCGAGACCGTTTCCAGCGTTTCCGGCCGCGGCGTCGGCATGGACGCGGTGCGCAACTCCCTGGCCAAGCTCGGCGGAACCGTCAGCGTCGCCTCGTCGCCCGGCCGCAGCACGACCGTCAGCATCAACCTGCCGGTCAGCGTGGTCATGACCCGCCTGCTGGTCGTGGAGAGCAATCGCGAACTCTACGGCGTGCCGATGAGCAAGGTGATCGAGACCGCGCGCATCGCCGCAAAGGATGCAGCGCCCATCCGCGCCGGCCGCGCCGTGGTGCTGCGCGACACGCCGGCCCCCTTGTTCGACCTCGGCGAGCTGCTCGGCGGCGCGCCGCCCGACTGGACCGGCGCGGACTACACCGCTCTGGTCGTCGCCAGCCCGCACGGCCCGATCGCGGTGCGCATCGACGGCCTGCGCCAATCGCTGGACACCGTCATGCGCCCGTTGAGGGGGCTGCTGGCCGGCATGCCGGGCGTCGTGGGCTCGACCCTGCTGGGCGACGGACGCGTGATGATGGTGCTGGATCCGGCGGAGCTGGTGGCATGAGCGTGCGCTTCGAGGCGGGGGCGATCCGGTTCGGCGCGGACTGCCCGGTCGAGGATGCCGAGACGCTCGCGGGCCTGCTTGCGGAGCACCGTTCGGCTGTGGTCGATGTCACGGCCTGTATTTCAATGCACGGCGCCGTGCTGCAGGCGCTATTAAGTTTTGCCCCGAAGCTTCGCGGCGCTTTCGCTGATGATTTCCTGAACCTATGGGTATTTCCCGCCCTGGCAGAAACGTCTCGCCAAGACCTTATGGAGAAACTTTGAGCGTCACCACATGTCCATAAGCGTCCTCATCGTGGACGACAGCAAGCTGGCGCGGATCGTGATCGGCAAGGCGGTCGCGGCGTTGCAGCCCGACTGGCGCCGTATCGAGGCAAGCAACGCAAGCGAAGCTATTGCGTTAGTGCGTGCAGGGGGGATCGATCTGGCGATCCTCGACTTCAACATGCCGGGGCATAACGGCTTGGACCTCGCCGAAATGATCAGGGCCGATCACCCCGACATGCCCCTCGCGCTGGCCACCGCCAATGTGCAGGACGAACTTATCGCCCGCGCCCGGACGATCGGCGCGGCCTTCATCGCCAAGCCGGTCACCGAAGAGGCGATCAAGGGGTTCCTGTCCGGCGCGGCGCTGAAACTTCGCGGGGCGCGTGGATGAGCGATACAGCCATTCCTCTCGACGACCTGGAACACGACGCCCTCACCGAACTCGTGAATATCGGCGTCAGCCGCGCGGCCTCCAGCCTGCGTAAGATGGTGGGCGACCAGGTGCTGCTGTCGGTGCCGTCCGTGGAGGTGGTGAGCCGCGCCACCGCCACGACCCTGATCGGCCAGCGCGAGAGCGAATTGCTGGTGGCCGTGCGTCAGGACTTCGACGGCGCCTTCTCCGGCCGCGCCCTCTTGATCTTCCCCGAGGCCAACAGCCTGGAGCTGGTGCGCGCTGTCGCCGGCGCCGCGATGACGGCGGCCGAGGCCCGCGAGATCGAGGACGAGGCCCTCTCCGAGACCGGCAACATCGTACTCAACGGCTGCCTGGCCACCATGGCCAACATGCTGCGCGAGCCGCTGCACATGTCGCTGCCGCAAGTCGTCCGCGGCAGCGGCCGGCAGTTCTTCGAGCAGACGGCGCTGGCCGGCGACGAGGGCGTCGTGCTCTTCCTCTACATCAACTTCGCGATCAGCGGCCGCGACATCCGCGGCTACATCGCCATGCTGATGGACCTGCCGTCGCTGGAAACCCTGCGAGGCCTGATCCGCGAGTTCATCAACCGGGTCACCGGCGATGGCCCCGGCCATGCCGAATGACATGCGGCCCGGCGATCAGCTGACCGGGGCCGGCGCGTCCGCCCGCTTCGCGCAGCTGCGCGCCAACCTGGGGCCGCTGTTCGACAGCCTCGTGCTCTCCAGCCAGGCCTTCTTCATCGCCGACCTGGCCCAGCCGGACCAGCCGCTGATCTTCGCCAACCAGGCCTTCGAGACCCTGACCGGCTTTCCGCTGGCCGAGGTGCTCGGGCGAAATTGCCGGTTCCTGCAAACCCCGCGGACCGACGCCGAGGCGGTGGCGCGGATGCGCGCCGCCGTCGCTGAGCGACGCCCGATCACCGTCGAGCTGCTCAACCGGCGCAAGTCCGGAGAGCCGTTCTGGACCTGCGTCAACATCACCCCCCTGGCCGACCCTACCGGCGAGCTCACCCTCTCGATCGCCATGCTTGAGGACATCACCTCGGTCCACGCCCGCGACGAGATCGCCGCCGAGCTGGAGGAGGCGCGCGAGCGGCTGCGCCTGATCCGCACCATGGCCGGCGCGGCGGGCGCCTGGGAGTGGGATGTGGCCAACGACCGGCTGCACGGCGACGCCCGCTTCGCCGAACTCTATGGCCTCGATCCGCTGGAGGCCGTCTCCGGAACGCCGAGTTCGGCCTTCTTCGCGCCGGTGCACGACGACGACAAGATGCGCGTGCGCATCGGCGTCGCCGGCATCATGCATGGGGCCGACGTCTTCGCCCGTGACTACCGGCTGGTGCGACCGAACGGCGAGGTGCGCTGGGTCTCGGCCCGCGGTTCCGCCGAGCGCGACGCCGACTACCGCACGGTGCGCTTCCGCGGCGTGCTCGCCGACATCACCGAGCAGAAGCACCTCGAGGAGCGGCTGCGCGTCGCCCAGACGGCCGGCTCGGTCGGCACCTTCGAGTACGTCAGCGGCTTCGGCACGGTGGGCGTGTCGGCGGAGTTCTGCCGCCTGCTCGGACTGATGCCCTCCGAGGCCCTGCCGGTGCCGACGGTGAACTCGGTGGTGCACCCCGAAGACCCGCCGCTGATCGGCGGCGCGCGGCCGGGCGCGGCGGACGCGTCCTATCGCGAGTTTCGCATCGCGCGCGCCAACGACGGCGAGGCGCGCTGGATCGCCCGCCGCGGCGAGCATCGCCGCGAGGGGCACGCGCTCGGCGACCGGTTCCTGGGCGTCATCTACGACATCACCACCCTGAAGCAGGCCGAACAGCGGCTGCGCGACTTCAACTCCACCCTGGAAGAGCGGGTGCGCGAGCGCACCGAGGAACGCGACCGGGTGTGGAACAACTCCCGCGACCTGCTGGTGGTGCTGGATTCCGACGCGCGCCTGCATTCGGTGAGCCCGGCGTGGACCGAGGTGATGGGCCATAAGCGCCACGATGTCGTCGACCATCCCTTCCTCGACTTCGTCGCGCCCGAGGACGCCGCGGCCATGCAGGCCGCCCTCAGCCGCGCGGCGGCCGGAGAGGAACTCACCAACTTCGAGACCCGCATGATCGCCGAGGACGGCTCGGCGCGGTGGATCGCCTGGCACACCTCGTCGGAGCGCGACCTCGTCTACGGCTATGGCCGCGACATCACCGAGAGCAAGGCGCAGGCCGAGGCGCTGCGCGAGACCGAGGACCAGCTGCGCCAGGCGCAAAAAATGGAGGCTGTCGGCCAGCTCACCGGCGGCATCGCCCACGACTTCAACAACATGCTGACCGGGGTCATCGGCGGCCTGGACATGGTGCGCCGGCGGCTCAGCGAGGGCCGCACCGCCGACATCGACCGCTACCTCGAGGCGGCCGTCACCTCGGCCGAGCGCGCCGCCACCCTGACCCACCGCCTGCTGGCGTTCTCGCGCCGCCAGTCGCTCGACCCGTCGCCTGTCGATCTGCCGGCGCTGGTCGGCTCGATGGCCGACCTCCTGCGCCGCACCCTGGGCGAAAGGGTGGTGCTCGAGGTGATTTCGCACGGCCCGCCGTGGCCGGCGCGCACCGACGTCAACCAGGTCGAGAGCGCGATCCTCAACCTGGCCATCAACGCTCGCGACGCCATGCCGAACGGCGGGCGGCTGATTATCGAGACCTCGGCCGCCGAGATCACCGCGTCGGGAGCGCCCGACGGCGTCGCGCCCGGCGACTATGCGGTGATCAGCGTCACCGACACTGGCGAAGGCATGCCGCCGGACGTGGTCGCCAAGGCGTTCGACCCCTTCTTCACCACCAAGCCGATCGGCCAGGGCACCGGCCTCGGCCTCTCGATGATCTATGGCTTCGTGCAGCAGACCAAGGGCCACGTCGCCATCGAGAGCGAGCTGGGGGTCGGCACGAGCGTGAAGCTGTTCCTGCCGCGCGACATCAGCGCCGAAGAAGCGCCGGAGCTGGCGGCGGACCCCACCCAGCCGATCCCGCGCGGCGCCGGCCAGACCGTGCTGGTGGTCGAGGACGACCCGTCCGTGCGCCTGCTGGTCGTCGAGGTGCTGCGCGAACTCGGCTACGCCGCGATCGAAGCGCCGGACAGCAGTGGCGCGATCCCCATCCTGACGTCATCGGTCCCGATCGGCCTCCTGATCACCGACGTCGGCCTGCCCGGCCTCAACGGCCGCCAGCTGGCCGAGATCGCCCGCCTGCATCGGCCGGAGCTGCCGGTGCTCTTCCTGACCGGTTACGCCGCCGCCGCCGCCGCTCGCTCGGAGCTGCTGGGCGAGCGCATGGACGTCGCCTTCAAGCCGTTCGCGCTCGATGGCCTGGCGCAAGCCATTCGCAAGATGCTGGCGGCCTAGCGCGCGTCGCGGCCCGCGGTTCGGGCTTTAGTGGCGCTTCTGTCAGGATTTGACAAAATCTCCAGCCTCAGCCATCAATGGCTCGGGTCACGGCGGCCGGCGTCGCCTTGGGGGAGACGAAGTCATGGCGAAGCGCGGTCTGAAGGCGGTCCTGCTGGCGCAAGGGATCATGCTGGCCGGCGCCGGCGTGGCGACGGCGGCGCCGGCCAGCCTGAATACGGTGACTGCCGCGAGCGACAGCGGCGCTGGCACGTCGGTCAGTGAACTGATCGTCACCGCCACCAAGCGCGAGGAAAACGTCGAGCGGGTGCCGTTCACGGTCACCGCCTTGGGTCAAGCCGACCTGACGGCGCGCGGCGCCCAGAGCGTCGACCAGGCCATCAACTATGTGCCGGGGGTGAACTTCACCTCCAACGGGACGGGCAGCGGCGCCTATACGATCCGCGGCGTCAACACGAGCACCTTCATCGCCGGCACCCAGTCGCCGGTCGCGCTCTACATCGACGACCTCAACGTGCTGGACCCGTTCTTTCCGAAGATCACGCCCGACCTGCGCCTCTTCGACGTCAGTCGGGTCGAGGTGCTGGAGGGCCCGCAAGGCACCCTGTTCGGGTCCGGCTCGGTCGGCGGGGCGATCCGCATCATCACCAACAAGCCGGACGCCAGCCGCTTCGAGGCCGAGACCGAAGACACTCTCTCCGGCGTCGACGGCGGCGGCATGGGCTACGACTTCAACGTAATGGTCAACGCGCCGATCATCCCCGACAAGCTCGCCATGCGCGTCGTCGGCTTCTACGACCACTCGGCCGGCTGGATCGACAACACCGCCCGCAACCAGACCCAGGTGAACCAGTCGGTCGACGAGGGCGCGCGGCTGGAGCTGAAATGGACGCCAACGCAGGACTTCACCCTGCTCGGCTCAGCCCTCTACGAGACCGAGAAGCCCAACGACTCCGCGTTCAGTTTTTACAACAACACCAAGTACCAGTGGAACGGCCTGGTCCCGAACACCAACTACGACCGCACCGGCATCTACAGCATTACCGGGGTCTACGACCTGCACTGGGCCAACCTGACCTCGATCACCACCTACGCAGACCGTTTCGAGAACATCCAGGGCGACTTCAGCGTCGACGCCGCCGCCTTCCTCGGCCTCTTCGTACCGTCGCCGGTCAACGATCTCGGCCCCTCGCGCACCTTCTCGCAGGAAGTGCGCCTGGCCTCGCCTGACAGCAGCCGCTTCCGTTGGCTGATCGGCGGCATCGTCATCGACAACCACCGCAGCGTGCTGGAGCCGATCCCGATCCCGGGCTCAGGCGCCCTGCTGGGCGCGCCGTCGGACATCATCTCGATCTCCAACGAGAAGGTCGAGATCCGCGAGGAGGCGGTGTTCGGCGAAATCAGCTACGATTTCACTTCGAAGCTGACCGCCACGGTGGGGGTGCGGGTCTTCGACGACCGGCTGGTCAAGTCGCAGGAGATCGGCGGCACGCTGCAGCCGCCCAGCACCAACCATCAGGACGTCAGCGAATCGTCGGCGACGCCGAAGTTCAACCTCAGCTACCACCTCTCGCCGACATCGCTGGTCTATGTGCAGGCGGCGGAGGGCTACCGCATCGGCCAGCCCAACCCGGTGCCGTTCGACCCGCTGTCGCACCAGGTGATCCCGGCGTCGTCGAGTCCCGACCAGCTGTGGAACTACGAACTCGGCGAGAAGAGCACCTTCTTCGAGAACCGCCTCGTGGTGAACGCCAGCCTCTATTACATCGACTGGACCAACATCCAGCTGAACGAGCTGACCACGGCGTCAGGGATCAACTTCATCGGCAACGCCGGCCAGGCTCACATCAAGGGCTTCGAGCTGGAGGTGCGCGCCAGGCCGGCGCCCGACTGGGAAGTCGGCGGCTCGCTCAGCCTGACGGACGCCCACCTGGTGTCGGTCAACCCGACGGTTTCGGCCACCCTGGGCGACCGGCTGCCCGGCTCGGCGCCGGTGACCGGAGTGCTCTATGCGGAATGGAGCCACCCGATAAATGACGACGTGCGCATCTTCCTGCGCGCCGATGGCCGCTGGGTCGGCAAGGAGTATTCCAATCTGATGAACGCCACCTCGCTCACCTTCGGCGACTATTCGACGGTGAACCTGCGGGGCGGCTTCGACTGGAAGCACTATTCGGCCACCCTCTTCATCAGCAACGCCTTCAACAACAACGGCAAGACCGCCGCCTTCAACAGCCTGGGCGCCGACGTGGCGATCCGTCAGCAACCGGTGACCGTCGGCCTGACCCTCGACGCCAAGCTGTTCTGAGATGACCGACGCTGCGCAGCACCGCCCGGACGACTGGCCGTTCCTGCCGTCCGGCGTGCCGCGGATCGTGGACGGCGACGGGGCCTGGCTGATCGCCGACGACGGGCGGCGCATCCTGGATGCCGCGGGCGGCGCCATCGTCGCCAATGTCGGCCACGGCCGCGCCGAGGTGGCCGAGGCGATCGCCAAGGCCAGCGCCGGCCCGTCCTACGTGGTGCCGACCTGGCGCACCCCGCAGCGCGAGGCGATGGCCGCCCGGCTGCGCGAGCACTGGCTGCCGGCGAACCTGCACCACATCATGGCCACCGGCAGCGGCTCCGACGGCGTCGAGGCGGCAGTGAAGATCGCCCTGCAGCACTTCGCGGCGCAGGGCATGACGGCGCGGACCAAGATCGTGTCGCGCGAGCTTTCCTATCACGGCACGACCATCGCCATGGCCGGCCTCTCCGGCCACCGCGCCCGCAAGCGCGGCCTCGAGAACTTCCTCCAGATCTTCCCCGCCGCGCCGACGCCCTATCCGCTGCGCAGCCCGCTGGGCCGCCATCACCCGCAGAGCGGCGCGCACTATCTCGCGGCGACGCGGGCGCTGATCGAGGCTGAGGGGCCGGACACCATCGCGGCCTTCGTGATGGAGCCGGTGGTGGGCGCCAGCGGCGGGGCCATCGTGCCGCCGGCCGACTATGTGGCCGGCATCCGAGCGCTCTGCGACGAGTTCGGCATCCTCTTGATCGTCGATGAGGTGATGACCGGCTTCGGCCGCACCGGCGCCAAGCTGGGCGTCGACCACTGGAACCTGCGCGCCGACCTCCTGGTCGGGGGCAAGGGGCTGGCCGGCGGCTACGCCCCGCTCTGCGGCGTCTTCGCCGATCCGCGCGTCGCCGCGCCGATCGCCGCGGCCGGCATGGACGTGATGTTCCACACCTTCGGCGCCCACCCGGCCGCCTGCGCCGCCGCCGACGCCGTGCTGACCATCCTGCAACGCGAGAACCTGGTCGAGCGCGCCCGGGTGCTGGGCGAGCGACTGTCGCTGGCGCTGCACGCCACGCTCGGCAATCATCCGCACGTGGCCGAGATCCGCGGCCTCGGCCTCTTGCAGGCGGTCGAGTTGGTGCGCGATCGCGACACCCTCGAGCAGTTCGACATCGACGAGCGCGTGACGACACGTGTAGTCCAGCAGGGCCTGGAGCACGGCGTCTTCTTCTATCCGGGCGGCACCGGCGCGGCGCGCGACATCATCGTCTTCGGCCCGCCTTTCGTTGCCAGCGAGGGCGAGATCGATCAGATGGCCGAAGTGCTGGCCCAGTCGATCAAGGACGTCCTTTGCTGAAGACCCCTTCCGGCAAGCTGCGCGCCCGCGCCCTGCCGATCCCCTTCGATGGCGAGCCCGGGCCGCTGAATTCGATCACCGATATTGCGGGCGTCGAGGTCGGCTACCAGACCCTGATCCGCGGCCACGGCCCGCTGGTTCGGGGCCAGGGTCCGGTGCGCACCGGCGTCACCGCCGTGCTGCCGCGCGGCAAGGCGGGGGCCAACCTCGGCGTCTTCGCCGGCATGTTCAGCCAGAACGGCTGCGGCGAGATGACCGGGTCGCAATGGGTGGCCGAGGTCGGCCGCTGCGAGGGCCCGATCACCATCACCAACACCCACGCCGTCGGCACAGCGCACGACGCGGCGATCAAGTGGATGGTGCAGCGCTGGGAGCGCGCCGGGCACTGGAGCCTGCCGGTCGCCGGCGAGACCTACGACGGCTGGCTGAACGATATCAACGGCTTTCACGTCACCGACGCGGACGTCTACGCCGCACTCGACAATGCCACCGGCGGCGCCATCGAGGAGGGCAGCGTCGGCGGCGGCACGGGCATGATCACCTACGGCTTCAAGGGCGGCTCGGGCACCGCCTCGCGCCGGGTGGGCTTCGATGGGGCGACCTACACGGTGGGCGCCTTCGTGCAGTCGAACTTCGGGTCGCGCGAGCAGCTCACCATCGGCGGCGTCGCGGTCGGCAAGGCGCTGAAGGACTGGGCGCCGGAGGCGCGCGCCGGCCAGGAGACCGGCTCGATCATCGCCATCGTGGGCACCGACGCGCCGCTCTTGCCGCACCAGCTGACCCGGCTGACCCGCCGCACCACGCTCGGCCTCGGCCGCAGCGGGGCGATCAGCGGCCACGGCTCGGGCGACATCTTCCTCGCCTTTTCCACGGCCAACGCCCCGGCGCTGGCCGACAGCGCCGCGATGCTGAGCGCCAGCTTCATCCCCGACCCGGAGCTGAACCCCTTCTTCGCCGCCACAATCCAGGCCGTCGACGAGGCGATCCTCAACTCGCTGATCGCCAACGAGACCATGATCGGCGCCGACGACCGCGTGGTCCACGCCCTGCCGCACGCCGAACTGATCCGCCTGCTGGAGCGCCGATGAAGATCGAGTTCGTATCGGCCGGCCCCGCGCCCGGTGCGCTGCTGGCGACGCCGGCCTTCGAGGGCGCCGGCCTCGCCGACGCCAGCCTCGATGCGGCGCTCGCCGCCAAGGTCGCCAGTCTGATGGCCGCCGGCCGGTTCCGCGGCCGGATGGGCGATGTGCTGAGCTTCCCCACCACCGGCGACGGTGTGCTGGTCATCGGGGCCGGCAAGCCGGACGCGTGGAACGCCGGCGCCGCCGAACTCTTCGCCGCCCACGCCTACAACGCGGCCAAGCCGGCGGGCGCCGACACGCTGGTCATTGCCCTGTCGGGCGGCTCGCCCGAGATGGCCGCGCAGGCGGGGCTGGGCGTGCGCCTCGCCTCGTACCGCTTCGACAAGTACCGCACCCGGCAGAAGCCCGAGGATGTGCACCCGGTCGCCACCGTCCGCATCGCCGCGGACGACCCGGCGGGCGCCGCGGCAGCCTATGAGCGGCTCACGGGCCTCGCCGACGCCGTCTGCTTCGCCCGCGACCTCATCTCCGAGCCAGCCAATGTGCTCTACCCGGCCGAGTTCGCCCGTCGCGTGGCCGAGCTGTCCCGCCTTGGCCTCGAGGTCGAGGTGCTGGGCGAGGTCGAGCTGGCGGCGCTCGGCATGGGCGCCTTGCTGGGCGTCGGCCAAGGCAGCCGGCGCGAAAGCCAGCTCGCCATCCTGCAATGGCGCGGCGCCGCTGATCCGACCGCCGCTCCCGTGGCCTTCGTCGGCAAGGGCGTCTGCTTCGACAGCGGCGGCATCAGTCTCAAGGGCGCCGACGGCATGCAGGAGATGATCATCGACATGAGCGGCGCCGCCGCCGTCGCCGGCGCGATGTACGCCCTGGCCGCGCGCAGCGCGCCGGTCAACGCCGTGGGCATCCTCGGCCTCGTCGAGAACATGCCCGACGGCAATGCCCAGCGCCCAGGCGACATCGTCACCACCGCGTCGGGCCAGACCGTCGAGATCATCAACACCGACGCCGAGGGCCGCCTCGTGCTCGCCGACGCCCTCTGGTACTGCCAGGACCGGTTCAGGCCGCGGGTGATGATCGACCTCGCCACCCTGACCGGCGCCATCATGACCGCGCTCGGCGGCGACATCGGCGGCCTCTTCAGCAACGACGACGCCCTGGCCGCCAACCTGCTCGCCGCCTCCGCCGCCACCGACGAGCGCCTCTGGCGCCTGCCCCTGCCCGACGACTACGCCAAGGCGCTGGAAAGCCGCGCCGCCGACCTCAAGCACACCGGCGACCGCTTCGGCGGCGCCATCACCGCGGCCCTCTTCCTCAAGCGCTTCGTCGGCGGCACCCCCTGGGCGCACCTGGATGTCGGCATGACGGTGTGGAAGACCAAGTCCACGTCGCCCACGAGCCCGGACGGCGCGACGGGCTACGGCGTGCGGCTGCTGGACCGGCTGGTGGCGGACTTTTACGAGACTTGATCACTCCTCACCCGTGCAACGGGGGAGGTGGCGGCCGGAGGCCGTCGGAGGGGGCGCGAGGCTACCCAGATCAAGCTGCGAGATTGACCGCCCTGCGGCCTTGCGCCCCCTCCGTCACGCTCCGCGTGCCACCTCCCCCGCTGCGCGGGTGAGGAGTGATCAGGCGCGCTGTATCTTCTTGATATAGTAGTAGATATTGCTGCGTGACACGCCGAGCACCGTGGCGATCGTCTCGGCCGCGCCGCGCCGTTCCAGCGCCCCTTCGTCCACCAGCTGCCGCAATATCTCGCTCTTCTCGTCGCTGGTCAGGGCGCGGGGGTCGCGGTTGCGTTTGGCGGAGAAAGCCAGGATCTTGGCTGAGACGTCGGCCGAGCGGCGGGTCAGGTGTTCGTCCACCGGCGCAGTGGCGGATTTGATCCGGGTCAGCTCGTCCAGGTAGGCGCTGACCGACTTCATGTAGGAGATGTCGAGGTTCAGGCAGATCGCCGCCATGTACTTGCCCGACTTATCCTTCAGCCCGATCGAGGTGCTCTTGGCTGGGCGCCCGTCGGAGAAGCTGTTGGCGTAGTTGGCCAGCACCTCGGGGAAGCTGGAATCGACGATGCGGGCCAGGCCCAGTTCGGTGGCGGAATCCCCGACCGATCGGCCCGAGAGGTTGTTCTCGATCTGCACGATGGCATGCTCGGGGTCGGTCAGATCGTGCAGCACCACCTCGCAGATCGGCGAGAACATCTCGCCCAGCGCCGAGGTGATCTTGGAAGCTTCCCGCATCAGCCACTGCTTGTCGGAGAGGTTCGAGGTCTTTTCCGCGGGCCTAGCCATGCCGGCCACACATCGTCAGAACGTTCGTCTGCACTTACCCTAGCCCTCTTCAACCGCGGGCAGAATTGACGGGAATCGCGAGAGTTGACAACCCGCCCACGCGCTCACGGCGGTTGCCTGCGCGGCGCAGATTCGATATGTCAAAATTACACGTTTTGTCAAACATCGGGCGGGGCCGGAAATGAGCTATCGGAACGCGGCGCGCCTGGGCGGCGTCTCAGGCGTGGCCCTGGCATTGGCGGTGGCGACCGCGCCGCCGGCCTGGGCGCAGCCGCGTGACGCTGTGCAGGGCCCGACCGGCCGCTGGGTCGGCGCGGGCGTGCAGGTCGACTGGCTCGGCCATCCGATGGAGATCGCCCGCATCGTGGTCAGCTTCGACAGCCAGGGCAACGGGACCATCGACTACCCGACCCTCGGCTGCGCCGGGACGCTGACCCGCATCGCCGCCGGCGAGACCCTGGTCGAATATCGCGAGACCCTGACCAGCGGCCAGGACAAGTGCCCGTCTGGCGGCACGGTCAGCCTGCGTCAGGCCGGCGACCGCTGGGTCTACAACTGGGCCGTCCAGAGCGACTGGCTGAAGCCCGATGCGCTGGCCAGCCTCGGCCTGCCGGCCCAGCCCGCCGCCGGCCCCGACGGCGACTGGGTGCGCTCGGGCGTGCTCGCCGCCGAGCCCGCGCCGCGCGCTTTCGCGCCCCGCGATCCCGCCGCCAGCGCCGACCAGCGCGCCGACCGCATCGAACAGTCCATCGTGCCGCCGGTGCTGGTCGCCGGCGAGACGCCCGCGCCGGTCACCCTGGCCCAGCGCATGGCCGACCTGCATGTGCCCGGCCTCGGCGTGGTGGTGATCCACAAGGGCCGGATCGACTGGGCCCGCAGCTACGGCGTCGCCCGTCCGGACGGCGCGCGGGTGACCAACGACACCCTCTTCCAGGCCGCCTCGATCAGCAAGCCGGTGACCGCCATGGTGACCCTGAGCCTGGCGCAGCAGAAACTGATCGACCTCGACATCGACGTCGACAGCTATTTGCATGACTGGAAGATCCCCCGCGATCCCGACGCCGCCGGCCATCCGATCACCCTGCGCCAGTTGCTTGACCACACCGCGGGCGTCTCCGTGCACGGCTTCGCCGGCTATGCCTCGGGCACGCCGATCCCGACGCTGGACCAGATCCTCACTGGCCAGCCGCCGTCCAACTCCGCGCCCTTCCGCATCGACACCGCGCCCGGCGTGCTCTGGCGCTATTCCGGCGGCGGCTATGTGATCATCCGCAAGGTGCTGGAGAGCGTCACCGGCACGCCCTTCGCCGAACTGGCGCGGCGCAATGTGCTGGCCCCCTCAGGCATGACCCACAGCAGCTTCGCCCAGCCCCTGCCACCTGCGCAGCTCGCCGACGCCGCCGCGCCTTACGGCCCCGACGGCCAGCCGTTGAAGGAAGGCGCCCACGTCTATCCGGAGGTGACCCCGGACGGGCTCTGGACCACGCCCAGCGACCTCGCCCGCTTCGCCATCCAGGTGCAGCAGGCGCTGAACGGCGCGCCGAACCCCATCCTGCCGAAGCCGATGGCGCGAGAGATGCTGGAGCAGGGCGGGCTCGCCAACTGGGGCCTGGGCTGGGGGCTCGGCGGCACTGAGGCCAACCCGTACTTCTGGCACAGCGGCTCCAACGCCGGCTTCAAGTCGATGCTGTTCGCCTACGGCGACGGCGAGGGCGTGGTGGTGATGACCAACTCAGACGCCGGCGAGCGGCTGGCCTCGGACATCGCCCGCAGCGTCGCCTACGAATACGGCTGGCCGGACTTCCGTCCGCTGCAGATTGCGCCGGTCCAGCTGTCGGCGACCCAGCTGGATGGCCTCGTCGGCCGCTACCGCATCGGCCGGTTCTCGACCCTGACGGTGACCCGCCGGGGCGCGCAGCTCTTCGCCGCAACGCCGGACCGGCCGAGCTTTCGCATCTATCCGAAGAGCCCGACCGAGTGGTTCGCGATCGACCCGGACGGCTTCTACCCAAACCCGCAGACCCAGCTGGTTTTCAGCGCCGGCGGCGTCGCGATGCGCAAGGACGGCTACGATACAGTCGCGCCGCGCCTGGCCGGCGCCGAGGCCGATCGCCTCGATGCGGCGCTGGCCGCACGCGTCGCGGCCAAGACCGAGACCGCCGATGTCGAGCCGGCGCTGCGCCGCTACATCGACCAGATGCAGCAGGGCGCGCCGGACTACACGACCCTGAGCACGGGCGCCGGCTACATCACCCGCCTGATGCTGCTCAACTTCGCCGACGCCATCACCGGCCTTGGCAAGCTGACCAAGCTCGAGTTCAAAGGGGTTGGCCCCAACGGCGCAGACGAATTCGCCCTCACCTTCGAGCACGGCGCGGCGATGTCCCAGATCCTGATGGGCGAAGACGGCAAGATCGAGCTGGTGCTGCTCGCCTCACCGGCGTTTTTCTAGAACCGCTCGAACGCTTCGGCGACCCGGCGCCTGTCGGCGCCATCCCCCAGCAGCAGGGCCAGCAGCACGCGGGCCTTGAGCGCGTCGAGGTAGCCGGCCCCGATGCAACCGCGGGCGATGAGGTCGCTTTCGGAGCCGGGGTAGCCGTAGGTGGCGTGGAAGACCTCACCAGCGCCGATGCGCGAGGCCAGGATCACGGGGATCTCGGCGGCCAGGGCGCCGATCGTCTCGACCGTGCGGGCCGGAACGTGGCCGACGCCGAAGCCGGCGATGACCAGGCCGGCGGGTGGCTCGTCGAGCAAGGGGTCGAGGGCCGCAACGGCGAAGGAGAAGCCGAGCGTGA
Source organism: Caulobacteraceae bacterium (assembly GCA_036267835.1). Taxonomy (GTDB): domain Bacteria; phylum Pseudomonadota; class Alphaproteobacteria; order Caulobacterales; family Caulobacteraceae; genus Acaudatibacter. Next base: position 6,101 of record DATAVF010000191.1, on the reverse strand, counting down.
CCAGCGGCACGTCGGGCGCCGCGCCGCGCCAGGCGATCGTCGGCGTGGGCTCGGCGGGACGCAGGGCGATGCGCACCCGGTCCTCGGCGATCCAGCCCAGCGGGCCGGCGGCCGGCGCGGCGAAGGCTGAGGGCTTGTGGGTGTGGGTCTTGCGCACGAAGCGGGCCGCGTGGACCTCGTCGTTCATCACCACCACCACGCCCAGGCCCGCGGCGGCGGGCGATGCGGCGACGCGGATCGCGGCCAGCAGGTTGGCGGGCCCGTCGGCGCCGGGCAGCGAGGGGTTGCGCAAGGCGCCGGTCACCACGACCGGGGCGGCCACCTCCAGGAACAGGTCGAGGGCGAAGGCCGTCTCTTCCAGGGTGTCGGTGCCCTGGGTGATCACCACGCCGATGGCGCCGGCCGCCAGCACCGCCCGCACTCGCTCGGCGACCGCGGCGATGTCGGCGAAGGTGAGGTCGCCGCTGGGCGCCTGCAGCACCGACTCGGCGCGGATCGCGGGCAGGCCCGTGGCGTCGCCGACCAGGGCGGCGAGGTCGTCCGCCGTCAGCTCGGGCTGCGCCAGCCGTCCGCCGCCCGGCCGCGAGGCGATGGTGCCGCCGAGCGCCAGGATGCAAACGAACGGAGTGGTCATGCCGCAGCCGCCAGCGCCGCGCCTTCCCGGGTGGCGATCACGCGCTTCGGGATCATCAGCAGGGTCGGGATGAGGAAGGCATAGACCACCGTGGTTGCGATCACGCAGTAGAGGAAGCCGCCCTGCGGATTGGCGTCGTACACCGCCGAGCCGAACCAGTCGCTGGCGCGCAGCGACAAAAGCCCGACGCCCTCGACCATCATCATCAGGCTGCCCTGCAGGCCATCGGGGCACGAGCGCATGGTCAAGTCAGCGAAGGCGCAGACGGCGATGCCGCCCATCAACCCCATCGGCACCGCCAGCATCAGCGCCTGGTTCCCGGAGTGGATGAAGGCCAGCGGGATCATCTGCGGCACGGTCAGGATCGAGCCGGCCCACAGCAGGGTCTTCAGCGAGAACCTCCGGCACAGGAAGCCGTAGAGGATGAAGGCCGGGATGAAGGAGGCTGAGATCAGGCCGTTGAACTCGCCGTAGACCGCGTCCGGCGCGTGCAGCGTATTGCTGAGGTAGAACTGCATCGGCGTGTTGAGGCCGGGCGAGAACTGGAAGAGCAGGATGATGATCACCGGCGGGTAGACCGCGCGGTGGTTCACCAGCCGCTTCAGGTCGCCGAGGAAGTCGAGGCTGCGCGCCTGCGGCCGGTCGTAGGCGCGCTCGAACACGGCGCGCGGCTTCCAGAGGCCGATGAGGCCGATCAGCAGCGTCAGCGCGGCCATCAGCACGAAGGTCTCGGCGTACGTCAGCTTGCCCACCACCCAGCCGCCGGCGACGCCGGCCACGAAGGTCGCGACCATCGAGATGATCTGCCAGAGCGCGCTCAGGCGCCCCGACATCAACTGCTCCTGTGCGGTCAGGGCCATCAGCCCCTGGTAGGCGGCGGCGATGAAGCGGTAGGCGATCATCGCCATGATCATGCCGACGAAAAGGCTGGTGTAGCTCAGGCCCAGCGCCGCCATTTCCAGGAAGATCGCGGCCGCGACCGGGGCGAAGATCAGCAGGAAGCCGCGATCGCGCCGGCGCAGCGGGTTCCAGAGGTCGCGTGTCAGGCCGAAGAGGAACGAGACGTAGATCGGCGCGGCCGTCAGCACCCGGAACATCGAGATTTGCGAGGCGGTGGCGTGCAGCTGGTTCTTCAGGAAATAGGCCGATGCGACGTCCAGCAGGTAGGAGTGCGGCGAGGCCAGGTAGACCAGGAAGGTCAGGAGGCCGAAGTAGAGGAAGACCTCCCGGCGCGTCTTCGGGGCCGGGATCGGGGCGGCTTCGTCGGCCATGCGTCGCCTTGCTGGTGGTCGGGCCGGTGCGGCGCCGCGATCTGGACATCTTGTCGAACTTCGACTAGGTGTCAATTCCATGAGGGGGAGCGTCATAGGGGGAGCCGTGGGTCACACGCCGCTGGCGGTGACGTACGCGGACGTTTCCGTCGCCGCCGCGCGTATCGAGGGCGCCGCGCGCCGCACGCCGGTGATGATCTCGACCACGGCCGATCGCGCGGCTGGCGCCCGGGTCTTCTTCAAGTGCGAGAATTTCCAGCGCGCCGCGGCGTTCAAATTCCGCGGCGCCTACAACGCCATCGCGGCGCTGACCGAGGCCGAGCGGGCGCGGGGCGTCGTCGCCTATTCGTCCGGCAACCACGCGCAGGCGATCGCACTCGCCGGCCAGTTGCAGCGCACGCCGACCACCCTCGTGATGCCCACCGACGCGCCGTTGATGAAGGTCGAGGCGACGCGCGGCTACGGCGGCGAGGTGGTCTTCTACGACCGCTACACCGAGGATCGGGAGGCCATCGGCCAGCGCCTCGCGGTAGAGCGCGGCCTGGCGCTGATCCCGTCCTACGACCACCCGCAGGTGATTGCCGGCCAGGGCACGGCGACCAAGGAGCTGATCGAGGAAGTCGGCCCGCTCGACCGGCTCTTCGTCTGCCTGGGCGGCGGCGGCCTGCTGGCCGGCGCGGCGCTCGCCGCCCGCGAGCTGTCGCCCGATTGCGAGGTGATCGGCGTCGAGCCCGAGGCGGGCGACGATGGCCGCCAGTCGCTTCGCGCCGGCCACGTGGTCCACATTCCCGCGCCGCGTTCGATCGCCGACGGCGCGGTGGTGACCCACATCGGCTACCTGAACTTCCCGATCCTGCAGGCGCTGGTCCACGACATCGTCACGGTCAGCGACGCCATGCTGGTGGGCGCGATGCGCTTCTTCGCCGAGCGGATGAAGCTGGTGGTCGAGCCGACCGGGTGCCTGGCCGCCGCTGCCGTGCTCTCCGGCGCCTACCACAAGCCCGGCGAGCGGGTGGGTGTGCTGGTCAGCGGCGGCAACGTCGATCTCGAGCGCTTCGCGGCCCTGATCTCCGGCGCGGGCGCCGCATGATCCTGGTCACCGAGCAGCAGGTGGCGGTGCTCGCGGACTATCCGTCGCTGATCACGGCGATGGACGAGGTCTTCGCCGCCTGCGCCCGCCGCGAGGTCGACAACTACCCGTTTGTGCGCTCGCTGCTGCGGGGCGGGCAGGATCTGTTCGGCATCAAGTCCGGGTGCAACTACGCCACCGGCGACCTCGGCCTGAAGTGCGGCGGCTACTGGGGCGGCAATGCCGACAAGGGCGTCGACCGCCATCAGTCCACCGTGCTGATGCTCGACCCCGAGACCGGCCAGCCGCGCGCCCTCGTCGCCGGCAACAACCTCACCGCCCTGCGCACAGCCGCCGCCGCGGCCAGCGCCGCGCGGCGCCTTTCCCGTGAGGACTCGACCCGCGTCGCCCTGCTGGGCGCCGGCCGCCAGGCGCTCTTCCAACTTGAGGCGCTGCGCCACGTGCGGCCGATCGAGAGCGTCGCCGCCTGGAGCCGGACGCCGGCGCGTGTCGAGGCGTTCGGTCGGCGGGTGCGGGACCTCGGCCTCGCCTTCACCGCCGCGCCCAACGCCGCCGCCGCGGTGCGGGACGCGGACATCATCGTCACCGTCACCCCCTCGCAGTCGCCGCTGATCGGGCTCGCCGACGTGGCCCCCGGCGCGCACATCAACGCCATGGGCTCCGACACCCACGGCAAGCATGAACTGGCGCCCGACCTGATGGCCGCCGCCCGCATCTGGGCCGACGACGTGCAGCAGGCCGGCCTGATCGGCGAATGCCAGCATCTGCCGAGCCTCGACGGCGTGCAGGAATTCGGCGATCTGGTGCTCCGGCCCGTCCCGCGCGGCGACGGCGTCACCATCTTCGACGGCACCGGTATGGCGCTGCAGGACCTGGCTGCCGCGAGCCTGGTCATCGCCGCGGCGATCAGGGACGGCAGCGCACAGACGATCGCTTTCTAAGCCGTCTTTGATGGTTCGCCGTCACGCCTGAGCCCTGTATGACGCCAGCATGCCGCCGGCTGGCCAGAACGACGCTGGGCGAGAGGTCTCGCCGTTCGAGGCTTTTCGACACGAGGTCATGTCGGACGAAGCTTTGCAGGCCGAGCTGACGCGTCCCGTCGACCCCAACGCCTTTGTTGAACTTGCCGTGGCGAGAGCGCGCGAGCGGCGGGTCGATCTCGGACCGGACGACTTCTGGCGCAGGCTGCAAGGCCGCGAGACTTCCCTCCACGGGCCGGAGGCGGGCGAATTGGCGGCAGACTGGCCGCCGGCCGGGTGGCTGCCGAGCGCCGTCGGACCGCCAGGATCGCCGCATGTCGACTGGGCGCATTTCGCAGATGAGCCGCTGGCGGAGCCGTTCTTTGGGGACAGCCTGCGCAAGGCGACGGCGCGGCCGTTCAACCGGGTGTTCCGCGTCCGCACTTCATTGGCGACGCTTGTCGATGGGGCTGGGCGCGGCGCCCGCCGTCCGACGGGGCTGATCTTTCACTTCTCGCGTTGCGGCTCGACCTTGGCGGCCCAGATGTTGGCGGCCGTCCCGGCTTACACGGTGGTCTCGGAAGCCGCGCCCATCGACGATGTGACGCGCCTGGACTGCATCGATCCGCAGGATCGCGCCGGCGTGTTGGCGGCGATGGTCGCCGCCGTGGGGCGCCCACGTCTAGCGGCCGAGCGGCGGCTGTTCGTCAAGCTCGACGCCTGGCACATCCTTGCCGAAGCGGCGTTCCGGCGGGCGTTCGAGGGCGCGCCCTGGGTGTTCATCTATCGCGATCCCCTGGAAGTGCTGGTCTCGCAGATGCGGCGGCGCGGCGCGCACACCGTGCGTGGGGTTCTGCCGGACGCGATGTATGGCGTAGATGCCGAGGTTCCCGACGACGAATACTGCGCGATCGTGCTGCGGCGCACTTGCGAGGCGGCCGTTTCAGCTTTTGCGAGGGGCGGGGGACGCCTGGTCAACTATGCCGATCTGCCTGCCGCGCTGGAGACCCAGATCTTGCCACACTTCGGCGAAGCGCCGAGCGCCGCGGACCGGGCGCTGATGGCGCGGGCCGCGGGACGCGACGCCAAGACGCCCTGGCAGGATTTCGATGCCGACACCGACGCCAAGCGGCGCGAGGCAAGCCCGCGCTTGCAGCGCCTCGCCCTGCAGCACCTGGCCGAGCCGTATCTTGCGCTGGAGGCGCTGCGGCTGGCCGGCGCACCGCCCGCGGGGGTTCGGTAACACAACCCCAGCGCAAGCTCGATCTATCGACGCCAACGTCGGAGTGAGCCGGCGTTTGTAGCCCCACGCTTAGTCACCTGATCCGACGTTGAAGCTGTTGTCCCGCTACCGGGGATCGACTACAGATGATCTTGCTCGATTGGCACATTGTCGGAGACGATCCATGTCCGATTTCTATCTTGGACAAATCATTCATGGCGCCTGGAACTTTGCGCCCCGCGGGACGGCGATGTGCGCCGCGCAGCTGCTGCCGATCTCGCAGAATACGGCTCTGTTCTCTCTGCTCGGCACCAACTATGGCGGCAACGGGACGACGAACTTTCAGCTGCCTGATCTGCGCGGACGCGCGGCGGTAAACGCGGGTCAGGGACCGGGGCTCTCCAATTACAACGTCGGCCAAATTGGCGGCAACGAGAACGCCACGCTGACGATCAGCAACATGCCCACCCACACCCATACGTTCAGTTCAACGTCGACTTTCAGCGCGTCGGGCGCGCAACCGCATGCGAGCGCGAATGTCCCGGCAACGGGCTCTGTGCTGGGGCACTCCGTGGACATCGCGCCCAACCCCACGTCGGCGCCCGCGATCTACTGTCCCAGCGGCACCGCGACGCCCATCGCGCTCGGCGGCTTGAACGTGGCTGGGACGAACAGCAACGCCGGCGGGAGCCAAGCGTTCTCGATCCTCAATCCGTACCTTGCGATCACCATTGTGATCGCGCTGACCGGCATCTACCCAACCCGCAGCTGACGGGCGGGACCGTCGGTTCGCGCATCGACGGGCAAGTTGCATTGTCGGCACGCGAGAAGTCTATATAGTTACCTCCGCCTTCGCGGCGTAGGCGGGCGACAGTCCGGATTGAACTCGGGCCTAATCGGAGTCGTAAAATGAGAGTCGCGGAAG
>DATAVF010000190.1:0-6963 GCA_036267835.1 Caulobacteraceae bacterium | reverse complement strand
TCGGGGCCGTCGCCGAGATCGACGAAGGCGAGCGCCAGCGTGCGCTCCAGCTTGCGCACCCGGCCAATGACCTCGGCGCCCTGGGCCTGGCAGGCGAGGTCGGCGTCGCGGGCGATGATCAGCCGCTCGGGACGACCGTCGAGGGTGACGACGCCCCGGCTTCCGCCCAGGCCGGTGTCGAGGTAGGCGCGGCGCTCGGTCATGCGCCCGGATACCCCAGCCCGCCCAGCAAAGCCCGCATTTCGTAGAGCGGCAAGCCAACGACGCCGGTGTAGGAGCCGTTGAGGTCGATGACGAAGGCCCCGGCATGGCCCTGGATGCCGTAGGCGCCGGCCTTGCCGGACCATTCGCCGCTGGCCAGGTAGGCGGCTGTCTCGGCCGCGGTCAGGCGCTTGAAATGCAGCCGCGTCTCGGAGAGCCGGGCGCCGGCGCGGCCGCCGGGCGCGTGAACGGCCACGGCCGTCAGCACCTTGTGGGCGCGGCCGGAGAGGAGGGCCAGCATGCGGGCGGCGTCGGCCTCGTCCTGCGGCTTGCCGAGCAGGCGGCGGCCGACCGTGACCACGGTGTCGGCGGCGAGCACGAAGGCGTCCGGGTGGCGGGCGGCGACGGCGGCGGCCTTGGCCTTGGCAAGGCGCAGCGCCAGCAGCCGGCCGGTTTCGGCGGCGAGCGGCGTTTCGTCGATGTCGGCGGGGTCGATCAGGTCGGGCGTCAGGCCGATCTGGGCCAGCAGCTCCAGCCGGCGCGGGCTGGCGCTGGCGAGCACGAAGCGGGGCGGGTTCATGGGCGTCATCCCCCGAACGTCACCGTGGCGCCGAAGCGCTCGCGGATGCGCGCCGCCAGCGCATCGCGGGTCTCGCGGTAGGCTTCCATCACCGCCTCGCGCGATCCCATCAGCAGGGTCGGGTCGCGCGTTGGCCAGTATTCCATCTCGACGGCGTGGTGGCGGGCCAGTTCGACCGCGCGGTGCTGGGCTTCCGGGGTCAGGGAGATGACCAGATCGAAGGAGTCCTGCTCCAGGTCGTCGAAGGTCTTGGGCCGGTGGCGGCTGAGGTCGGCGCCCAGCTCGTCCATCACCGCGACGGCGAAGGGGTCCGGCCCATCCTCCTCGTCGTATTTGAGGCCGCAGCTGTCGACATAGACCCGCGCCCCGAACATCAGCTTCATCAGTCCCTCGGCCATCGGCGAGCGCACGCGGTTGAAGTTGCAGCAGAAAAGCACCGCGCCGGGGAGGCTGGGAGCAGGATCGGTCGCCATGACGGTGGTTCAGCCCCGCCAGTGCAAGGCGCAGATGAGGGTGAAGAGCCGCCGCGCCGTGTCGAGATCGGTCTCGACCTTGCCGTTCAGGCGCGCCTTGAGCAGCTCCGAGCCTTCGTTGTGCACGGCCCTGCGGCCCATGTCCAAGGTCTCGATCTTCTGCGGCGTCGCGTTGCGGATGGCCTGGTAATAGCTGTCGCAGATCATCGCGTAGTCGCGCACCACGCCGCGGAACGGCGACAGCGACAGGATGTGCCGGCGTTGGTAGCCGGGGCCGGATATATCGAAGGCGAGCCGGTTCTCGATGAGCGATATGCGGAGGTCGTAGGGGCCGCCTGCGGCGCCTTCGGGGACGAAGTGGTTGTCTTCGAGGAGGTCGAAGATGGCGATCTGCCGCTCCTGCTCCTGGTCGCGCGAGGCGGCCGAGAGCGACTCCTCGTCGAGCACCACCGTCAGCAGGCGATGCTCGCCGCTCATCGCTCCCCTCCCCCTTGAGGGGAGGGGTCGGGGGTGGGGGTCTGGCGGTCGCGAAGAGCGACGCACGCAGAACTGCCCGTGAACCTATTCTGTGCTTCGGCGGACATGCGGGAGAGATAGCTTACTGGCTACATGGCTGCGAGTACGGTTTGCCTGCACCCGAATTGCATGTGGGAAGAGACCCCCACCCGGCGCTCCGCTCCGCGGACCGCCACCCTCCCCTCACGGGGGAGGGTTCCGTCGAATTGACACTGAACGCGCGTGCGCCGGCAGGCCCTCGGCCGTCGCCAGCGCCTCGGTAGGCCCGGCCAGCACCTGGAAGGCGGCGGGGCCGCAGGAGATCAGCGAGGTGCGCTTGAGGAAGTCGTAGATCGAGAGCCCGGACGAGAAGCGGGCGGCGCGGCTGGTGGGGAGGACGTGGTTGGAGCCGGCCACGTAGTCGCCGAGCGCCTCGGGGGCGTAGCGGCCGAGGAAGATCGCGCCGGCGTGGCGGACGCGGCTCGCGAGGCGCTCAGGGTCCTCGACCGCGAACTCGACGTGCTCGGGAGCAATGCGATCGACGAGGCCGGGCGCGGCGTCCAGCGCAGCGATCACCACCGCGCCGTGGTCGCGCCACGAGGCGGCGGCGTCCTCGCCGGTGGCCAGGGTTTTCAGCTGGCCTTCGAGCGCGGCGACGACCTGCTCGGCAAAGCCCGCGTCGTCGGTGATCAGGATGGATTGCGCGGCCGGGTCGTGCTCGGCCTGGGAAAGTAGGTCGGCGGCGATCCAGGCCGGGTCGTTGGCCGCGTCGGCCACCACCACGATCTCCGAAGGCCCCGCCAGCGCGTCGATGCCGACGATGCCGTAGAGCCGGCGCTTGGCGGCGGTGACATAGGCGTTGCCGGGCCCGACGATCTTGTCGACCGGCCAGATCGGGCCGGCGCCGAAGGCCAGGGCCGCGCAGGCCTGGGCCCCGCCGACGCGGAAGATCTCGGTCACCCCGGCCTCGCGCGCCGCGGCCAGCACGGCCGGCTCCAGGCGGCCGGGCGGGGTCACCATGGCGACCCGCTCCACGCCCGCCACGCGGGCCGGCACGGCGTTCATCAGCACCGTCGAGGGGTAGGCCGCGCGCCCGCCCGGCACATAGACCCCTACCGACTCCAGCGGAGTCCAGCGCCAGCCGAGCTCGACCCCTGTCTCGTCGGTGAAGCGGGCGTCCGCCGGCCGCTGGCGCTCGTGGTAGGCGGCGATGCGGGCGGCGGCGAAAGCGATGGCCTCGCGCACCTCGGTCGGACAGGCGTCGACCCCTGTCTGGATCTCGCGCGGCGAGACCTGGATGGTGTGCTCGTCCAGTCGCACCCGGTCGAAGCGCTCGGTGTAGCGCAGCACGGCCGGCAGGCCCTCTGTGCGCACCGCCTCGATGACGCCGGCCACCGCCGCGTCCACGTCCGGCGGCGAGCCGCGGCGCTCGCCCAGGAAAGCGTCGAAGGCGAGATCGAACTCGGGGTCGGAGGCGTCGAAGCGGCGCATGGGCGCGCCTTGTGGCGGCATGGGCCGCAAACGCAAGGCAGATTTACGCGTCGTCGTCCTGCAACGGTGCATCGGCGACCGGCCAGGGCGCCGACACATCGACCAGCACGGCGTCGATGCACTCGACGGTCAGCATCACGTCGCCGCCGCCGGCAAAGGCCAGGCGGATATCACCGCCCGGCGGCTCGCCCGGCTGGAAGCCGACGGTCAGCAGCTCGACCACGGTGTCGGCCGGCTCGCGCTGCAGGTTGCGCGACTTGACCGCCAGCACCCCGCCGAACTGCAGGCCGGCGCGGACCCGCACCCCCAACAGCGCGTCGGGCACCTCCCAGCAATAGCGGGTCAGGGCCAGGGTGAAGCGGCGGCCACGGGCGTCCCACTCCAGCTCGCCGATGCTGGCGACGGCCTCTTCCAGCGCGGCCGCGATCACCTCGAGGTCGTCGGCGTCGTGGGCCAGCAGACGCAGCGGCTGGACGCCCATTACTCGCCGTCCCCGCCATCGGCGTCGCTGACCCGGCGCACCTTGGCCCCGACGCCCGAGAGCTTCTCCTCCAACCGCTCGAAGCCGCGGTCGAGGTGGTAGACCCGGTTGACCTCGGTCTCGCCCTTGGCCGCCAGGGCCGCGATGACCAGGCCCACGGAAGCCCGCAAATCGGTGGCCATCACCTGGGCCCCGGTCAGCCCCTCGACGCCCGTCACCCGCGCCTCGCCGCCGGAGACGGTGATGTCAGCGCCCAGCCGCGCCAGTTCCGGGGCGTGCATGAAGCGGTTCTCGAAGATGGTCTCGCGGATCACGCTTTCGCCGCTGGCCAGGGTCATCAGCGCCATGAACTGGGCCTGCAGGTCGGTGGCGAAGCCGGGAAACGGGTCGGTGGTCACCTCGACCGCCGAGAGCCGCGCGCCGTTGCGCCGGATGCGCACGCCGTCGTTCAGCCGCTCGACGCCGACGCCGGCCTCCTCCATCTTGACGAGCAGCGCTTCGATCACGTCGGGCCGGGTGCGGGTCAGGCGCACGTCGCCGCCGGCCATGGCGGCGGCCAGGGCATAGGTGCCGGTCTCGATCCGGTCAGGTGTCACCTGGTGGGTGGCGCCGGTCAGCGAGGCGACGCCGACGATGCGGATCACCGGCGTGCCGGCGCCCTCGATCCTGGCGCCCATCTTCGTCAGGCAGTCGGCCAGGTCGGCGATCTCGGGCTCGCAGGCGGCGTTGGAGATCACGGTCTCGCCGTGGGCCAGCACGGCGGCGAGCAGCGCATGCTCGGTCGCGCCAACCGACACCGCGGGAAAGTCGATCTGCGCGCCCTTCAGGCCCCGCGGGGCCTGGGCGTACACGTAGCCCTCGCTGAGGTCGATGCGCGCGCCGAGCGCCTCCAGCGCCATCAGGTGCAGGTCGACCGGCCGCGCGCCAATGGCGCAGCCGCCGGGCAGCGATACCTTGGCCTGGCCGGTGCGCGCCACCAGCGGCCCCAGCACGTTGAACGACGCGCGCATCTGCCGCACCAGGTCGTAGGGGGCGATCGCCGAGACGATCTCCGGCGTGGTCAGGATGGTTTCAGGCCCCGCGCCGTTCTGCCGCTCCTCGACCACCACGCCCAGCCGCTGCAAGAGCCGGCCGAGGAAGCGGGTGTCGGCCAGGCGCGGCATGTTGGTCAGGACGAGGGGCTGGTCGGTCAGGAGGCTCGCCACCATCAGCTTGATGGCGGAGTTCTTGGCGCCGGAGATCGGGATCTCCCCCTCCAGCCGCGCCCCGCCGGTAATGACGATGCGATCCAATCGCAGCCTCCCGGAACGCGTCGCCCGAGCGCGAAGCAGCCCCTGCCCCGACTCATAACCGGGCGCCGCGCGGCCGGTAAGAGGGCTTGCGCGGGCCAGCGATTGCGCAGGCCCCGCGCGTCGGTCATGTTCTCGTGACACGAGGCCGCGCCTCGGTGCGGAGGGGCGTGAGTGACGGGCAGTGAAACCGCGCCTGGGACCGTCAGCGGCCGCTCGGTCCACCCGAGCCTGTTCTTCGTGCTCTACTTCTCGTTCGGCGCTTCGGGCGGCTTTCTCACCGGCACGGTCGAATATTTCTACAGCAAGGCCGGGGTCAGCACCGAGGCCTTCGCGCTGATCGTCACCATCTCGCTGGCGCCGCAGGTGCTGAAGGTGCTGTGGGCGCCGCTCGTCGACACCACCCTCAACGTCAAGGCCTGGTACCTGATCGCCACCGCGACCATCGTGCCGTGCGTGGTGCTCTCGGGGCTGCTGCCGATCGGCTACGCCTCGGTCGGCATGCTGACGCTGTATTCGTCGATCGTCAGCATCGCGGCGACCTTCCTGGGCATGGCCGCCGACAGCCTGATGGCGCACGACACAGCGCCGGCCCACCGCGGCGCGGCCGGCGGCTGGAGCCAGGCCGGCAACCTCGGCGGCAGCGGCGTGGGCGGCGGCGCCGGCCTATGGATCGCCGACAAGTTCCACTCGGTGCCGCTCTCGGGCCTGGTGGTGGCCGCCCTCTGCGCCGCCTGCGCGCTGGCCCTGCTGTTCGCGCCCAAGGCCAGGCCGCTGCCGAAGACCTCCAACTACCTCGGCTCGCTCTTGCAGGTGGTCAAGGACTGCTGGGAGGTGTGCAAGTCGCACGTCGGCTGGCTGACCCTCTTCCTCTTCATCCTGCCGCTGGGCGCCGGCGGGGCGGCGCAGCTGTTCTCCGGCATCGCCAAGGAGTGGAGCGTTGGCGTCGACACGCTGTCGAGCCTGAACTGGCTGATGGGCGTCGTTACCGCGGCGGCCGCGATCGTCGGCGGCTACATCTGCGACCGGATGAACCGGCGCACCGCCTACGTGCTGTTCGGCGTGCTGGGCGGGCTCGCCGCCGCGATGGCCGCGGTGGCGCCGAAGTCGCCCGAGTGGTTCCTGATCTTCGCCTTCTCGTACTCGGCGGCGCTGGGCCTGGCCTACGCCGCCTTCGCCGCCGCCACCCTGGAGGCGATCGGAGCGGGGGCCGCAGCGACCAAGTACACCCTCTTCGCCTCGATCTCGAACATCCCGGTCACCTTCATGCCGGCGCTCGACGGCTGGGCCGACACCCACTGGAACGCCGCCGGCCTGTGCTGGATGGAGCTGGGCGCGGCCCTGGCCGGCGCGGCGATCTATACGGCGGTGGCCGTCGCCACCCGACCGCGGCGTGTGCTCGCGCCGGCCTAGATGGAACTCGAACGTCGCGATTCGAGTTCGCCGTGAACCGTTCTTGCAATCCGAGATCGCCCTGCGTAACAATACACTTCGGGGTCTCTCTACAAAGCAACTTCGCGCACCGAATGCGGGCAATAATCGGCCGCCGGGCTCCGCATCTCGGACTCTCCGTCTCGTTCACGGCGGAGATACAGAATTGCGCGGCGCGCTTCGAGTAAAGTGCGTGAGTCTGGCGGCAATTTTCGGGGGATGAGAAACGTGAACAGATTTTTGTCAACGCTATGCTTAGCGTCTGCATCGCTTTTGTCAGCGACATTGCTGACTCCAGGTCACGCACACGCCGGCGATGGCTGTGCCGTACTCGGGATGTTTGACGCCAGAGCGCGGGCGCTTTGCGAAATGGCGGCGCGATCGCAGTCCAGCCAGGCGCCGCCCGATCAAGGGTCCCAGACGGGCGACGAAACGCGCCCTGACGACCGGGCTGGAAATGACGGGGGCAGCGGCTTGTCTCCCCCCGTACCGCCTGAGTCCGGCATGAGCAGGTACGACATC
>DATAVF010000189.1:0-6903 GCA_036267835.1 Caulobacteraceae bacterium | reverse complement strand
CCCGCGAGGCGATGCGCGATCCCGAGCGGCGCCGCCTGGCCGAGGTCGAGGCCGCGGTCGCCGCCTGCTTCGACAGCGCCGACTTCAAGGAGGGCCGCACGGCCTTCATGGAAAAGCGCTCGCCCCAGTTCCGGGGCGTCTAGACGTCCGGGCGGCCAGTGGGGCTACTTGCGCCGCTGCTTGCGGGCCGCATAGCGGGCGTCGCGGGCCAGCTTCTGCTTCGCGCGCAGCTCCAGCTCCATCGCCTCGGCGATCTCGGCTTCGAGGGCGCGCTGCTCTTCTTCCTTGCGCGCCGACTCCTCGCGCTTGGTCGCCCGTTCGGTGGCGCGCTGCCTGCGCAGCTCCTCCAGCTCAAGCTGCCGCTGCAGGCGGCGTTCCTCGAACGCCGGGTCCGCGACGGTGGGCTTGGGTTTGAATTTGGCCACAAGGGCCTTCTTCGCTTCGGCCGAGTGCGCCTGGCGCTCGGCGAAGCTGCCTAGCTTCGGTGGCTTCATGGTCGCCGCCTCTTAGCGACTGCACCGTGCTCAAGCCAAGCCCAAAAATGCGCCCTGCGACCCGAAAGCCGCCTCGCCGAGCCCGTATTGGTGGGTTGACCTCAGCGCCCTCAGTCCGCAGCTAGTCGCTTAAGGAAGCCCGCGCGTCGCGGACAAAGGGGGGTGGCGTTGATCATTGAACCGCGGATCCGGGGCTTCATCTGCATCACTGCGCACCCGCTGGGCTGCGCCCGCAACGTCCGCGACCAGGTCGCCTACGTGCAGAGCCAGGGCGCGTTGGCCGATACTCCAAAGCGCGTCGCCGTGCTGGGCTGCTCGACCGGCTATGGGCTGGCGAGCCGCATCGTGGCGACCTTCGCCGGCGGGGCCGAAACCATCGGCGTCTCGCTGGAGCGCGAGCCCACCGAGAGCCGCCCCGCCAGCGCCGGCTGGTACAACAACCGCGCCTTCGAAGTCGAGGCCGAGGCGATCGGCCGCCCCGTCCTGACCCTGGAAGGCGACGCCTTCTCCGACGCCTTGAAGGCGACCTTCATCGAGAAGGTGCGCGAGCGCTTCGGCCAGCTCGACCTCTTGGTCTACAGCATGGCCTCGCCCGTCCGCACCGACCCGGACACCGGCCAGACCTGGCGCTCGGCGATCAAGCCGCTCGGCGAGCCAGTGATGGTGAAGAGCCTCAACACCGATACTGGCGAGGTTGCCGAAGCCACCATCGCGCCGGCCAGCGAGGACGAGGCCGCCGCCACCGTCGCGGTGATGGGCGGCGACGACTGGAAGCGCTGGATCGACCAGATCGCCGCGGCCGGCGTTCTGGCGCCCGGCTTCCGCACGCTGGCCTACACCTACCTCGGCAGCGAGCTGACCTGGCCGATCTACTGGAACGGCACCCTCGGCCGCGCCAAGGCCGATCTCGACGCCAGGGCCGCCGCGATGCGCGCCCAGCTCGGCGACGACGCCGCCCGCGTGGTGGCGCTGAAGGCGGTGGTCACCCAGGCCAGCTCGGCCATCCCGGTGGTGCCGCTCTACGGCACGGTGCTGTTCAAGGTGATGAAGCAGATGGGCCTGCACGAGGGCTGCATCGAGCAGATCGACCGCCTGTTCCGCACCCGCCTCGGCCCCGGCGCCCCGGTCGACGATGCCCAGCGCCTGCGCCTCGACGACTGGGAGCTGTCACCCGAGGTGCAGGCCGAAGTCTCCCGCCGCTGGCCGCTGATCCGCACCGAGACCATGGCCGAACTGGCGGATCTGCCCGAATACAAGACCCAGTTCCTCCGCCTGTTCGGCTTCGGCGTCGAGGGCGTGGACTATACCCGCGACGTCGACCCGCGCTCGATCACCGGCTAGATCGCGCCTTCGGCCCGCATCGTCGCGATCTCGTCCGGGCTGTAGCCGACCTCCGCCAGCACGGCGTCGGTATCGGCCGCCGTCAAGGGCGCGGTGGAGCGGATCGAGGTTTCCAGCCCTTCCAGGTTGATGGGCGAATCGACCATGTGGGTCGGGCCCAGCCGCGGGTGGTCGACGGGCGCCGCCATGCCCAGGTGCTGCACCTGCGGGTCGGCGAACACCTCGTCGATGGCCAGGATCGGGCCGCAGGGCACGCCGGCGGCCTCCAGCGCCTCGACCCACCAGGCGCTCGGGCGCTTGGCGGTCTCTTCGGCGATGGCGGCGTTCAGCGAAGCGCGGTTCTCCGCCCGGCGACGGCCGCCGGACCAGCGCGGATCGCGCGGCCAGTCGGGCCGGCCGGCCGCGGCGCAGAAATGCTCGAACTGGGCCGGCGACGAGGCGGCGATGTTCACGTGGCCGTCGGCGGTGGGAAAGACGCCCATCGGCGACATGGTCGGGTGGTCGTTGCCCATCTGGCCGGGCACCTCGCCGGCCATCAGCCAGCGCGCCGCCTGGAAATCCAAGAGGAAGATCTGCGATTCCAGCAGCGAGGTATGCACGTAGCGCCCCTCGCCGGTGGTCACGCGCTGGAAGAGCGCCAGCATGATCCCGAGCGCCGCCAGCGTGCCGGCGGTGACGTCCGAGACCGCGATCCCGGCCCGCATCGGCCCGCGCCCTGGCTCGCCGGTGATCGACATCAGCCCGCCCATGCCCTGAGCGATCTGGTCCACCCCGGCGCGCTGGGCGTAAGGGCCATCCTGGCCGAAGCCGCTGATCGAGGCGTAGACGAGGCGCGGGTTCAGCGGCTTCAGGTCGTCGTAGGCGATCGCCAGCCGGTGCTTCACCGGCGCCCGCATGTTCTCCACCAGCACGTCGGCGCGGCCCACCAGCCGCAGGAAGGCCTCGCGCCCCTTGGCCGACTTCAGGTCGAGGCTGATGAAGCGTTTGTTGCGATGCAGGTTCTGGAAGTCGAAGCCGTCGCGGCTCATCAGCTCGTTGCCACCATCGGGCGCCTGCACCGCGATCACCTCGGCGCCCCAGTCGGCGAGGTGACGCACGCAGGTCGGGCCGGCGCGGGCCAGGGTGAGGTCGAGCACACGGATGCCGGCGAGGGGGAGGGGGTTCTCCGTGGCTTGGTTGCTCACACTCTGGCCTCCGGCCTGATCGCGAACGCGCCCTTAGCTTCAGAAGCTCGAGGGTTGTCCGTCGAACGCATGGAGGCAGTTTTTCCGATCGGCTGGCTCAGTCAAGGACGACGCGAAGCGTCGCCGCTACGCGGCCGGCAAAGCCGGTCCTTGACTGAGCCAGCCGATCGGAATCACGCTCCGCCAAGCGATCGACGGCATGGTTTGTCCGTTGGGGATTTGGGGGAGCGTGCGATGAAGGTCCGGGGCGTCTTGCTGGCCGGGTTGTTGGCGGGGTCGATGCTGGCGGGCCTTGCTGCGGCCGATCCCATGCCCGCGATGCCCGGCATGACGCCACCGCCGACCGGGGCGCCCGCCTCGCCGCTGGGGCCGATGCCCCTCATGGCCCCCATGCCAGCGATCTACGCTGGCGAGGCCGACAAGCCGGGCGCGCCGGTGTTCCAGGGGCTTGGCAAGCATCGCCACCCGATCTCGACCCGCAATCCGCAAACCCAGATGTTCTTCAGCCAGGGCATCAACCTGATGTTCGGCTTCAACCACGCCGAGGCGATCCGTTCGTTCCGCGAGGCGGCGAGGCTGGATCCGGACTGCGCCATCTGCTGGTGGGGGATCGCCTTCGCGCTCGGGCCCAACATCAACCTGCCCATGCAGGCCGACGCGGCGGCGCCGGCGTGGCAGGCGCTGCAGAGGGCCCGCGCGCTGGAGGCCAAGGCCAGCCCCGAGGAGCGGGCCTGGATCGAGGCGCTGGCGACCCGCTATTCGCCGGACCCGAAGGCCGATCGCCACGCCCTGGACGAGGCCTTCGCCACGGCCATGGGCCGGCTCTGGCAGACCTATCCGGACGACCTCGACGCCGGCGTCTTCTACGCCGAGGCGATGATGGACACCCAGCCCTGGGACTACTGGGAGCTGGATGGGGTGACGCCTAAGGGCCATGCCCGCGAGATCGTCGCCACCCTGGAGCGGATCATCGAGCGCGCGCCCACCCATCCGGGCGCCCTGCACCTCTACATCCACGCGGTGGAAGCGACGACGACGCCCGAGCGCGCCGAAGCGGCGGCGGACCGGCTGGAGACCCTGATGCCGGGGGCCGGGCACATCGTGCACATGCCCTCGCACATCTATTACCGGGTCGGCCGCTATGCCGACGCCGACCGGGTCAACGAACTGGCCGCCCAGGTCGATGAGGCCTACCTCGCCGCCTGCAAGGCCCAGGGCTACTACCCGGCCGGCTATTACGGCCACAACATCCACTTCCTCTGGACCTCGTCGGAGATGGAGGGCCGCTACCAGGCCTCGCTCGACGCCGCCCGGCGGCTGGTGAAGGCGGTGGACGCCTGGAACCTTGCGCCGCACATGCCCTCGGCCGAACTCTACGCCCTGACGCCGCTGGCCACCCAGCTGCGCTTCGAGAAGTGGGACGCGGTGCTGGCCGAGCCGGCGCCGCCGAAGGCGCTGGTCCTCGACCGCGCTTTCGACCTCTACGCCAAGGGCTCGGCTTATGCGGCCAAGGGCGACGTGGCGTCGGCTAAGGCCGCGCGCAGCGAACTGGAGGCGGTGACGGCGGTCTCCGACTTCGGCCGCTACGACAGCTTCGGCGTCCCGGCCAGGGCGATGGCGGCCCTCGGCCTCGACCTGCTGGACGGCGAAATCGCCCGCGCCCAGGGCGATTTCGGCGCCGCCGTCGGCCACTTCCAGGCCGCTCAGAGGATCGAGCGCAGCATTCCCTATTCCGAGCCGCCCTGGTGGCACCAGCCGGTCAGCCACGTCCTGGGCGCGGCGCTGCTACAGGCTCACCGTCCCGCCGAAGCCGAGGCCATCTACCGCGAGAGCCTGAAGACCTACCGCCGCGATGGCTGGGCCCTCTTCGGCCTCGCCCAGGCGCTGGACGCCGAAGGCAAGCACGACGAGGCCGCCCAGACCCGCAAGCAGTTCGACGCCGTGTGGGGCAGGGCGGATGTGCGCCTTACCAGCTCCCGGTCGCCGGCCTAGCGGCTGTAGTCCATCGCCCGCAGGTCGCTCAGCAGGTCCGGGCCGGTCGGGGCCCATCCCAGTTGCGCCTGCGTCAGCGCGCTGGTCGCCGCGAGGTCGACCGTGACCAGCCGCGCGAAGGCGCCGAAGTAGTCCGGCGCTTCCTCGGGCGTGATCGACCTCACCGGCACGCCCATGCCCGCGCCGATGACTTCGGCGATCACGCGCGAGGCGACGCCTTCCTCCGCCACGGCGTGGTAGCGCGCGCCGGCCTGGCCCTGCTCGAGCGCCAGCCGGTAAAGCCGGGCGACGTCGGTGACGTGGGTGGCGGGCAGGCGCGCTTCGCCCGCGCCGATGTAGGCGACCCACCCCTTCTGCCGCGCCAGCCGGATGTGCTCGGCGATCCGGCCCTGGTGGCGGGTGTCGTGCACTTGCGGCAGGCGCATCACCATCACGCGCCCGCCCTTGGCGATCAGCGCATCGGCCGCTTCCTCGGTCGCGCCACGGGGATATTCGGCGGCGCTTTGGTAGCCGTCGGTCTCGGCTGCCGGGAGGCCGGTCTTGGACCGCGCCAGGCCCGTGCCGGAGGTCACGATCAGCGGCCGGTCCGAGCCGGCCAGCGCTTCGCCGAGCGCGGCGATAACCTTTCGGTCGGCCTCGCTGTGCTGGGCCAGGTTGGAGAAGTCATGGTTGAAGGCGGCGTGGATGACGCCGTCGGCCGCAGCCGCCGCATCGCCCAGCGTCGCAAGACCCTCCAGGTCGCCGGGCAACACCTCTGCCCCGGCGCGGCGGAGCGCTTCGGCCCCTGCGTCCGAGCGGCTGAGCCCGACCACCTGGTGGCCGGCGCCGACCAGTTCGGGAACGAGGTACGAGCCGATGAAGCCGGTGGCTCCAGTCAAGAACACGCGCATGCCACAAACTCCACCGTGTTCACTGACGCCGACGCCGGCGTGTGCTTTCTAATATCGTCGCGCTTTTGCAGACCGGGCGGGACGTGATGCGTCAGGCGCCTGCGGCGGCCAGTTCGAGGTCGCCGGCCTAAGTCGGTATCGAGGGTCCTTGCCGGCAGTTCATCGAACCGTCTCCTTCTCCCTGGGCGCCGAGACGCGGCGTGTCTTGGCCTCGGCCTTGGGCTTGGGCAGGAGCCGGAAGCGCGTCTGGCACCACCCGTAGTCAATTCCTACATCCAGCAGTGCGTCGGAACGCCCGCAGGGGCAGGCAAACTCCATGACCGAGACGACCCGGTAGGTCTCCCCGGCGCGCAGCGGCACCGGCCTTCCCGTGCCATGGTTCGGGGCGACATTGACGCACAGAACCAGATCGCCAGGGCCGACTGCGTCACTCATAGCTTCCATCCTATACCCAGAGAGGAAGATGAGACCCTGACCCGCAAGGGGCAAGGACCGAGGCGCTGGACGCAGGGCCGTGTAATCATATAACGGAAAACGTATGTCAGCTTCTTACGACGTCGCCGCCATCGGCAACGCCATCGTCGATGTCATTGCGCCGGCCGAGGATGGGTTCCTGGCTGAGAACCGCCTCGTCAAGGGCTCGATGATGCTCATCGACGAGGCGCGGGCGCATGAACTCTATGGCCGCATGGGCGCCGGGGTCGAGGCGTCGGGCGGGTCGGCCGGGAATACGGTGGCGGGCGTCGCCAGCCTGGGCGGGCGCGCGGCCTATTTCGGCAAGGTGGCAGGCGACCTGCTGGGCGATGTCTTCGCCCACGACACCCGCGCCATCGGCGTCAGTTTCGAGACAGCGCGGCTCACGGCCGGCCCCGCGACCGGGCGCTGCCTGATCAATGTGACGCCCGATGGCGAGCGCACCATGTGCACCTTCCTGGGCGCCTCGGTCGAGCTGACCCCCGCCGACGTCGATCCCGCCATCATCGAGGCCGCGGCCATCGTCTA
>DATAVF010000188.1:0-4983 GCA_036267835.1 Caulobacteraceae bacterium | reverse complement strand
GCCGCGCGGCTTGTCGTTGCCGACGCAAGTGTCGACCACCAGCCGCAGGCCCGGCGCCTCGACCAGCAGCGCATGGATCGACATCTGCATCACTTCGTCCTCGCTGACGAAGTGCGGATAGAGCCAGGGCGACTTGCGCAGCGCTTCGGCCGTGGCCTCAGGGATGAAGTAGGCGGCGCCAGCCCGCGTGGGCAGCTGCATCTCCACCACCCGGGTCACCTTTACCCGCCCCACCTGCCACGTCAGCATGCGTTGTTTTCTCCCTTGGACGGGACCCTAGGGGCTTGCGCGGCGAAACGGGAGGCTTTTCCGCAAGCTAGGCCCCCGCCCGGTTCTTCACCAAATCATCGACCACCGCCGGATCCGCCAGCGTCGTCGTATCGCCGAGGTTGCCGAGGTCATTCTCCGCCACCTTGCGCAGGATGCGGCGCATGATTTTGCCGGAGCGGGTCTTCGGCAGGCCGGGGGCCCACTGGATCACGTCGGGGGTGGCGAAGGGGCCGATCTCGTGGCGGACCCAGGTCACCAGCTCCTTGCGCAGCGCTTCGCTGGGGGCGGTGTCGGCCTTCAGGGTGACGTAGGCGTAGATGCCCTGGCCCTTGATCTCGTGCGGGTAGCCGACCACCGCGGCCTCGGCCACAGCTTGGTGGGCCACCAGGGCGCTTTCGACCTCGGCGGTGCCCAGGCGGTGGCCGGAGACGTTGATCACGTCGTCCACGCGGCCGGTGATCCAGTAGTAGCCGTCCTCGTCGCGGCGGCAGCCGTCGCCGGTGAAGTACTTGCCGGGGTAGGTGGTGAAGTAGGTGGCGATGAAGCGCTCGTGGTCGCCATAGACCGTGCGCATCTGGCCGGGCCAGCTATCCAGGATGCAGAGGTTGCCGCTGACCGCGCCCTCTTGGGGCACGCCGTCGGCATCCACGATCTGCAGCTTCACCCCCGGCAGCGGCTTGGTGGCCGAGCCCGGCTTCAGCGCGGTGGCGCCCGGCAGCGGCGAGACCAGGCAGGCGCCGGTCTCGGTCTGCCACCAGGTATCGACGATGGGGCAGCGCCCCTCGCCGACCACGCGGTGGTACCAGAGCCAGGCCTCGGGGTTGATCGGCTCGCCGACCGAGCCCAGCAGGCGCAGCGACTTGCGGGAGGTTTGTTGCACGGGCGCGTCGCCCTCGCGCATCAGCGCCCTGAGCGCCGTGGGGGCGGTGTAGAAGATCTCGACCTGGTGCTTGTCGATCACCTCCCAGAAACGGCTGGTGGTCGGGTAGTTGGGCACGCCCTCGAAGATCAGCGTGGTCGCGCCGTTGGCGAGCGGGCCGTAGACGATGTAGCTGTGGCCGGTCACCCAGCCCACGTCGGCCGTGCACCAGAAGACCTCGCCCGGCCGGTAGTCGAATACCAGCTCGTGGGTGTGGGCCGCCCAGGTCAGATAGCCGCCAGTGGTGTGCAGCACGCCCTTGGGCTTCCCCGTGGAGCCGGAGGTGTAGAGGATGAAGAGCGGGTCCTCGGCCCCCATCGGCTCCGCCGCGCAATCGGCCGAGACCTTGGCCCGCTCGTCCTCGTAGCGATAGTCGCGGCCCGCCGTCATGGCGACGTCGCCGCCGGTGCGGGTGACCACCAGCACGTCGGTCACCTGCGGGCACTGGGTCAGCGCCTCATCGACGTTCTGCTTCAGCGCCACCTTGCGCCCGCCGCGCAGGCCCTCGTCGGCGGTGATGACGATGTGGCTGTCGCAGTCCTGGATGCGGCCGGCGATGCTATCGGGCGAGAAGCCGCCGAAGATCACCGAGTGCACCGCCCCGATGCGGGCGCAGGCCAGCATGGCGTAGGCCGCCTCGGGGATCATCGGCAGGTAGATGGTGACCCGGTCGCCCTTCTTGACGCCGCGCGCCTTCAGCACATTGGCCATACGGCAGGTCTCGGCATGGGCCTCGGCGTAGGTGATCTTGCGGCTGTCCTTGGGGTCGTCGCCTTCCCAGATGATCGCCACGTCGTTCGCCCGGTGCGGCAGGTGCCGGTCGAGGCAGTTGGCCGAGGCGTTCAGCACCCCGTCGGCATACCAGCGGATGTGGAAGTTGCTGGCGTCGTAGGAGACGTCCTTGACCACGCTGAACGGGCGGATCCAATCGAGCCGGGCGGCGACACCGCGCCAATAGCCTTCGGGATCGCGCTCGACCTCGGCCCAGGCCGCGTCATAGCCGGCCGCATCCATGTGCGCCCGCTTCGCCCACGCCTCGGGGACTGGAAACACCTGGCCTTCGCTCACGGACGCCGCTCCCTTTTTCACTGGTCCGGCCAGTTAGGCGAACCGCCGCCGCCTGTGCAAGGAAGCGCTCGTCTAAGCTGGGCGGCGCGCCAGCCGCACGATCAGCGCGACCGCCGCCGCGGGGATGTAGACGATACTCAGCGCAAAGATGACTGCGTAGACGAACATGAAGGGACGCGAGGCGGCGGCTCCGTTGTTCAACGAAAGCTCAGCGACGAACATGCCGACCCCGCCCAGGGCGGCGAGCCAGGAAACGATGGCGCGCGATCTTGCTCCGACAGCTCGCCCGGCCAGCGCCAGCCCGGCCGCGAGCAGCGGCAAGGCGCAGAACAGCAGCGGAAACTCGGAGGCCGTCCCTTCGTCGGCGTCGACGATCACGGTGGCGATGACCATCGCCGCGGTCGCCGCCAGCCACGTGGGCCAGGCATAGGCGAGGTCGCGGGCTCGGAAGCGGCCGGGCGGCGTCGCCGGCGCCCCGGAGGCGGGCGACGCTGCGATCGGCGTAGTGCGAAGGCGCGGCGCCCGCAGGGTGATCGCGCTGGTGGCGAGGAAGGTCAAGCTCATCGCGAGCAGCCCGACGTACGCGCCGACGGCCAGCAGGATCACCATCGGCCGGTGGTGCAGGAAGAGACCGACCGCCAGGGCGGCGGCGAACGCTGGGTAGGTGAGCCAGGCGACCAGCCTGCGGCCCGGGTCGTTGAGGCGCGGCCCGGCCGAGCGCGCCTGCAGCCCGGCGAGGAGGGCGACGCCGCAGAGCGGCAGAAGGAAGACGACCTGCAGCACGCTATCTGACGTTCAGCACGATGACGCCCAGCGCCAGCACCATCGCGGCCGCCGACCCCGCCCAGAACGGCCAGCCGAACAGCACCCCGACGAGGGCGCCGAGCTGCAGCGAGGCCGCGGGTCCGGGAGTGGGCAGCGGCCCAAACCCGCCCTCGTCGACGCGGGGCGGCGCCGGCGGCGGCTGTGGCAAGGGGTCGGGGACCGGTGGTTCTGGGCTCGGTGGTTCCGGGGCTGGCGGGGGCGGCGGTTCCGGGACCGGCGGGGTCGGCGCTTCCGCTTCGGCCGGGTCCTCGGCGGTCGCCACGACGGCGCCTGGGCGCTGATCCTCACGGCGCGTGGCGCGGGCGACCTGCACCAGGCTGCGCACCGCGAACACCAGCGAGCGGAAGTCCGGGTGCTGGGGGCTGCCGGTCCATTGGCTGAGATCGGCGGCCTGCACCTGCCGGAAGCCGGCGGGCGGACGCACCGGCTCGAACACGATGGGCACCAGCACGCCGCGCAGGCGCCCTTCCTCGGCCTCGTCCTGCACCCAGTCGCTTTCCAGCGCGGCGGCGGTCCAGACCACGATCACGCAGTCGGCGGCGGCCAGCTGCTCGGCGATCACCTGGCGATACTTGCGCCCCGGGACCAGGTCAGAATCCCACCAGACCGACAGCCCCTCGTTCTCGAGCGCATTGGTCAGCCCGACCACCCGCTCCTTGTCGCGACGCGCATAGCTGACAAATACGTTGGCCACCCACCGCCCCCGCCAGAGGCTGCGATGATTTCACAGGCGCGGTGGCAGGTGAAGGGGTGGCTAGCTCCGCCCCGTGTCAAGGAAGTCGCGGGCCGTGAACGCTTCCGGCGCGGCGACTTCCACGGTCGCATCGTCGTGGTCGTCGAATTCGGTGCGGAGGGCGCGGCTCATCACGGCGTGCATGTCGTAGAGGCAGATGATGTAGGTCAGCTCCAGAATCTGCTCGTCCGAGAGGAAGGCCTTCAGCGCGTCGAACACCCCGTCCGGCGTGCGCCCGGCGCCCAGCGACAGGCAGTCGGCGTAGGCCAGCACGGCGCGCTCCTCCTTCGAGTAACAGTCGGCAGTCTGCCAGCTTGGCACTGCCGCGATGCGCTCTTCGGAAACGCCGAGACCGCGCAGGCTCTTGCAGTGCTGCGAGAACACGAACTGGCTGCCGTTGGTCCAGCCCACCCGGGTCTGGCCCAGCTCGCGCAGCACCGGGTCGATCTTGCGATCCGGCGCGCGGTAGAGGGCAAAGCCCCGCACCGCATGCTCGAACACGTCGGGCGAGTTGGCCCACACCGGCCACCAGTCGCCGCGCGTGCCCGTCGCGGTGCCGGGCTCGGCCACCGGATCGCGGTCGCCGAACAGCATGTCGTAGGAGCGCAGGATGGTCTTGGAGGTGACCTCGGCGCGGGGAACCTGGCGGAGCCGCGGCATCTTAAGCCGGCACCTTGGCGCGGGCCGGGGCGATGGCGATGTCCTCGGGCCGGCCGAGCTTGCGGGTCAGGCAGGCGAACTCCAGCATGATGCCGTTGGGATCGCGGAAGTAGACCGAGCGCACGAAGACGCCGTCGTTCATCGTTTGCGAGACGCCCTGCGGGCTGTCGTCATGGTTCACCACCACCGGCACCGAGACGTGCACGCCGGCCGCCTTCAGCGCGGTGATGCTGCCCTCCAGCTGGTCCTCGTCCATCTCGAAGGCGACGTGGTTCATCGAGCCGATGGCGCTCATGCCCTTGCGCGGGAAGTCCTCCACCGAGGCGATGCCGGGCGCGGCCGGCGGGGCGTTCTCCCACCAGAAGAAGGCCAGCAGATTGCCGCCGCCGCAGTCGAAGAAGAAGTGCTGGCCGCCGTCCGGCAGCACCACGGTCTTCACCAGCGGCATGCCCAGCACCTTGGTGTAGAACTCGGTTGTCTCGGCCATGTCCCGGCACACGAGCGCCAG
>DATAVF010000187.1:0-11861 GCA_036267835.1 Caulobacteraceae bacterium | reverse complement strand
CCGACGCTGACCTCGGGCAACATCAGCTCGATCGCGAACATCACCCCGCCGATCGGCGTATTGAAGGTGGCGGCGATGCCCGCGCCGGCGCCGGCGGCCACCAGGGCGATCCTCTGGCTGACCGGCATCCGGATGATCTGGCCGAGCGTCGAGCCCAGCGCCGAGCCGATCTGAATGATCGGCCCCTCGCGACCGACCGAAGACCCGGTGCCGATCGCAATGGCCGAGACAAGTGACTTCACTAGCGCCACGACGGGGCGGATCACGCCGCCCTTGTAGTAGATCGCGTCCATCACCTCGGGCACGCCGTGCCCCTTGGCTTCCGGCGCGAAGTTGCTGACCACGAAGGTGACCAGTATCCCGCCGATCACCGGAACCAGGATCACCAGCGCGCCCCACGGCGCGGGGCCGGTGAACACATTGGCGTCGTAGCTGAACGAAAGGCGACCGGAGAACGCGAAGTTGTGGACGAGACCGATCAAGTCGCGAAAACCGATCGCGCCGAACCCGGTTATGATGCCGACCAGCAGGGCCAGCAACGAGAGCTGGGAGAGGTTGAGCCGGCGAACTTCCTCGTCATTGTGGGTGGTCGGTGAAAGGCCCGCCGCGGCGGCGCCGCTGCGACGCGCGGCGCCGTCCAGGGTCGGAGCTGCGTCAGGCATGCGCGGGCTTAGACCCCATGATCGTTCCTTCATCCTTCAGCGAACCATTCGTAGCGAGGCGGCGCGACGGATCGGATAATGTCACCCGCTGCCTACCGGGCGCCGGAGACGATGGCGGTATCGGCGTTGCGATCCCTGGTCCAGGCCGCTTCGTCATGCCCGGTATCGATCGGACGTTCCTTGCCATACGATATCGTGGAAATCCGGCCGCCGTTCACGCCCTGACCGATCAGGAACTCGCGCACCGCGTCGGCGCGCCGTGCGCCGAGGGCGAGATTGTACTGACGCGTGCCGCGCTCGTCGCAGTTGCCTTCGATCCTGACCCTGACGTCCGGATATTGTTCCAGCCAGGACGCCTGGCGGGTGAGGATCGGCTTGGCCTCGTCCCTGATCTGCGCCTGATCAAAGTCGAAATAGACGCGGTCGCCGATGTTGATCACGAAATCCTGCACGGTTCCGGGCAGCGGACGGCTGCTGACAGCCGCTTCGGGCGGCGCTGGAACGCCCGGTTCGGCCGCAACGGGAGGGGGCGGTATCGGCGGCGCGGGCGGCGGCGGTCGTGGGTGCGAGGCGCACGCGGCCAGCGAGAACAGCATTGCCGCCGCAGCAAGCACGCGAACGTCGATCGGTGTGTTTTGGCGAACCCAGGACATGCCGCACGCTACCTTCTCAGAGCGGTGAGCGCGTCGCTTTATATCATAATAGGATATTGAAAAGCGAAATTCCGTCGTCGCTGGAAAAAGCCGCTATGTTCCTGACAATGTGTTGCGCAGGAGAACCTGACCCGTGGATTCCGACGGCTATGAGGGCCTCTCTGGTTTCCGCTTCGCCTTGCGGCGGTTTCTCGCCGCCAGCGAAGCCATCAATCAGTCGGCCGGTGTTACCCAGCAACAGTACCAAGCGCTGTTGGCGATCAAGACGTGGCCCGGCCAGGCGATGACGATGCGGGATCTGGCCGATCAGTTACTGCTGACGCACCACGCCGCCGTGCAGTTGGTCGACCGCCTCGCAAGGGCCGACCTCGCGCTCCGAAGCCCCTCGATGGACGACGGGCGCAGCGTCATCCTGAACCTATCCGCCCGAGGCGAGACGATTCTTGACGAACTTGTCGCTCGGCACCTGGCCGAGATTCTGCGGCAGGAACCGCTCCTGACGCGATCGCTGGCGCGTCTGCGGCGCATGAAGCCGAGGCTGCAGCCGGCCCTGGAAAACGACTAAGGCCCGCTGACCGACCTCCCGACTCTTCCATCATAAAAGGATATAGTCGTCGAACGCGTTGATAGGCGACCGGCGGACTCTTGAAGGTGTCGCAGCCGCCGCGCGGTGGGCGGGAGTTACAGCGACCATTGTTAGGCCAGATTGCATTCCGGATGGCTGAGCTTAAGGTTCGTGCGGGGCCGTGAGGGACCCGGAAGGACATACCATGCAAACGAGAACCAAGGCTCTTCTCGCCGCTAGCGGCGTCGCCATCGCTGCTCTCAGCGGCATCGGCGGCTTCACCATGGCTCAGGCCAGCCAGCCGCACATGGTCAACGCGTTGAGCGACCTGCAGGCCGCGCAAACCGAACTGAACGCGGCGCTGCCCGACAAAGGCGGCCACCGCGTGGTGGCGCTGCGTCTGGTCGGCCAGGCGATCACCCAAGTGCAGGCCGGCGTCGGGGTCGCGGCTGGCGCGTAAGGCTTCTGGTGCGGGGCCGCGGCGCTCCGGCGCCCACGGCCCCGCGCCTGCTTTGCGCCCGTTCGCCTCGCGGACTTAGGCGCGGACGGGCCGGATCGCCGCGGCGGCGCCAGGCGCCAGTCGTGGCCCCCAAATCACTACACGTTCGATCCTTCGCCCTCGCCCGCCGGGGCACGCTTTGCGCTGCGACGCAGGCTGCGCGGCGCCGGCGCTTGGCAGCGCTGACGCCGGGAGCGTAACAAGCTGCCAAAGAGCGAAAGGGAGCGGGGCGTGATCGAAGGACCGGTGACGGGCGGGGCGCACGGGTGGGCGTTTGGGCGGCCGCTCGAGGACCTGGCGGGCAAGGGCTATGTCGAGGCGGAGTATTTCCTCTCCGGCGGGGCCACGACTTATGGGCTGGCGCCGGGCGCGGAGATGGGGCGGGACGGCAAGTGGCAGGCCGAGGCGAAGGGCAACGCGCCGTTCAAGACGCGCTTCCTGGTCTACCGGCCGGCCGATCCGGCCGCCTTCAACGGCACGGTGGTGGTGTGCTGGAACAACGTCACCGCCGGCTACGAACTCTTCTTCGGCGAGAGCCCGGAGGTGCTGGAAGGCGGTTACGCCTATGTCTGCGCCAGCGTGCAGAAGGTGGGGGTGCACGGCTTCGCGGACGACCCGCAAGGGCTCGTGGCCTGGGATGGCGCGCGCTACGGCACGTTGAGCATCCCGACCGACGACGCGTCGTACGACATTTTCTCGCAGGTGGCGGCCGCGGTGGGACCGGGGCGCGACACCGCCGGCGTCGATCCGATGGGCGGGCTGGCGGTGACGCACGTCATCGGCCTGGGGGCCTCGCAGTCGGCCGGGCGGTTGGCGACCTACGTCAACGCCGTGCACCCGTGGATGGCCGAGCAGGGCTGGCGGGTATTCGATGGCTACATCCTGCAGATCTACTTCGGCAGCGGCGCTGGACTGGAGGCCAGCGATCGCCTGGCGTCGGCGGCGGATCGCAACGCGCGGCCGATGCCAAGGGGGCAGAGCCTGATCCGCGACGATCTCGATGTGCCCGCGATGATCGTCAACACCGAGCTCGAGGCCATCGCCTGCTTCAAGGTGCGCCAGCCGGACAGCGAGCGCTTCCGCACCTGGGAGGCCGCGGGGCTGACCCACGTGTCGTTCCAGGCGCAGAGCACCCGCAACGTGAAGTTCGGGCGGGACTTCGGCGCGGCGCCGGCGGCGGCCTCGCAGGCGACCAACCGCATCTACATCCAGCCTTATTACGACGCGGCGCTGCACCATATGCGCGGCTGGGTGGAGGGTGGCGCGGCGCCGCCCAGCCAGCCGCTGATCGAGTTCACGCCCGAGGGCCAGGTGGTGCGCGACGCGCACGGCATCGCCCGTGGCGGCATCCGCCAGCCGCAGGTGGCGGCGCCCGTGGCGATGAACAGCTCGGTCCCGGTCACCGACGACTTCGCCGGGCGGCTGCGCGGATCGAACAAGCCGTTCGGCGCGGCCGAGCTGGCGGCGCTCTACGGCGACGAGGCGAGCTATCTCGCCCGGTTCCGGGCCGCGGCGGAAGCGGCGGTGAAGGCCGGCGTGCTGATGGCGCGCGAGGTCGAGCCGGGCGTGGCCGAGGCGGCGGCCGAGTATCGCCGCGCCCGAGACGGCTGACGGTGATGCCGGCGCCCGAGGTCGCGGTCCGCGCCAAGCGCAAGCTGACCAACCGGCTGATCGCGGCGCACGACGCGGCGCGGCTGCGCCCGCACCTGGCCGACGACGTGGTGCTGATCGCCGGCGACGGGGCGCTGATCGTGGGCGCCGACGCGGTGGTGGCGGCCTTCGCGGGCCAGTTCGCCGACCCGGCCTTCGTCGCCTATGTGCGCACAACCGAGACGGTGGAGCTGGCCGACGATGGCCGCCGCGCCGCCGAGAGCGGGCGCTGGGTCGGCCGCTGGAAGGGCGGCGCCGAGATGGCGGGCGCCTACATGGCCGCCTGGCGCGTGAACCAGGGCCAATGGCTGCTGGAGCGCGAGCTTTACGTCACGCTGCAGCACTGAGCTGGGGTGGGGGTCACGCCAGAAAGGCGGTGATCGCGGCGCGGTAGGCGGCGGCGACGGGGGCGACGAGGTCGCCGGAGACGCACCGCAGGTCGTCGGCCCGGGTGTGGAAATAGCGGTGGATGCCGTAGAGGCCGATGGCCGAGGCGTAGCCGGCGGCCAGCACATTGCTGAGTTCGCCGCCGGCCATGGCCTTGTCGGCCAGGTAGGTCGCCTCGAGGCCGGTGACGCCCTGGAAGGCGCGGCGGGTCGCCTCCAGCCGGTCCGCGGTCGCGGTCATCACGCGCTGGGAATCGGCGCTGGGCAGGGGCAGCAGGCGGCCGAGCTCGTGCCAGTCGCGGGCCGCAGCGCTGGCCCCGATGTGGATCCAGAGCGCCGTGGCGGCCGGCGGCGGCGCGGCCTCGGCCAGGTAGCGCTCGCCGCCGAGGAAGCCGTACTCGTGGCCGCTGGTGGCGAGCAGCTCGACATTCACCGGGTGGCGGGCGCGGGCCAGCCACTGGGCCAGCGTGAGCCAGACGGCGAGGCCAGAGCCGCGCTCGGCGGCGCAGCCGAACCAGCCGGAGCGCGGCGTGGAGATCACCAGGGTCTTGGCCGCGCCGCGATCCAGCCGAGCGATCAGGTTGGCGGCGGGGCGGCGGGCGCCGCCGCCGCCGGCGCCGTCGAGGGCCAGGGTGGCGTTCTGGCCGCGCGCGGCGGCGGCGGCCAGGAAGGGCGCGGCGTCCTTCGGGGCCAGGACCGCCACCGGCTTGTCGATCGCCGGGTGGCGGGTGGAGACGTTGAGCGCGATGGCCTCGCCGGTGGGGCCGGTGGTGACCAGCACCACGCCCGCAGCGCCGCGCCCGAGGGCGTCGGTCAGCGCGGCGCTCGCCGGCGCCTCGGCCAGCGCCACCCAGCGCTTGTAGGGCAGCACGGCGAGCGCGATCGCGCCCGTCAGCTCGCCGCCGCCCCTGGCCAGGCGCAGCGGCGCTGTCAGGCCCTGCGGCCCGGTGGGCGCGACGATCGCCTGGGGGATGACCTGCGCGGTGGCGGCGCCGCAGGTCAGGCTCGCCTGGCGCACGTCGAAGTAGGGCGCCTGGAAGGTCTGGCGCCGGCAGACGTAGCCGGCGCGGGTGAGTTCACCTTCGAGCCATGCGGCGCTGGCTTCATCGCCCGCCCCGCCCGACGCCTTGTCGCCGAAGGACGCGTAGTGCTCCAGCATCGCCTGCAGGCTCGCTGCGTCCGGGTCGGGCGCCGTCACGGCCGGCGCCGCATAGGCCACGCTCGCCAGCCCCACCCCCTGCAGCAACCCGCGACGTGACGGGGTCATGGCCAACCTCCCAGCAACCATCCGTGCTCGATGACCGGTCCCTGGTAGACCACGTTGCGCCCGGCCGCGAGTTGCCAGGGCGCGCGTCCGGCGGAGGAGCGCGCTCCGCAGGCATTGTATTTTCACAGATCTGACGCCGCGGCCTGCCTGGGTTCGGCGTTCGCCGGAATGAGCGGGCCAAAAAGGGTGGCGCGCTAGTTCCCGCTGAGGCGGAACCAGTCGCGCAGGCTGCGGGTCACGAAGTCGGTGAGCGTGCCGCGGGGCTCCAGCGCCCATTGGACGACCGCGCCGTGGTACTGGGCGTCGAGCAGGCGGGCGGCGCGGCCGGGGGGGATCGGCAGGCGCGGCAGGCGCTTCACGATCACGGCGCGGAACAGCTTGAAGCGCTGGCGGGCCAGGCGGTTGAGCATCGGGTCGCGGATGTCCTCGCGCAGCCAGAGCAGGTGGTCGGAGAGGCTGGGGTTGTCGCCGAAGACCTTGGTCGCCTCGACGTAGATCTGGATCACCGGCTCGACGCCCACACCGTCCGGAAGGGCCTCCAGCCATTGTACGAAGCGCTGGTTGTCGAGGGCGAAGGCGCGCTCGATCAGCGTCTGCTTGTCGCCGAAGCGCTGGAACAGGGTCGCCGGCCCGACGCCGACTGCCTTGGCGAGGTCGGCGAGGGTGAAGCCGCCCGGGCCGGCCGCCGCCATCACCGGCAGGGCGCGTTCGAGGATCTCCTCGTCGCTGACCAGCTTGCGCCGCGGCACTAGCGGGCGGCCAGCGCCAGCCAGGCGGCGAGGCAGGCCTGCTTCTGCTCCTTGCGCCAGGGCGGGCCGACGCCGGCGCCCAGGGCCTTCAGCTGGGCGTCGATGCCGCCGGGCGGCAAGGGCAGCTGGATCGACACGGTTTCGAGTAGGCTCTTCTCGTCCAGTTCGATGAAGGCGAGGCCGGTTTCGGTGAAGGCGGCGCGCAGTGCTACGCGCACCGCCAGCCCCTCGATGACCGGCGGATGCTCGGGGGCCGAAAGGGCGTGCCCCAGCAAGTCGGTCATCCAGCCGGCGCGGTTGATCAGCAGCGCGGCGCGGACGGGTTCGTAGCCGGCGTCGGCGAGGCTGGCGACGAGGCTGCGCAGGGCCTTGGGCGCCAGCGCCACCTGGCGGCGGCGGCCCTCGGCGACGGCCGCGGCTGCCTCGGCGCTGATCTCGCCGTCCGGTCTGCGCGGCATCTCGTAAGCGACGTGATAGGGCTCGTAGGCAAGCCGGTCGCCCTCGGCGGCGGTCGCCAGGTAGGTGGAGCGCACCACCCGCACCCCCGAGCCATCGGCCGCGACGGCGACCACCACGCTGCCGCCCCGCCCGGCGCGAAACCCGAGCCCGACCGGCGTCAGGGCGCTCATGCGAGGGCCCGCGCCGGCGCCAGGCCGGGCCCCAGGTCCTCCAGACCCAGCGCGCCGGCCAGCAGCTGGGCGAGTTCGCGCCGGGCCGGGTCGGCGTGGATCTGGGAGTAGCGCGCCCACACCAAATAGCGGTCCTTGTCAGCGAGCGGCCGCGCCTGGGCCATCGCGGTCACCTGGGCGTCGAACAGGGCGGGGAAGTCGGGGGTGCGCCCATCGACGTCGGTGAAACCGTATTCGCGGGCGAGGTCGGCGGCGAAGTGGATCAGGCCGGCCTTGCGCTTGACGTCCGGGTCGGCGGCCAAGGCCACGGCAGCGCGGCCGACCAGGGCCGGGGTCTCGGACTCGGCAAAGTAAGGGTCCTTGGCGATCGCCTCGCGCCAGGTCGCTTCGGTGACGCCGAAGTGGCCCAGCACCGCCTCGGAGCGCAGGAAGCCAGGCGTCAGCGCCAGGGCGGTGACGCCTGTCGGGACCAGCTCCATCGCCATGCCGTAAGCTAGGCGCGCCAGGGCCGCCTTGGTCAGGTCGTAGAGGATGTGGCCGCGGTAGCCGGCGAAGTGACCGTCGATCACCTCGACGATCAGGCCGCGATTGGCCTCGACCATCAGCGGGGCGAAATGCCGGTTGGTGATCAGGTGGCTGGTCAGGGTCTGGTCGAGGTAGGCGCGCAAGCCGGCGAGGTCGATCTCCCAGAAGCGCTTGGACCAGTCGAGCATCGGGTCGGCGCCCCAGATGCTGCCGACCAGCACGTCGAGCCGGCCGGACTCGCTGCGCACCCGGTCAGCGAGGCTGGCGACCTCGTCCTCATGGGTGTGGTCGACCTGCACGGCTATGGCGGCGCCGCCGGCCTCGCGGATCATGGCGGCGGTCTCGTCGATGGTCTCGGGGCGGTCCATGCCGCCCGGCCGTCCCGCGGCGCTGCGCCCGGTGCACCAGACCATCGCGCCGGCCGCGCCGAGCGCCCGCGCAATCCCCCGCCCTGCCCCACGCGTCGCCCCGGCGACCAGCGCGACCTGTCCAGCGAGGGGCAAGGCGTCAGTGGTCATGACAGGCGTTCCTTCCCTGACGCGTAGATAAGTGATGCATCAGTTATAAACGAAAACACCCGCGAACCTCAAGCTGCGGGTGCGCGGCGCCGCTATTCCGGTGCGTTCAGGGCTAGCATCGTCGAGGCGGAGGCTGGGCCATGCGGCTAGGTTGGATTGCCGGCCTGGCGTAGCTTGCAGTCAGGGCGCGGTGGCCGGCGACGGCGAGGCGATCGGTTCGCCCACCTTGACCACGTAGGTGGAGAGGATGATCAGCGCGCTGCGGCCGGCATTTGTGGACGCTGTGCACGCGGCCCTCTGGAACGGCCACCGTGTCGCCGGCTCTCAGCATCAGCGGGGCCTGACCCGCGAGGCTGAAGGCCGCCCGCCCGGAGACGATGTAAGCCATCTCGAGCCCGGGATGGGTGTGCGGCGCAACATCGCCGCCCGCGGCGATCACCGTCCTGACCGTGATGGTGTGATAGGGCGCGGGGAACGGCTGGTCCTCCATCGTGGTCTTGTGGACCGCCGGCGGCGCGGCGGCGGCGAGCGTCGCGATGGTCATCAGCACGGTGGCGCATAGGGCCGCCTGGCGAAATCGCGACATCGAGGGGTCTCTTCGTTAGGGGGTCAAAGCCGGCGTGAAGGTCGCAGCCGTTCCATCGCCTTTCGCGACCGTCAGCCCAAGCAGCTTCGCCATGAGCGGCTGCACGTCGACATTGTCGAACGCCGGCAGGGCGATCCCGGCGCGGAAGGCCGGGCCGTGGGCGATGAAGATCGCGGCCATTTCGGGAGCGGCCGGGCTGTAGCCGTGCGCGCCGTTCTCGCGCACGCCGCGGCCCTGGGCGACCAGCTCGTGCGTGGTCAGCATCCACCCGACATCGGCCAGGCAGACGATGGGCGGGATGCGCAGGTTGGAGCCGTAGTGCAGCTCGGGCGGCACGTGCGCCTTCTCCCAGCAGTGGGCGTGCGGGCGCGGCGCCAGCAGCGCGGCCTGCGTGCCGGCCGGGGCATTGGGGTCGATGACGACGCCTGCGCTGGTCCCGGAAGTGATCAGGCGCACGGCGCCCGGGCTGATCCCGTCGTCGAGGTAAACGACGCGGTCCGGTGATACGGAGGCCATGCCGTGGTCGGCGACGATGATGATGTTGGTGTGGTCCAGCGCGCCGCGCGCGGCCAGGCCGTCGACCAGGCGCGCGATCGAGGCGTCGGTGGAGCGCAGCGCCGCGTTCAGCGCCGGCGAATCGGGCCCTCCGCGGTGCCCCATGGTGTCGACGATGTCGAAGTAGAGCGTCAGGAAGGTCGGACGCTGGCCGGGCGGCAAGTCCAGCCATGCCAGCACCTGGTCGACCCGGGCGTCGCCGGTGACCGACTGGTCGTAGGCGCGGTAGTAGTCGGGCCGGTGGCCGTCGATCTCGCGGTCCGAACCCGGCCAGAACATCGTCGCCGTCCTCAGGCCCTGTTCGTCGGCCGTGACCCAAAGCGGGTCGGCTTCACCCCACCAGCGCGGGTCGAGCGAGTCCTTCATAGTGAAGCGGCCCAGCACGGGATCGACCATCACGTTGTCGACGATGCCGTTGTGGTCTGGCCAGAGGCCGGTCACGAGGGTGTAGTGGTTCGGGAAGGTCAGCGACGGGAAGGCCGGCCGCATCGGCGCGGTGACGCCCTCCCGGGCCAGCCTGGACAAGGTGGGCGTCTCGCCCCGCCCGAGGTAGTCGGCGCGAAAGCCGTCGATCGAGATCAGGATCAGCGTGTCGGGTCTGGCCGCGGCCGGCGCCGAGACGCCGAGCACAGTCAGGGCGCACAGAAGGACAGCGACGGCGGCGCGTTGTAGCGATCTCATCGCGCGACCCTAGCCGGCATCCTTGACGGCTGCGAGCGCCGGCGGACTTTCCGGAACTTGGCGGTCCGGGACCGCCGCAAGTCGCGCCGTTGAGAGTTCGCCCGCGCCGCGGTCTATGTTATCGAGCATCACTTGAGCGCAAAAGAACGCGGGGAGCAGGCGGCATGGACGGCGGCGGCAACGACGTGAAGGCGGATTTTGACCCCGACGCGCTGCGCGACAAGTACCGGCAGGAGCGCGACAAACGGCTGCGCGCCGACGGCGAGGACCAGTACATCGAGCTGGCCGGCGACTTCGCCCGCTACGCCGAGGAAGACCCCTACGCCGATCCGAGCTTCACCCGTGCGCCGGTGGACGAAGAGATCGAGGTGGTGGTCATCGGCGGCGGCTTCTCGGGCCTGCTGGCCGGGGCGCGGCTGCGTGAGGCGGGGCTGGACGATTTCCGCATCATCGAGGCCGGCGGCGACTTCGGCGGCACCTGGTACTGGAACCGCTATCCCGGCGCCCAGTGCGACATCGAGAGCTACTGCTACCTGCCTTTGCTGGAGGAGCTGAATTACATCCCGAAGGAGAAGTACTCCTACGTCAGCGAAATCTTCGAGCATTCGCAGCGCATCGGCCGCGAATATAGGCTCTACGACCGCGCCCTGCTGCAGACGCGGGTCAAGGGGCTGCGCTGGGACGAGCAGATTCAGCGCTGGCGCATCGCCACCAACCGCGGCGACGACCTGCGCGCCCGCTTCGTGATCATGGCGCTGGGCCCGGCCAGCCGCGCCAAGCTGCCGGGCATCCCAGGCATCGAGAGCTTCGAGGGCCACAGCTTTCACACCTCGCGCTGGGACTATGGCTACACCGGCGGCGATACGAACGGGAAGCTGGACAAGCTGGGCGACAAGCGGGTGGCCATCATCGGCACCGGCGCCACGGCGATTCAATGCGTGCCCTATGTCGGGGCCAACGCCAAGGCGACCTACGTCTTCCAGCGCACGCCGAGTTGCGTCGATCTGCGCGGCAACAAGCCGACCGACCCGGAATGGGCCAAGAGCCTGCAGCCCGGCTGGCAGCGGGCCCGGCGCGACAACTTCGGCGCCATCATCACCGGCCAGCCGTTCGAGGAGGACCTGGTCAACGACGGCTGGACCGACATCTTCCGCAATGTGATGGCCTTGCCCAAGAGCGACAAGCCGATGGCCCCCGAGGAGATCGGCAAGGTCATGGAGCTTGCCGACTTCCGCAAGATGAACGCGATCCGCCAGCGCGTGGACGTGACGGTGCAGAACCCCGATGCGGCCGAGGCGCTGAAGCCCTGGTATCGCCAGTTCTGCAAGCGCCCGACCTTCAACGACGAATACCTGCCGACCTTCAACCGGCCCAACGTGACCCTGGTCGACGTCAGCCAGAGCAAGGGCGTCGAGCGGATCACGCCGAAGGGCGTGGTGGCCAACGGCGTCGAGTACGAGGTCGACTGCATCATCTATGCGTCGGGCTTCGAGATCTCGACCGCGTTCAAGCGCCGGGTCGGCTTCGAGATCGAGGGCCGGGATGGCCTCTCGCTGTTCGACTACTACGCCGACGGCTTCCGCACCCTGCACGGCCACTCCAGCTGCGGGTTTCCGAACTGGTTCTACATCGGCATCGGCCAGAACGGCCTGTCGGTAAACATGACCGCCATGTTCGACGAGCAGGCCCGCCACGTCGCCTACATCATCAGCGAAGTGAAGGCCCGGGGCGCGACCACCGTGGAGCCGACCCCGGAAGCCGAGGAAGCGTGGGTGGCGCTGATCCGCAAGCTCGCGATCACCAACCGCGACTTCCAGAACGCCTGCACCCCCGGCTACTACAACAACGAAGGCGGCAAGCCCTCCGGCGGCCTCAACGGCCAGACCTTCACGCCCGGCATCAACAAGTTCAATGCCTTGCTGGCCGAATGGCGGGC
>DATAVF010000186.1:0-2412 GCA_036267835.1 Caulobacteraceae bacterium | reverse complement strand
GACCACCCGCCGCAGCATGGCGAACTCAGCCTCTTCGTCGGCGAAATCCGACACCACCTGCAGCACGCCCCGGCCCGCCTCGCGGATGCCGAGGGCGATGCCGGTCAGCTCATCCTCGTGCGCCGTCAGGGTGGCGATCGGCGAGCCGTCGGACGAGCGGTGGTTCAGCGTGCGCGAGGTGCCGAAGCCGATCGCGCCGGCCTCCATCGCCTGCTTGGCCAGCGCCGCCATCGCGGCGATGTCGTCGGGCGTGGCGGGCTCTCGATCGACGCCGCGCTGGCCCATCACGTAGACGCGCAGCGCCGCATGCGGCAGCTGGCTGCCGATGTCGACGTCGAACCGCCGCTCGCCCAGCTTGTCGAGATAGTCCGGATAGCTCTCCCAGTTCCAGGGCAGGCCTTCGGTCAGCACCGGGAACGGGATGTCCTCCACCCCCTCCATCAGCCGCACCAGCCGGTCGTGGTCCTCAGCGCGGCAGGGGGCGAAGCCGACCCCGCAATTGCCCATCACCACGGTGGTGACCCCGTGCCACGACGAGGGCTGCATCCGCGACTCCCAGGTGGCCTGGCCATCGTAGTGGGTGTGGATGTCGACGAAACCCGGGCCGACGATCTTGCCCTTGGCGTCGATCTCCTCGGCGCCGGCCCCGCGGACTTCGCCGATCGCCACGATCAACCCGTCCTTGACCGCGACATCGCCCTCGAACGGCGCCCCGCCCTGCCCGTCGTAGATCAGCCCGCCGCGCACGACGAGGTCATAGGGGCGGTCCATGGCGGTCTCCTCGGGAAGGCTTTTGCGGCATTGTGCGCTCTGGCGAGGCGTGCGCCAAGCCGGCGCCGCAGGCCCCCTTCGGCGCTCCGCGCCACTTCCCCCGTTCGGGGGAAGAGACACAGCGCGCGTCTCGTCTCTTCCCCCGAACGGGGGAAGTGTCGCCGCAGGCGACGAAGGGGGCCGCTGCGCCGGACGGAGGCTCAACGCTCCGAGAACATCACCCCGCCCTTCATCTTCGAGTCGGCGCGGGCCTCGACGATGCTCACAGTCACCTGGGCGGGCGCCACGGCGAAGTGCTTGACCACCGCGTCGGTGATCTCGGCGCAGAGCGCCTTCTTCTGCTCGGGCGAGCGGCCTTCGAGGGCGTGGACGATGACTTCGGGCATGGGTTTCCTTCAGGCGGCGTGGGCGGCGAACTCGGCCGCCGGGTCGCCGGCGATGCGCGAGTGGTACATCACCCGCGGCTTCGTCATGTCCCACGGCCGGGCGCGGTGCATGAGGGCGCGGTTGTCCCAGACCACGGCGTCGCCGGGCATCCAGGTGTGGTGGTAGACGCGCGGGGCCTGGCAGGCGAAGTCGGCCAGTTTTTCGAGCAGCTGTTCGGAGCCGTCGGGGGCGAGGCCGGGAATGCCGTAGGCGTGGCGGCCGACCATCAGGCACTTGCGGCCGGTCTCCGGGTGGACCTTCACCAGCGGCCGCAGCGGCGCCGCCTCGACGTCCATGCCGTAGCCGGAATAGGCGCTGCCCGCCTTCTGGACGTGGCCGAGCTTGCCCTGGCTGTAGCGCAGCGAGTGGTAGGCCTGCAGCCCGGCGATCCTCTGCCGCGTCGCCGCGTCCAGCGCATCGTAGGCCGCGCGCATATCGGCCCAGCCGGTCTCGCCGCCTTCGTCCGGCACCACGTGCGCGGTGAACACCGCGCCCTTGGCCTGCACCGGCATGTAGGTGGAATCGCAGTGCCAGCCCATGTTGCCCTTCAGCACCTTGACCGCGTCATCGCTGCCGTCGTCGGGCCGCACCGAGCCGTCGGCGCGCACATTGCTGATCGGCGCGATGTCGAACTCCAGCGCGCCGAAGCGGCGGGCAAACACCACCTGCTGTTCGCGGGTCAGGTGCTGGCCGGGGAAGACCAGCAGGGCGTAGTCGAGCCAGGTCCGATAGAGGGCGGCGAACTCGGCTTCATCCAGCTCCGCCAGCCGCAGCCCGGTGACCACCGCGCCGAAACTGGCGTCCAGCGGCTGGACTTCGAACGCAGCAGCCATGCTCGCCTCCGTTATTCAGGCCAGGATACGCGCCTCGCGCCCGCCGCGCACCAGTGAACCCGGCAGGGCGCCGGTCGAGACGCCATCCTCGAAGGTCACCTGGCCGGACTTCACCGTGTAGCGGTAGCCGTCGGCGCGCTGCACCAGCCGCCGCCCGCCCGCCGGCAGGTCGTAGACCGCCTCGGGCCGGTAGAGCCGCAGTTGGTCAAAGTCGATGACGTTGATGTCGGCCAGCAGGCCCGGCTTCAGCTGGCCGCGGTCCGAGAGGCCATAGGCCATGGCGGTGTCGCGGGTCAGCTTGCGCACCAGGAACTCGACCGGGAAGCGCTCGCCCTTGGTGCGGTCGCGGCCCCAGTGGGTGAGGATGAAGGTCGGCATGCCG
>DATAVF010000185.1:0-5687 GCA_036267835.1 Caulobacteraceae bacterium | reverse complement strand
GAGAGGGTGATGCCGTCGATCGGGGCGACGTCGCCGTAGTCGCGGCCCGTCGCCAGGCAGACGTGGTGGTTCTGCTCGCGCACCGCATTGGTGGGATCGAAGCCGGCCCAGCCGTCGCCGGACCAGAGGGTCACCCAGGCGTGGGTCGCGTCGGCGCCCTGCAGGCGCGGGCGTCCCGGCGGCGGGGTGGTGCGCAGGTAGCCGCTGACGTAGCCGGCGGGCAGGCCGAGGCCGCGCAGGCCCGCGATCATGACGTGAGCGAAGTCCTGGCAGACGCCGCGCCGCGCCTCGAACGCCTGGGCCGCGGTCGAGCGGACTGTCGTCGCCTTGGCATCATAGGTGAAGTCGTGGTGCAGCCGCTCCATCAGCTCCTCGGCGGCCTCAAGGATCGGCCGCCCGGCGGCGAACGAGCGCCGCGCATAGGCGGTGATGTCGGCGGCGATCGGGGTGCGCGGGGTCGGGTAGAGGTAGGGCGCGGGGCCGCTGGCATCGAGCGCTGCCGAGCGGAAGGCGCGCTCGCGGACTTCCTCCCAGGGCGGGCCACCTTCCGGCTCAGCGGGCGGCGCGTCGACGTCGACCCAGGAGGTCGCCTCGACGATGAGCTTGCGGTGCGGCGTGCCGATGACCACCGTGCGCGTGGCTTCGCCGAAGGGGCCGTCGCGCACCAAGGTGTCCGAGGGCTCGGGCGTGATGGCGATGGCGTGCTCTAGCACGGTCTGGCGGCCGTTGCTGGGCGGGGTCAGGCGCAGCACGCAGCGCGCGTAGCCGACCTCGGACTCGTAGGTGTAGGTCGTGCGGTGGCGCACCCAGTAGATCACGCCAGCGCCGCCTGCTTGAGCGTCGGCGCGGCGTTGGGGCCTTGCAGAAAGTATCGGTCGGCGATGGCGTCGGAGAGCCCAAGCAGCACTTGCTGGAACGCCTCTACTCGCTCGGCGCCCAGGTTGGCGGCGTCCTCGGTCTCGATGCTGGTGGCCAGCGGCAGCAGGATGCGCACCGGCGCCTCCAGCATGCCGTCGTCCAGCAGCGACGGCAGCGCGGCCAGGTGTTCCTTCAGCTTGGCCACCTGGAAAGCCAGCGAGCGGGTGTTGAACGGATCCAGCAGGATCATGTCGCGCGTCGGGACCAGCGCCAGGCCGACCAGGTAGCGGGCGCGGTAGGTGATCTGGCTGTCGGCGAGGTCGAGCAGCAGGTCGAGGTCGTCGATGGTGGCTCCGTCGTCGGCCAGGGTGATGGCGAAGCGGCAGACGTTGAGGCCGCGCTCGATACGCCGGCCCATGTCGAGGAAGCGCCAGCCCGCGCCGCGGTTCATGTTCTCCTGGGCCAGGCCCGAGAGCGCAGCCAGCGTCTGCAGCGCATCCTCGGCCTGCTGCAGCACCTCGGCTTCGGCGAGCGGCGTCGCGAGGCCGGCGCGCAGCTTGGTCTCCAGATCGCCGAGCAGGCTCCAGAAGTCGGTCGAGAGCCGCTCGCGCATGCTGGAGGCGGTGCGGCGCGCCCGGCGCACCAGGCCGATCACCGAGCCGAACGCCTCGGCATCGTGCAGCGCCGCGTTGCCGGCCTCGGCCGCACCGGCGCCCAGCGCCTCCTCGTCGATGGCGCCCCAGGCGACCAGGATCTGCTGCAGGCGGGTCAGGGTCTCGCCGGTGTTGTGCACCGCGGCCTCGGAGTCCATCAGGCTGGTGCAGAGGCTGCGCACCAGCCGCAGCGTGGCCTCGGCGCGCTCCAGATAGCGGCCGAGCCAGAACAGGTTATCGGCCGCGCGACTGGGCAGGTGGCCGACGATGCGGCGCACCTTCACCTCGTCGGCGCCGACCAGCAGGCTGACGCGGGTCACCGGCTTGTCGGCGATCACCCAGACGTCGGAGGTGCGCGCATCGTCGCCCATCGAGATGGCGCGGGCGTCGGGCCGCACCGAGGTGCGGCAGAAGCCGCCCGGCATGATGCGGATGCCATCCGGCGTCGCCGCCGCATAGACGCGCAGCACGAAGGGGGCCGGCTGCAGCTTGCCGTCGGCCAGGATCGGGGTGGTGGAAAGCCTCACCACCTCCTGCCCGACGAAGTCGCCCGGCCGGTCGTGGAAACGCTCCAGGAAGGCGTCCCGCTGCGCCTCGGTGAGGTCGCTCATCAGCCGCGGCTTGGTGGTGACGCCGTCGGGACCCAGCCCGTTGAACGCCGGCGCGATGGCGAGGGTATCGAGGCTCTCCTCTACCAGCGCCCGCTCCTGCGCCTGGCCGCACCACCAGGTGGCGATGTTGGGCATCAGCAGCTCCTGGCCCAGCAGCCTGCGGCAGAGCTTGGGCAGGAAGCCGAGCAGCGCCTTGGCCTCCAGCACGCCCGAGCCCGGCATGTTGAGCACCGCCACCCCGCCCTGCCGGATCGCCTCGATCAGGCCGGTGACGCCGAGGCGCGAAGCGCTGTTCAGCTCCAGCGGATCGATGAAGTCGGCGTCGACGCGGCGCAGGATCACGTCGGCGCGCTTCAGCCCGGCGACGGTCTTCACGTAGGCCTTGCCGTCGCGCACGATCAGGTCGTCGCCCTCGACGAGCAGGAAGCCGAGGTAGCGGGCGAGGTGCGCCTGCTCGAAATAGGTCTCGCTGTAGGGGCCGGGGCTTAAGAGGCAGATGCGGGGGTCGCTGCGGTCGGCGGCGGCGGCCAGGCCCTTGCGCAGCTCGTCGAAGAAGGTGGCGAGCCGCTGCACGTTCATGGCGTTGTAGAGGCTGGGATAGGCGCGCGAGAGCACCAGCCGGTTCTCCAGCGCATAGCCGGCGCCGGAGGGCGCCTGGGTGCGGTCGTCGAGCACCCACCAGCGGCCGTCCGGCCCCCGGCCCAGGTCGGCGGCGTAGAGCTGCAGATAGCGCCCGCCCGGCGGCCGCACGCCCCGCATGGCGCGGACGAAGTCGTTGCTGCCGGTGATCGCCGCGGCGGGCAGCGCGCCGTCGGCGAAGAGCTGGGCGTCGCCGTAGAAGTCCTGCAGCAGGGCCTCCATCAGGACGGCGCGCTGCTCGACGCCTGCCGCGATCTGCCGCCACTCGGCCTCGCTGAGCAGGATCGGCAGCGGGTTGATCGGCCAGGTGCGCTCGTTCTCCTCGCCGTAGAGGCGGTAGGAGACGCCGGTGTCGCGGATGTGCCGGGTGGCGAGGTTGAAGCGGGCCGCGAACTCGCGATCGTCGTACTCGGCGAAGTCGCCCAGGAAGCTCAGCCAGTAGTCGCGCGGCCGGCCCCCCGCCGTCATCAGCTCGTCCGGCACGCCGGGCAGCGGCCGGTAGCCCCGCAGCCACTCGGAGAGACGCCGGGCGGCCGTGGCCCCCAGGTCCTCCTGCCGGCGCTGAGCGGTGGACGGGTCAGGGGGCAACCGGGGTCCTCAGGTCGAGGGTGAGGGGAAACTCGGCCGACACTTCCGGCGACGGCGGAGCGATGGTCCCCGGACTGTGCCCGTGCGGCTGGAACCGTGCCGCCCGCCGCGCCTGGGCCTCGTACGAGTTGACCGGGAAGGTATCATAGTTGCGCCCGCCGGGGTGGGCGACATGGTAGACGCAACCGCCGAGCGAGCGCTGGTTGGCGCGGTCGATCAGGTCGAAGCGCAGCGGCGCGTTGACCGGCAGCGACGGGTGCAGGCCGCTGGACAGCTTCCAGGCCTTGAACCGCACCCCGGCGACGGCCTCCAGCGAAGTCGCGGTCGGCGTCATCGGCAGGGCGCGGCCGTTGCAGGCGATGACGTAGCGCTCCGGGCTGAAGCCGGTGGCCCGCACCTGCAGCCGTTCGACCGAGGAGTCGACGAAGCGCACCGTGCCGGCGCCGCCGCCCTCCTCGCCCATCACGTGCCAGGGCTCCAGCGCGTGGCGGAGCTCAAGGGTCACGTCGCCGTACTGCACGGCGCCGTGCACCGGGAAGCGGAACGCCTGCTGGGCCTGGTACCAGGCCCCTTCGAAGCCGTAGCCGGCGCGGGTGAGGTCGCCCAGCACCTCCTGGAAGTCGGCCCAGACGAAGTGGGGCAGCATGAAGCGGTCGTGCAGGGCCGTGCCCCAGCGCACCAGCCTGCCCTGCTGCGGCACGCGCCAGAACCAGGCGATCAGGGCGCGGATCAAGAGCTGCTGGGCGAGGCTCATGCGCGCATCCGGCGGCATCTCGAAGCCGCGGAATTCCAGCAAGCCGAGGCGGCCGGTGGGGCCGTCGGGCGAATAGAGCTTATCGATGCAGATCTCGGTCCGGTGGGTATTGCCGCCGGTATCGACCAGCAGGTTGCGCAGCAGCCGGTCGACCAGCCAGGGCGGCGGCGCCTCGCCGGCGTCCGGGCCGGGGATCGAGGCCAGGGCGATGTCGAGTTCGTAGAGGGCGTCGTGCCGCGCTTCGTCGACGCGCGGCGCCTGGCTGGTGGGGCCGACGAAGAGGCCGGAGAACAGATACGAGAGCGCCGGATGGCGCTGCCAGTAGAGCAGCAGGCTCTTCAGCAGGTCGGGCCGGCGCAGGAAAGGCGAGTCGTCCGGGCTGCGGCCGCCGACCACGACGTGGGCGCCGCCGCCAGTGCCGGTGTGGCGCCCGTCGATCATGAACTTGTCGGCGCCCAGGCGGCACTGGCGGGCGTCCTCGTAGACGCCGCCGGTCACCTCCACCGCCTCGCGCCAGTTGGCGGCGGGCTGGACATTGACCTCGATCACGCCGGGATCGGGCGTCACCTTCAGCACGCCCAGGCGGGCGTCATCCGGCGGCGGATAGCCCTCGACCCGCACCGGCGCGCCCTCAGCCGCGGCCTCCAGGTGGGCGACCAGCTCCAGATAGTCCTCCAGCCGCGC
The DNA here is from genome assembly GCA_036267835.1 of Caulobacteraceae bacterium. Lineage (GTDB taxonomy): Bacteria > Pseudomonadota > Alphaproteobacteria > Caulobacterales > Caulobacteraceae > Acaudatibacter. Next base: position 900 of record DATAVF010000185.1, on the reverse strand, counting down.
GACCGGCGGCATGAAGACATTGAGCCGCCCGTCCCGCGCCTCGACCGAGATCGCCGAGCGTACGATGGCCGCCTTGGCCGCCCCGCGCCTGGCGACGACGCGCATATGCACCCCGTCGCTGGTCGCCGACGCGTGGATGTCGTCGAAGGTCGGCAACGCCCCGCGCGCCTCGTAGGGGTCGAGCGGGGTGAACCAGGGATAGTCCTCCTCCGCCACGGTCGGCAGGCCGCCCAGTGGCAGGCGCAGGCCCGCCGGCGAGTCGCCCGGCAGCAGGAAGAGGCGCCCGCGCTTGAAGCGCCAGGCTTCGCTGAGCCAGCCCTTGCCGTCGCCCTTGAACTGCGGCCGGCGCAGCGGCAGCACATAGGCCACCGGCTTGGAGAGTCCGCCGGCCATCGCGTGGCGCAGGGTGTCGCGGCCGGCGCTGTCGTCGAGCGCCTCGTCGGTGATCGTGACGTTGGCCGGCAGGTCGCCCTCGGCCTTGATCCAGTGCAGCGGGTCTTCGCGGGCGGCCAGAACGAAGGCCGGATCGACGCCGAGCCGCGCCGCCAGCCGCGCCAGCAGCGCCTCGGCGTCGGCCGGGGCCGCCGGCTCGGCCGGCTCGCCCACCGCCGAGGTCTCGCTGCGCCAGACTTGATGCCCATCGCGCCGCCAGTAAAGGCCGAGCGCCCAGCGCGGCAGCGGCTCGCCCGGGTACCACTTGCCCTGGCCGAAGTGCAGCACGCCCCCTTTGCCGAAGCGCGTTCGCAGCCGCTCGATCAACTGGGCGGCGATGCCCGGCTTGGTCGGGCCGGACGCATCGGTGTTCCACTCCGGCGCCTGGAAGTCGTCGATGGAGACGAAGGTCGGCTCGCCGCCCATGGTCAGGCGCACGTCGCCCGCCTGCAGGTCGGCCTCGATCTT
>DATAVF010000184.1:0-26015 GCA_036267835.1 Caulobacteraceae bacterium | reverse complement strand
CTGGGCGGCGATGCCCGGCTTGGTCGGGCCGGACGCATCGGTGTTCCACTCCGGCGCCTGGAAGTCGTCGATGGAGACGAAGGTCGGCTCGCCGCCCATGGTCAGGCGCACGTCGCCCGCCTGCAGGTCGGCCTCGATCTTCTCGCCGAGCCTGTCGAGCCGCTGCCAGTCGGCGTCGTGGAACGGCTGGGTGATGCGGATGGGATCGACCAGCCGCTGCACCGTCATCTCGAAGCTGAAGTCGGTCTCGGCGTAGCTGGCCAGGCCGGTGATCGGCGCGCCTGAGCGATAGTGCGGCGCGGCGGCAAGCGGCAGGTGCCCTTCGCCGCAGAGCAGGCCCGAGGTCGCGTCGAGGCCGATCCAGCCGGCGCCCGGCAGGTAGACCTCGGCCCAGGCGTGCAGGTCGGTGAAGTCAGTCTGCGTGCCTTGAGGCCCGTCGACCGGGTCGATGTCGGCCTTCAGCTGGATCAGGTAGCCGGAGACGAAACGGGCGGCGAGGCCGAGGCTGCGCATCAATTGCACCAGCAGCCAGGCGCTGTCGCGGCAGGAGCCCGAGCCCAGCTCCAGCGTCTGGTCGGGCGTCTGCACGCCCGCCTCCATGCGCACCACATAGGCGATGCGGCGGCTGATCTCGGCGTTCAGACCCACCAGGAAATTGACGGTCGGCTGGCCTTGCGGCGCCAGCTTGGCCACCTCGGCCCGGAACAGCGGGCCGTCGTCGTCCACCGCGCGATAAGCCGCGAGGTCGGCCTTGAGGTCGTCAGCGTAGTCGAACGGCAGCGTCTCGGCTTCCGGCTCGACGAAGAAGTCGAACGGATTGATCACCGACATCTGCGCCGTCAGGTCGACAGTGATGCTGAATTCGGTCGTGCGTTCGGGAAACACCAGCCGCGCCAGCCAGTTGCCGTGCGGGTCCTGCTGCCAGTTGATGAAGTGGTTGGCCGGCGTGACCGTCAGCGAATAGCTGGCGATGGGCGTGCGGCAATGCGGGGCCGGACGCAGCCGCACCACCTGCGGGCCCAGTTGCACCAGCCGGTCGTAACGATAGCGGGTGACGTGATGGATGGCGGCGGTAACCGACAGGGAACGAACTCCTGGCCCGGGAACGGGCGACGACGTGCGAGACGGCTAGCATGTTCCTCCGGGCGTCCGAAGCCGCCGCTGCGACAAGAGGCGCACGTCAGCCGCCCGCGCTATGTTGTTGGGCGCCCCTGGGGTGGCGATGCGGGAACGCGGCGGCCCCGTGCGGCGTCTAACGCTTGGCGGGTCAGCGGTGGCCCGCGAACGGATGGAGGACGACGTGGCCGACGACGCCAATCGCGAGGAGCTGCTGCCGGCGCTGAACGAACTGCTGGAAGCCGAGCGCGCCGGGGCGCAGGTGACGATCGCCTCGGCGCGCGACGTCGATGACCCGGCGTTGAAGGCGCTGATCATGGACGTGCATCGCGACGAGGCGCGCTGGTGCGGCGTGCTGCTGGCGGCGATCGCGCGGCTGGACGGCGAGCCTTCGCAGAAGACCGGCGACTTCTACGAGCGCTCGATGGCGATTGACGACATGACCGCGCGCCTGGCCTTCCTCAACCGCGGCCAGGGCTGGGTGGTGCGCAAGCTGAAGGCGCTGCTGCCGTCGATCGGCGATGCCCGCACCCACACGGACCTCGTGGAAATGCTGGCCTCCCACGAAACCAACATCGGCTTGGTCGCCGAGCGCCTGCCGCCGACCACCTGAGCCGCAGCGGTCAGCCTCCCGCCGCCGCGATCGCCTCCCGCACCCGGGCCAGGGCCGCCTCGACCGGCGCGGTTTCGCCCAGCAGGTCGAAGGTGCGGTAGAGGTGGAAGACGCAGTGGCCGTGCACGGTGGCGACCAGCGAGCGGGCCAGCGAAACGACCGTCTCGGCCGACGCAGCGGGCAAGGCGGCGGCGATCTCGGTGGCGACAATGCCCATCAGCTTGGCGACCTGCGCCTGGTACCAGTCCGGCGCCGGGCCATCGTCGGCCATGTGGTGCTCGTAGAGGGCGATCCAGGCGCGGGGCTGCGCCACCGCGAAGTCGAAATAACCGCGCACCAGGGCCGCGATGCGGTCGTCGCCGGCTGCGGCCAGGCAGTCGCGCAAGTGGGCCGCCCATAGCGCGATGGTGCGGGCGTTGATGGCCAGCACCAGGCCGTCGTAGCTGCCGAAGACGTTGGAGACGGTGCCGATCGAGTAGCCGACGCGCTTGGCCACGTCGCGCGCAGAGAACCGCGCCAGGCCGACCTCGGCCAGCTGCCTGCGCCCCTCCTCGACAAACAGCGCCTCCAGTTCGCTGCGTGTATGATCCGACCTGCGGCCCATCGGCGCCTCAATTGAACACTGCTCAGAAAACTAATTGAACAGTGACCAATTTTGTGATTCATGGGGCCGGCGTCAAGCGAAATCGGCGCGAATGGCTGCGGGAGCACGTCATGATCTGGTTGGTTGTCCTGGGGCTGGCCGTCTGGCTGTTCGTCGAACACGGCAGGGTCACCACGCTCCGGCGAGAGCTGGAAAGCGCCTTGCGGATCCAGGCGACCGCGCCGAGCCTTGCCCCGGTTGAGGCGACCGCGCCGATACCTGCGTCGCCGCCGCCCATCGTCCAGCCGACGCCCCTCGTCGCCCAGCCGGCGACACGCGTCGCCGAGCCGGCCCCGGTCCTGCCGCCTGTGACCTTTCAGCCGCGGCCTCTGCCAGCGTCGCCAGTGCGAGCGCCCGCCCCACCCCGTCCGGCGGTCACCCGGGCGGCGGTCGAGGCGTGGCTGTCGGAGAAGGGGCTGGCCTGGGTCGGCGGCTCGGCGCTCGTCATCGGCGGCGCCTTCCTGGTCGGCTACGCCGTGCAGCAAGGGTTCTTCACGCCCGCGATGCGGATCGGCGCGGCCGTGCTGCTCGGCATAGCGATGCTGGGCGCCGGCGAGGCGATCCGGCGCCGGCGGCTGGCGGGCTTCGGCGGCCACAAGCTGGCGGCGGCCATCGTCTCCGGCGGCGGCGCGGCCGTGCTCTACGGCGCGGCCTGGGCCGCCTACGGCCTCTACGGCTTCATCTCCGGTCCCGAATGCGCCGTGCTGCTGACCGTGATCGCGGCGGGCCTGATGGGCCTGGCCCTCGTGCACGGCGAAGCCCTGGCGATCCTGGCGCTCGGCGGCGCCTTCGCCGCGCCGCTGATCGCCGGCCGCACCGACTGGACCATCGAAACCCTGACCGCCTACCTCGGCATCCTGGTCGCCGCCGGCGCCGCGATCGCCTGGCTGCGCCGCTGGAGAGTCGCGGCCTGGGCCAACCTCGCCGGCGCCGCGATCTGGTCCCTGCTGGCCGGCCTCGAGCAGGACAGCCTGAAGTGCCTGCTGCTCGGCCTCGAGCCCCTCGCCGCGACCACCGCCCTCGCCTATCTGCGGCCCCGCCAGCCCAGCGCCGGCATCGGCCTCGGCGTGGTACTCGCGGCCAGTCTCGCCAGCCTCTGCGCGCTGACCCTGGCCTATACGAGCGGCCATCCGCTGACCGAGGGCCTGCTCTCCGCCGTCGCCCTGACCTTCTGCGCCGCCGCGCTGCTGCGGCGCGGGCAGGTCCCCGCCGAGGCGCTCGCCGCCCCGGGCGTCGCCTTCACCATGGCGGCGGTCGTGGCCCGGCTGGAGACTCCGCAAACCCTGATGCTGACCGCCCTCTGGTGCGTGCAGATCCTGGCGCTGAACCTGGCCAGCCTCTGGGGCGCGTGGAAGGACGAACAGCGCAACGCCAGCTGCGTCGGTGCGCTCGCCTCGCTGGCGCTCGCCCTCGCCGCCGGCGCCGGGATGACCGGTGGATGGATCGCGCCGATCGGCCCGGCCGTTGCGTGCATCGCGCTCTGCCTGGCAACCTGGCGGCTGGCCGCAGACCGCAGCCGGCCGCGCGACCAGCTGACCCTCGACGTCTGGGCCGGCTCGGCCGCGGCGGCGCTGCTCGCGACCATCGCGGTGGGCCTCTCCTGGCGCTGGGCGGCCTTCGCCTTCGCCGCCGCGGCCCTGGGCCTGGCTTTCGTTGGGCGGCGGCTGGCCTGGCGCTCGGTGCTGCTGTCGTCCGCCGCCGCCGGCGCGCTGGCCCTCGCCACCCTGCTGACGCCCGGCATGCTGACCTTCGCGCTTGGCGGCCCGCTCGGCGCGGCCTGGATCCTGGGCGCCGGGCTGGTCGTGGCCGTGGTGAGCTTCGTCGCCGCGCGGATTGTGGCCAAGGAGGCTGTGGCGGCCGAGACGCTGCGCACCCTCTCGCCGCTGGCCGCGCTGGTGGGGGCCTTCATCTTCCTGCGCTGGGTCGCCGGCGCACCGCAGGGCCTGCCGCTGGACGCCCTCACCGAGGCGTCGGTCCGCACCGTGCTGATCGCGGCCGCTGGCCTGGCCAGCCTCGCCCGCCTCGGCCAGGAGGCGACGCCTTTCGCCCGCTGGCGCGGCCACGTGCTGATGGGCGCGGCGGCCGTGCATGGGCTGCTGCTGCAGGTGCTGCTCTATAATCCGCGCTGGAGCCCGATCGACGACACCGCCGGCGGGGTGATCTTCCTCAACAGCCTCGCCGCCGCCTACCTGGCTCCGGCCGTGGTGTTCGGCCTCGCCGCCGCCCGCACCTACCGCGCCAACCGCACCGCCGGCCGCACCTACAGCCTGATCGCGCTCTTCTCCGGCCTGCTCTGGGTGTTCCTGGAGATCCGGCGGATGGCGCAGGGGCCGCACCTGGGCGGCGACATGCTGACCGTCGGCATCGGCGAGGCCCTCGCCTGCTCGCTGGTGCTGCTGGCGCTGGCCGTCGCGGCGGACCGCGCCCGGCGGCTGGCGACGGCCGCCGCCGCGCATCCGATCTGGGCGGACATCACCCGCTCACTGCCGGTCGGCCGAGCCGTGGCGATCATCTTCACCCTCTACATGGCCGGCTTCTGGTCCAACCCGTGCTGGGGCGCGACGGCGCAGCCTTTCGTCGGGCTGGGCGGCGTGCTCAGCGCCCTCGCCGGCTACGCCCTGGTCGTGCCGCTGACGGCGTGGCTAGCGCTCGACGCCTGGCGGGCCGATCGGCGCATCGAGGCGGAGCTGGCCGGCTACGGCGCCGTGCTGATGGGCCTCGTCTTCGCCACCCTCGCCGACCGCGCCCTCTTCCACGGCGCGGACCTGACCTGGGCCGGCGGCGCGAGCCAGTTGGAGACCTGGAGCTACTCGGCGGTCTGGGCCGCGATGGGCCTCGCCTTCATCTGCGTCAGCGGCGCCGGGCGGCGGCTGTTCCTGCGCGCCGGCCTCGCCCTGCTGCTGGTGACCACCGCCAAGGTGTTCATCCTCGACACGGCCAGCCTCTCCGGTGTGGTCCGCGCCGGCTCGTTCCTGGCGCTGGGCGTGCTGCTGTTGCTGGGCGCGCTGACTGCGCGGCGGATCAGGACGCCGACTTCTGCGGCATCGGATCGCTCCGTGTCGGAGGGTCCGCGTTGAAGCTGTCGGCGGAAGCGAGGTCCCAGTTCTCGCGGTAGAACTGGTTGTCGCACTGGCCGGAGAGCAGTTCCCTCGGCTCCAGGAAGTGGTGGATCTGGGCCAGCTGGCGGATCTCGTTGGCGTTGACCCGGCGGGCGAGGTGGTGGGCCGAGAGCTCGTTCGGATGCGAGAGCCCGGCGGCGGCCAGCAGGTCGGCCAGCGCTTTCAAGGTATTGCGGTGGAAGTGGAAGACGCGGCTTGCCTTATCGGGCACCACCAGGGCGTGCTGGCGCAGCGCATCCTGGGTGGCGACGCCGGTCGGGCAGTGGTTGGTGTGGCACGACAGCGACTGCACGCAGCCGAGCGCGAACATGAAGCCGCGCGCCGCATTGGTCCAGTCGGCGCCCAGAGCCAGCGCCCGGGCGATGTCGAAGGCGCTGACGATGCGGCCGGCGGCGCCGATCTTGATCTCCTTGCGCAGGCCGACGCCGACCAGGGTGTTGTGCAGGAAAACGAGGCCGTCGCGCATCGGCGCGCCCATGTGGTTGAGGAACTCCTCGGGCGCCGCGCCGGTGCCGCCCTCGCCTCCGTCGATGACGATGAAGTCCGGCCGTACGCCCGTCTCCAGCATCGCCTTCACAATGGCCATCAGCTCCCACGGGTGGCCGAGGCAGAGCTTGAAGCCGACCGGCTTGCCGCCCGACAGGGTGCGCAGCTGGGTGATGAAGGCCATCATCTCGCGCGGCGTCGAAAAGGCGCTGTGGTGCGAGGGCGAGACGCAGTCCACGCCCACCGGCACGCCGCGCGTCGCGGCGATCTCGGGCGTCACCTTGCGGCCGGGCAATATGCCGCCGTGGCCCGGCTTGGCGCCCTGGCTGAGCTTGATCTCGATCATCTTGACCTGATCGGTCGTGGCCTGGGCGGCGAACTTCTCCGGGTCGAAGCGACCTTGCGGATCGCGGCAGCCGAAGTAGCCGCTGGCCACTTCCCAAACGATGTCGCCGCCGTTTTCGCGGTGGTAGGGGCTGATACTGCCCTCACCGGTGTCGTGGTAGAAGCCGCCCTGCTTAGCCCCGCTGTTCAGCGCCCGGATGGCGTTGGCGCTGAGCGAGCCGAAGCTCATCGCCGAGATGTTGTAGATCGAGGCTGAGTAGGGCTTGGCGCATTGATCGCCGCCGATGGTGATGCGGAAGCTGGCCGGATCGGTCGGCGGCGCGGGCGAGGTCGAGTGGCCGATGAACTCATAGCCGTCGCCATAGACGTTAAGCAGGGTGCCGAAGGGCCGCTCGCCAGCCGAGTCCTTGGCCCGCTCATAGACCAGGGTGCGCTGGGTGCGTGAGAACGGCGCGGCCTCGGTGTCGGCCTCGAGCAGGTACTGGCGCAGCTCCGGGCGCACCAGCTCGACCATCCAGCGCACGTGGCCGATGACCGGGTAGTTGCGCTGGATCGAGTGGCCGGTCTGGATCAGGTCGCGCACGCCGAGCAGGGTCAGCGCCCCGCCGACGATGACCAGCGGCGTGCCCCAGCCGGGGTGGTGGATCACGATCAGGGCCGCGCCTACCAGGGTCAGCAGCACGCACAGCCCGAAGACCGTGAACCGGCTCGGATGAAATCCCATGCCCACTCCCGCTGGCGACCGCCGCCTCAGCATAGGCGAGGCGGCGCGGCCCGCCTACGCCTCAGAGACCGGCGAGGAAGGCTTCCAGCGCCGCATTGGTCGCCTCCGGCGCTTCCTGCTGCACCCAGTGGCCGACCTCGGAGATGATGACGGAGCCGCGGGCGTCGGCCAGCGAGGCGTCCGGGTCGGCGTAGAGGTCGCCTCCGGGGATGAAGTGGCGCACCGCGTCGCGCTCACCGCCGATGAAGAGGGCCGGCTGGGTGACGAGGGCGCCGGCCAGCGGCTCCAGCTCGGCGTGGTCGATGTCCTGGGCCCGGTAGCGGTTCAGCGGGCCGCGGAAGCCGCCGGCCTTGAAGGCCTCGACGTAGACCGCGAGGTCCGCCGCGCTGAGCCAGGCCGGGAAGGGCTGCGGGTCGACCATGCCGTCGAGCAGGCCCGCGTCCCCGGGCTTCACCTCGATCCACTTGTCGGGTGTCGCGCCGCCGGAGAGGGCGAAGTAAATCTTGCTCAGCGAAACCGGAATGTCCGCCTCCAGCTCGGCCTCGGCGACGCCTTCGGCCTGGAAGTAGAGCTGATAGAAGAAGCGGCCGGCGTAGATCATCCGCACGGCGGTCAGCAGCGAGGCCTCGCCGCGCGGGAAATAGGGCACGCTGAGGCCGGCCACGGCCGAGACCTTGTCGGGATAGAGCAGTGCGGTGTTCCAGACGATCGGCGCGCCCCAGTCGTGGCCGAAGAGGATGGCGCGCCCGCCGCCGAGCGCGTCGATCACCGCGGCGACGTCGGAGGCCAGCTCCATCATGGTGTACGCCGCGATCGCCGACGGCTTGGAGCTGCCGCCGTAGCCGCGCACGTCCATCGCCGCGACCTTGTAGCCGCGGGCCGCGAAGTGCTCGATCTGATGGCGCCACGAGTACCAGAGTTCGGGCCAGCCGTGGACGCAGAGGATCAGCGGCCCCTCGCCCTTCACCGCGACGTTGAGGGCGATGTCGCCGTTGTGGACGGTGACGAAATCCATGGCGGTCTCCTGACTGTGCGGCCGAGCCTTCGCACACTTCGAGCCGCCCTGGGAGCCGCTCTGGCAGGGTCGTTAGGATAAGTCGAAAGCCCCTCCCCTGGAGCGCCGCGCCCTCGGCCCCACATCAGGTCCACGCTATCGCAAGCATCAGGCCCGACCATGTCCATCCAACTCGCCATCCGCCCCGAAGCCGCCACCGACACGGCCGTTCAGGCCACGCTCAACTTCACCCAGCGCACGGCGGAGAAGCTTTACAGCTACACCTTCAAGCCGCCGGAAGGCGTGGCGGCCACCAACGTCTTCCCTCAGCCTGAGCTGGTGCGGATCGAGAACGCGCGGCCGCTCGCCGCCAGCCTGGACGTGGACGTGCAGGGCTTCCAGATCGTCGCCCACAAGAGCGCCGTGCGCGACTTCTGGGACGAGGCGCAGACCCTGGCGCTGGGCCATCCCGAAGTGGCCGAGCTGGTGAAGGCGGCCACCGGCGCCTCGCGGGTGGTGGTGTTCGACCACACCCTGCGACGCCGCAGCGAGGGAACCGCCGACCGCACGCCGGGCGCTGCGCGCCAGCCCGCGGCCCGCGCCCACGTCGACCAGACGGTCGCCTCTGGGCCGCAGCGGGTCCGCGACCTGATGGGCGACCAGGCCGAGGACCTGCTGACCCGCCGCGCCGCCATCATCAACGTCTGGCGACCGATCGCCCATGAAGCGCGCGACTGGCCGCTGGCCTTCGCCGACGCCAGCACTGTCGCGCCGGATGACCTGATGCCCTCCGACCTGATCTTCCCGCACCGCAAGGGCGAGATCTACGCCGTCGCCCACAACCCCGCCCAGCACTGGCTCTATGTGCCGGACCTGCATCCCGACGAGGCGGTGCTGATCAAGTGCTGGGACTCGGACACTTCGGTCGCCCAGTTCACCCCCCACACCGGCTTCGAAGACCCGACCACGCCGGCCGGCACGCCGCCCCGCGAAAGCATCGAGTTCCGCACGATCGCCTTCTTCGAGTAGGCGCGGATCCAGGTGAGAGGGTAGCCGATCGCCGCCGCCCACTTTCGACACCAAGAGCACCAAGGTAAGCCAAGAGCACCAAGGTGCTGCGCGCCGACAATCGCCCAACGATGCTGGACGGTCGGCCGGCGCGCGCAGCGCGGCCTTGGTGCTCTTGGCGTATCTTGGTGCGCTTGGTGTTAGCTGTTCTTTCCCGCGGTTGCGGCTTGACGCCCGACAGCGCGGTTGATCGCAGCAACTGCTGCGTTGCGAAGTCGTGCGCCTCCAATGAAGATCGCCTACCTGAGCAAGTGGCGCGACGATTGGGCCCTGCGAGTCTCGGCGACCGAGCCCCGACTGATCGGCTGCACATCTGGTAATGGCAAGATTTTGACGTTTCGTGGCTGAAATATGTCGAGGCTTTTTTTGGAACGATCTTGGCTGCAAGCGGTTTGAAGCTCTCAGGGGGAGGAAAAAACCAGGAGAGTTTCATGCGCTCAGCTTTGCCTTGTCTTGCCGCAGCCATCGCGCTCGCCACTGCCGGCGCCGCCTTCGCCGCAACACCGCCCGCGTCGGACAATTCCGCCACGCCCTCCGCCGCCACGCCGCCGGCCACCTCGCCGTCGACCGCCGCGATGCCCCAAACCTCGGGCCCGCCGGATCAATCGACCACCGCACCCTCGAGCTCGGCGACGACCGCGCCGCAGTCGACGATGCCCGCGCCCGGACCGGCCGCCAGCGCCAGCACGACCAATGCGACCGCCGCCACCGGCGCCGCCGCCAACACCAGCGCCACCGCTCCCGCCAGCTTCACGGTCGGCCAGCAGGTGCAGGACAACACCGGCGCCAGCATCGGCACGATCTCCAGCCTGAACACCGGCGCGGATGGTCAGCAGATGGCGGTGATCAGCATGGGCGGGAAGACCTTCCAGGTCCCGTCCAGCCGGCTCGGCACCAACAACGGCGCGGCCGAGATCAACCTGACCCAGGCCCAGATCGCCACCATGCTCAAGGGCCAGACAGGCCACTGAGTCCGACCCGCAGTGAAGCTCCGGCCGCGTCGTCTCGCCATTGCGGCGGGACGCGCGCGCTGGTAGCCATGCCGGCCATTGGGGTGGCGTGAGCCGCGCGGGGAATCTTCGGTCATGGGACCAACTAGGGGCGCGCGCCGGCCCAGCCGTCCGGGGCTCTTCAGCCTCCTGACGTTCCAGCACATGATTACCGGCCCGCTGATCCACCTGATCTACTGGGCCGGCCTCGGCGTGATCGTCATCGCCGCGTTCGGCGTCGTCGGCGCCTCGGTGGGCATCGCGATTCGCGAGCAGAGTTGGGAGACTTGGCTGCTGGCCATCCCGGCGCTGATCGGGGGCCTCTTGATCGTGCTCGCCGGCGGCCTCGTTTGGCGCGCCTTCTGCGAGTTCTACGTGGTCATCTTCCGCATCGGCGACGACCTATCGGCGCTGCGCCGCATGTCCGAGGAAGAGCAGCCTCAACCGCCGCCCCAGCCTCAGCGGGCGCCGACCCCCACCCAGAACCCGGGCTCAGCGCCGCGCTACGGCGCGCCTTAGGCCCATTTCGTCCAGAGCAGCCGTCTCGCGGCGGGCTTCCAGCTTCAGGCCGGCGACGCGGGCGTTCTCGGCCACCTGCTCGTACTTCTTCAGCTTCTCGAACGCCTCGGAGATGGCGTCGCGCACGCCCTCTTCCTCGGCCAGCACGGCGTCGATGTCGCGCTGCACAGCGGCCTTGCGCAGCTTCAGGCCTTCGTTGAACGCACCCAGCCGCCAGGCCGATTCAGGATCGCGCCTGGCCAGCGCCACTTCGGACTCGCCCTCGGCGACCAGCACGACCAGCCGCATCTCATGATGCTGGCGGCGGTCCATCACCTCGGCGAGGCGGGTCTGCAGCATCTCCAGCTCGAAGTTGGAGAGCTTGATCAGTTGGTCGGCCCATCTCATCGGCTAGCCTCCAGAATGCCGTCCAACCGGTCGAAGGCGTCCGCCAGCGGGGTGTAGTCGTCCTTGTCCTGGCTGAGGAACGTCTCCAGGGCCGGGTTGAGCACGATGGCGCGGTCCACCTCTGCGTCCGCGCCGGCCCGGTAGGCGCCGATGCGGATCAGTTCTTCCATGTTGGCGTAGGCCGAGAGGCTGGTGCGCGCCTTCGACACGGTCTCGCGCTCCAGCGGGGTCTGGCAGCCGGGCATGGTGCGGCTGATCGACTTCAGCACGTTGATGGCCGGGAAGCGGCCGCGCTCGGCGATCGATCGCTCCATGACGATGTGGCCGTCGAGAATGCCGCGCACGGCGTCGGCGATCGGCTCATTGTGGTCGTCGCCGTCGACCAGCACGGTGAAGAGGCCGGTGATCGGCCCGGCCGTGGTGCCGTCAGCGCGGACCGGACCGGGGCCGGCGCGCTCCAGCAGCTTCGGCAGCTCGGAGAAGACGGTGGGCGTATAGCCCTTGGTGGTCGGCGGCTCGCCGGCGGCGAGGCCGATCTCGCGCTGCGCCATGGCGAAGCGGGTGACGCTGTCCATCAGGCACAGCACCTCCAGGTCCTGGTCGCGCAGGTATTCGGCGATGGCCAGGGTCATGTAGGCGGCCTGGCGGCGCTTCAGGGCAGGCTCGTCGGAGGTGGCGACCACGACGACGGCGCGGCGCAGGCCCGCTTCGCCGAGGGTCTCCTCGATGAACTCGCGCACCTCGCGGCCCCGTTCGCCGATCAGCCCGACCACGACCGCGTCGCAGGTGGCGTGGCGGGCCAGCATCGACAGCAGCACCGACTTGCCGACGCCGGAGCCGGCGAAGACGCCGAGGCGCTGGCCGCGACAGCAGGTGATGAAGACGTCCATCGAGCGCACGCCGAGCTCCAGCCGCTCGCCGACGCGGCCGCGCGAGTGGGCGGCGGGCGGCGCGGCGCGCAGCGGATAGGCGGCGAGGCCCGTGGGCAGCGGCCCCTTGCCGTCGATGGGATGGCCGAAGGCGTCGACGATGCGGCCGAGCCAGCCGCGGGTCGGGCGCACCACCGCACCCTCCGGCTGGATGCGGATCTGGGCCCCGGGCGCGATGCCTTCCAGCGGGCCGAACGGCATCAAGAGGGCGCGGGTCTCGCGGAAGCCCACCACCTCGGCCGCCAGCGGCGATGCGCCGCGGCGCTCGACCTCGGTGCGGGCGCCGATGGAAAGCCGGGTGAGGCCGCCGCGGGCCTCGATCAGGAGGCCGTTGACCGCAGCGACGCGGCCGGAGACCACCAGCGGATCGACACGCTCGACGGCGGCGATGAGGTTACGCAATGGGTGGTACTGGCCCCGTCAGATCAGATGCGGGGATGGTCTGCCCGGGGCCTTAAGCAATGGCTAACCGCGCGGCCGGTTCGGCGACGCGCTGGCTGACCGCATGGCCGCCAATTAAGCGTTCGCAAAGAGGGCGCCCGTAGGGTGAGCCCGTGCCGACGCCCTCCATCGCCCTTGGATACGCCGCCGGCTTTCGCGCCTGGGATGGCCTGCGCCGCCCGATCTGGGTGTTTGACCCCGCCACTTGCCGCGGCCTCTACGCCAACCCGCCGGCCATGGAGCTGTGGGGCGCCGAGACGCTGGACGAGTTGCTGTCGCGCGACTTCTCCAAGCTGTCGCCGGCGGTGCTGACCCGCGTCGCGCGCCTCGCCCAGGCCACGGCGGACGGCGGCTCGGTGACGGAACGCTGGTCGTTCTATCCCAAGGGCCAGCCGCTAACCGTGCAGGCGGTGATCTCGACGCTGAAGCTGGAGGACGGCCGCCCGGCCCTGCTGTTCGAGGCCGCGCCGGCCGATGTCGAGGCCGAGGAGCTGCGCGCGGTCGAGGCGCTGCGCCACACGGCCATCCTGATCACCCTCTTCGACGCGTCGGGCCGCGCGGCCTTTGCCAACCCGGCCGCCTTCGCTGCCTACGGCGAGGCCGGCAACACCTTCGCCGCGCGCTTCGACGATCCCGACCGCGCCGTCGCCGCGCTGACGGGCGTGCTGGCGGGCGCGGTGCTGGATGAACTGCGCCAGACCCCAAGCACGGATGGCGAAGGCCGCTGGCGCCATCTCGACGCGCGCCTGGTCACCGACCCGGCCACGGGCATGGCCGGCGTGCTGGTCTCCGAGCGCGACGTCACCGCCCAGATCGAGGCCGAGCGCGCCGCTGCGGCCGCCCACGAGCGCGCCGAGGTGGCAGAGGCCAAGCAGCGCTTCCTCGCCAACATCAGCCACGAACTGCGCACGCCGCTCAACGCCATCACCGGTTTCGCCGGCCTGCTGGCCGCGAGCCCGCTTGACGCCGGGCAATCCCGCCATCTCGCCCGCATTGGCGAAGCCGGGGAGCATCTGACCCGAATCCTCAACGACGTCATCGACCTGGCCGAACTCGACCGCCACGAGGTGCGGCTGGACCGGGCCGCCTTCGCGCCGGCCGACCTGCTAGCGATCGCGCTTGAAGCGGTGCGGCCCGCCGCTGATGCGAAGGGGCTGGCCTTGAACCTTGAGGCGCCGACGCCGGCCCTCCACCCGATGATCGGGGACGCTGGGAAGCTGGCCAAGGTCGTGTCGCACTTCGTCGATAACGCGGTGAAGTTCACGGCGCGCGGCGCGGTCACCCTGCGGCTGGACGCGCAGGGCGACGCGCTCACCATCTCGGTCATCGACACCGGCCCCGGCCTCGATGCGGCGACGCAGGCCCGCCTCTTCCGCCCCTTCAGCCAGGGCGACGACGGCATGCAGCGCTCGGCCGGCGGCAGCGGCCTCGGCCTCGCCATCGCCCGCGAGCTGATGGCGCTGATGGGCGGCGAGGTCGGCGTCGAGAGCACGCCGGGCAAGGGCTCGCGCTTCTGGTTGCGCGTCGCGCTGGCCCCGGCCGAGACCCCGGCCAGCGACGGCGCACGCGCCGCCGACGACGACGACCGCCCCTTTTCCATCCTCTACGCTGACGACAACGAGGCCAACCGGGCGCTGGTGCAGGCGATCCTGGCCAGCCAGGGTCTGGCCTGCGACTTGGTCGAGGATGGCGCGCAAGCGGTCGAGGCGGTGCGGGGCGGCGACTACGACCTGGTGCTGATGGACATCCAGATGCCGGTGATGGACGGCGTCACGGCCACTCGGGAAATCCGCCGGCTGGCCGCGCCGCAGGGCGGGATCCCGATCCTGGCGCTGACCGCCAACACCCTCTCCGAGCAGCGCGAAACCTACGTCGACGCCGGAATGGCCGACTGTATCGCCAAGCCGGTCAACATCGGCGAAGTGCTGGCCAAGACCCTGTTATGGGCCGCCGCGGGGCGCGAGCAGCGGGCCGCGGGCCGGGTCCTGGCGGACGTGGCCGCCCGCGCCTAGAACGTCGGCGATGATCACCCTCTGGGGCCGGCGCAATTCGATCAACGTCCAGAAGGTGCTCTGGACCCTGGCCGAGCTCGGCCTCGCCTACGAGCACATCGACGCCGGCGGCGATGCGGGCGGCCTCGACGACCCCGCCTTCCGCGCCATGAACCCTCACGGCCGGGTGCCGGTGCTGCGCGACGGCGAGACCGCGCTCTGGGAGTCGCACAGCATCGTCCGCTACCTCTGCGCCGCCTATTCGCCCGGCGCCCTCAGCCCAGTGGGCGCGCTGGCGCGGGCCGGATGCGAAGCCTGGATGGACTGGACGCTCGCCACCCTGCAGCCGGCGATCATGGGTCTCTTCTGGGGCTTCTACCGCACCCCGCCGGCCCAGCGTGACGCCGCCCGCAACCGCGACCTCGCCGCCGATGGCGCCCGCGCCGTCGAATTGCTCGACCTGTGGCTGGCGTCGCGACCGTTCGTCGCGGGTGCGGCCCTCAGCGTGGCCGACATCCCCGCCGGCACGCTGATGTTCCGCTACTTCGGCATGGACATCGAACGCCCGGACGTCCCCGCGATCAGCGCGTGGCGCGCCCGTCTGGAGACCAGGCCGGCCTATCGCGAGCATGTCATGCGGCCTTTCGCCGACCTGGCTGGGCGCCTCGCCTACTGATCCGGCGACACCCCCGGGGCATGCCGACTCGCGGACGGACTCCAACTCACAAAAGAGTCAACGCCTGCGACCGCGCGCCGCCGTTCACGGCCTTGCGAGATTCGCAAATCAGCTTAACGATTCCGGTCAGTGAGCTTTCACCATTAACCTGTCTTAAATTAACTCGTCGGTAATTTGGTGGACGAGCAGTTGGGCAGATTCGGGCCAACGTCGTATAGGTTCCGCGAGATCCGCGGGGAGGGGTAGATGCGAGTTCTGCTGATCGAAGACGACAGCGCTACGGCGCAAGGCATCGAGTTGATGCTCAAGTCGGAGGGATTCAACGTCTACACGACGGATCTCGGGGAAGAAGGCATCGATCTGGGCAAGATCTATGACTACGACCTCATCCTCCTCGACCTCAACCTGCCCGACATGAGCGGCAGCGAGGTTCTGCGCACCCTGCGGGTCGCGAAGGTGAACACGCCGATCATGATCCTCTCGGGGACCAGCGAGATCGACACCAAGGTCAAGACGCTGGGTGGCGGCGCCGACGACTACATGACCAAGCCGTTCCACAAGGAAGAGCTGGTCGCCCGCATCCACGCCGTGGTGCGCCGCTCCAAGGGCCACGCCCAATCGGTGATCCGCACCGGCGACATCACCGTCAATCTCGACGCCAAGACGGTGGAAGTGAACGGCATCCGCGTTCACCTGACCGGCAAGGAATACCAGATGCTGGAGCTGCTCTCCCTGCGCAAAGGGACGACGCTCACCAAGGAGATGTTCCTCAACCATCTCTACGGCGGCATGGACGAGCCGGAACTGAAGATCATCGACGTCTTCATCTGCAAGCTGCGCAAGAAGCTTGCCGCCGCCGCCAACGGCAAGCACCACATCGAAACGGTGTGGGGCCGCGGCTACGTGCTGCGCGACCCGAGCGAAGGCCAGATAGCGGCCTGAGAGGGCCGCTACAGCCCCCAACGCTGACGAGCGCGAGCGACGATCCGCTCGCAATCGACCTGGTAGACGATGTCACCTGTTTCGGCAGCGGCTTCGATAAACGCCTCGATGGCCTCAGGCGTCCTGAGTTCGTCGGTTGGGTCGATCGGTGTTGTTTCGGCCGGCACGGCTCAGCGCTTCTTCCCCAGCTCCGCGGCGAGGTCCTTGGTCAGGCGGCCGACCTTGCGGTGGGCGGCGGTGAGCTGGTCGCGGGTGACGCCCCAGCACTTCATCCAGTATTCCACGGCCTGGCGCTCGGAGAGGTCGAGCCGCTCCTTGTCGATGAAGCCGCGCTTGTCCTTCAGGCCTGCCATCGCGCCATCCTAACCGATGGTCTAGCCTCCACGCCATGACCACCACGCTCTATATCGACGCCGACGCCTGCCCGGTAAAGGACGAGGTCTACCGCGTCGCCCAGCGCTACGCCCTGCCGGTGTTCGTGGTCTCCAACAGCTGGATCCGCCTGCCCACCCTGCCCCGCCTGACCTCGGTCGTCGTCGACGAAGGGCCGGACGTGGCGGACGACTGGATCGCCGAACGGGCGGGACCGGGCGACATCGTCGTCACCGCCGACATCCCGCTGGCGGCGCGGGCGCTGAAAGCCGGCGCCCAGGCGCTGCACTCCAACGGCAAGCCGTTCACGGCCGAGAACATCGGCAGCAAGCTGGCCTCGCGTGAGGTCGGCGAGCACCTGCGTTCGTTCGGCGAGATCACCGGCGGGCCGAAGCCGTTCGGGCCGGCAGATCGCTCACGCTTCCTGCAGGCGCTCGATGCGGCGGTGGTGAAGGCGCGCCGCGCCTGATCGCGCAATCGCGGTCAAGACAAGCGGGCCGCCTTCGGTCCATCCTGCCGCCATGGACGACGCCGTCATCTGCTCGCGCGAAGCCGCCGCCGACCCGCTGGAGCGGGCGCGCGGTTTCGCCCTGGCCAATCCCTGCGAGACGCTGAGCCTGGAGACGCTGGCCGCCGTCGCCGGCCTCTCGCCCTACCACTTCGCCCGCGCCTTCACCGCCCGCTTCGGCGTCAGCCCGATGGCGTTCGCCCGCGAGCGGCGCATGGAACTCGCCGCCCGCCGGCTGACCGCGCCCGCGCCGCCGACCCTCGTCGACCTCGCCTTCGACCTCGGCTTCGAAAGCCAGGAAGGCTTCACCCGCGCCTTCAAGCGCGCCCACGGCGTCAGTCCGGGGCGCTACCGCCGCGATCATCCCGCACTCAAGGAGACCCCCGCCATGTCGGTGCTCGCCGCCCCTTCCAGCCTGGTCATGGAGCCGGCGCCGGTGCGCAAGCCCGGCTTCCGTTTCGCCGGCGTCTCTGGCGTCTTCTCCGAGGCCGACAAGGCCGGCATCCCCGCCCTGTGGCCGCGCCTGATCCAGCGCCTGCCCCTCCCGGGCCAGCGCGGCGACGACATCAGCTTCGGCGTCTGCTGGGGCGAAGGTCCTGGCGGCGGGTTCCACTACATGGCCGCCGTGCCGATCGCCGACGATGCGCCCGTGCCCGCAGGGCTGGAGGTGAAGGAGGTGGCGGCGCAAAGCTATCTGGTCTTCCGCCAAGCCACCGACGGCAGCGACCTGCACCCGCAGATGCAGGCCGCGGCGCGCGAGATCTGGGGGGTGCGCCTGCCCAAGTCCGGCTTCAGGCTCGCCAACGCCCCCGACCTGGAAGCCTACCCGCCGCACTTCTATCCGGATCGTCCGGACAGCGTCGAATGGTGGATCCCGGTTGAGGTCTGAGCGGGCCTCACCGCCACGATCGCGTGGTCGGCGCGCTTGCTGACCACGAGGTCGGCGACGGCGCGGGCCTTGACGATGTGCTCGCGCAGGTTGGGCAGGTTGATGCCGCCCCAGACCACGTCCACGGCGAAGGCGCGCACCTGCGCCTCGTCCATGCTGCGGAAGCGGGCGTAGAACGACGCCGGATCGTGCTCGGCCGCGCGCCAGAGGCCGACGAAGCGCTCGGCGAACCAGGCCGCCAGGTCCGCCTCGTCGGCGTCGAGGTAGATCAGGGCGTCGAGGCCAAGCGCCGCCGCGCCCTCGTGCAGGCCCAAGCCCTCGACGATCAGCACGTCCGGCGGTTCGATGCGCCGGGCCAGGCCTGAGTCGATGTCGTAGAGCGTGTGCGAATAGCCGGGGAAGCTCGCCGGCCCTTGCCGAATCGCCGCCAGCGCGGCGCGCATGCCCGCACCGTCGTAGCTTTCAGGGAAGCCCTTGCGGTTCAGCGCGCCCCGCGCTTCCAGCGTGGCATTGTCGAGCAGGAACCCGTCCGTGCCGACGATCTCCACCTTCGGCGCGCCCGGCCAGGCGCCGATCGCCTCGGCCAGCTGACGGGCCAGGGTGCTCTTGCCCGCCGCCACCGCCCCCGTGATGCCGACAATAAGGGGCCGGCGCTCGCCTTTGAGGGCGCGGAGGCGTTCGCTGATCGCGGCAAGGCTGGTCACGGCGCCATCATGGCCGCTTCGCTCTTGGCGACACAAGGTCAAGTGGCCCATGCTAGGGCGGCCACAGCGGAGGAAATGCCATGGCGGACGGAAACGCGCTGATCGACGAGGCGCGGGCCAAGGCCTACGCGACCCCGCTCGAGGACTTCCAGGTCCACACCATCGAGCACTTCACCGAGGACACGCTGTGGCCCTGGTTCGAGCGCCTGCGCGCCGAGGACCCCGTGCACTACACCAGCGATAGCGAGTACGGGCCCTACTGGTCGATCACCCGCTTTACCGACATCGTGGCCTGCGAAAGCGACGCCGGGCGGCTGTCGTCGTCGCAGGTGCACGGCGGCATCACCCTCTTCGAACCGCCGCCGGAGCAGCGGGCCGCGGCGCCCGAGCTTATCGAGGACCGCGCCAACTTCATCGCCCTCGACGCCCCGCGCCACGATGCCCAGCGCGGCGCCGTCGCGCCAATCTTCACCACCCCCTCGCTGGCGGAGCTGGAGCCACTGATCCGCTCGCGCGCCGCGGCCATCCTCGACGAACTGCCGGTGGGCGAGACCTTCGACTTCGTCGACAAGGTCTCCATCGAGCTGACCAGCCAGATGCTGGCGACCCTGTTCGACTTCCCGTTCGAAGAGCGGCGACTGCTGCCGAAGGTGTCGGACATGATCCTGTCCGGCCCGGCCGAGACGCCCGAGGAGGAAGCCGCGCGGCAGGCCGAGGCGTTCGTCATCCTGGGCAAGATGGTCGCCCTCTGGAACGACCGCGCCGGCAACCAGGCGGGCCGCGACCTGATCTCCCTCTTGGCCAACAACCCGGCGACCAAGGCCGCGGACGACCCGCAGAAGTACATGGGCAACATCATCCTGCTCATCGTGGCCGGCAGCGACACCACCCGCCACTCGATCACCGGCGGCCTGCACGCGCTGAACCAGCACCCGGCCCAGTACGACAAGCTGCGCAAGGACCCGGGCCTGATCCCCTCGATGGTGCCCGAGATCGTGCGCTGGCAGAGCCCGGTGGCCTACATGCGCCGCACCGCCCTCGCCGACGTCGAGGTCGGCGGCAAGGTGATCCCCAAGGGCGACAAGATCGCCATGTGGTACGTCTCGGGCAACCGCGACGAGGCCGCCATCGAGCGGGCGAACGAGTTCATCATCGACCGCGCCCGCCCCCGCCAGCACGCCGCCTTCGGCTTCGGCATCCACCGTTGCCTCGGCCAGCGCCTGGCCGAGATGCAGCTGCGCGTGGTGTGGGAAGAGATGCTGCGCCGCTTCCCCATGATCGAGGTGGTGGGCGAGCCGCGCCGGCTGCGCTCCAATTTCGTCAAGGGCTACGAGTACCTGCCGGTGCGGATCCCGGCCTGATGGCGGACGTCACCATCTACCACAACCCCGGCTGCGGCACCTCGCGCACGGTGCTGGAGGCGCTGAAGACCGGCGGCCACGCGCCCAAGGTGGTCGAATACCTGAAGGCCGGCTGGACCGAGACCCAGCTGAAGGACCTGTTCGGCAAGATGGGCGTCTCGCCGCGCGAGATGCTGCGCACCAAGGGCGCGCTGGCCGAGGAGCTCGGGCTGACCGCGCTCGGCGTCTCCGACGATGCGATCCTGAAGGCCATGGTCGCCAACCCGGTGCTGGTCGAGCGGCCGATCGTGGTGACGCCGAAGGGCGTCTTCCTGGCCCGGCCCGCCAGCCGGCTGGACGCGATCCTCAGCTGACTGGCTTCGCCCCGGCCGGCGCGCCCAGGATCGACGGCCGCAATATGGCCCCCACCAGGTTCGAGCCGCCGATGGTCAGGTGGCCGGTGTCGAGTTCGAGCGGAACGTCGGGCGCGGCGAGGGTGACGCAATCGCGGCCGTGGCAGAGGGAGTCCAGCAGGGACACGTAGGGGATGCCGGTCGGCGCCAGGGCCTGCTTCAGGACCGCGTCGACACGGGCGCGGCCGACGTCGAACGCGCGGGTCACCATCTGCGCCCCGTCGGGTCGCATCGCAGCGCGGGCCAGCAGGGCGGGCAAGGGCTGCACGTAAGCCGGCGCGGGCCCCACGATCAGCATCGGCAGTCCGTGCGCCTTGGCCCAGTTGGCCGACGCCACCACTCGCGGCACGTCGCCCATCTTCCAGTCGCCCGAAACCACCACCCGCAGGAAGGGACGTGAGGTCAGGAGCTGGCCGTAGACGAACTGCATCATGTCGGTACAGCTGCGGACAGCGTCGGGCGCCAGGGTGAGGGTCGGCCGGCAACCGGCGTGGGTGGCCTGCAGCACCGAAACGCCTGGCAGGGCCGCCTCCAGGCCCGGCCTGAGGTCCGCGGCGTGACTGTCGCCGATCACCAGGACGCTGGCGTGGCCGGGGCGCGGGGTCAGGCAGCGCGTCTGGTCGAACTTGCTGAAGCTGTCGAACGCCTCGAGGAAACACGTCCCGACCCGGTAGGCGGCGCGCGTCGGGCCGCGTTCGCCTTCCTCCATGTAGGCCGCCAGCGCCCGGACGTGCGGCGAGAAGCGGTCAGGGAAACCGTCCGTGGCCATGGCCGCCGCCGCGCCGATCCCGAGCACCACAAAGCTGGCCGCCGCCCCGCCCCAGATCACCGGCGCGGCAATGCGCCGCCGGTCGCGGAAAGGCCGCTCGACCAGCAGCCAGGAGAGGGTGGCGATCACGAACGACGCGCCGATGATGGCCACGCGCCACTTCCACGGGACCGCGTCGCCGTAGAGGATGGTCAGGCGGTGCTCGTAGACGATCAGCGGCCAGTGCCAGAGGTAGAGCGAGTAGGAGATCAGGCCCACGAACACCAACGGCGGGCTGGCCAGCACGCGGCCGACAAACGAGCCGCCACGCTCGCCGGCTGCGATGATCAGCAGCGCGCCCAGGCAGGGCGGCACGGCCGCGAGCCCCGGGAACGGCGTCTCCTTGCCGTAGAGCAGGGCCGGGACCGCGATCAGCACCGCGCCGGCCAGGGCCCAGAGATTGCGCGACCCCGGCGTCGCCGGCGCCGGCGCCGGGACCAGCTGTTGCGACAGCAGCGCGCCCACCAGCAGTTCCCAGGCGCGGGTCGGCAGCAGGTAGAAGGTGGCGATCGTGTTCAGCCAGACGCCGGCGGCCGCGAGCCCGAAGGAGAGCGCGCAAACCACGCCCAGCGCCGCCAGCACGCGGCGCGGCCCCAGCCACGCCCGCGCCGCCCAGATCAGCAGCGGAAAGGCGACGTAGAACTGCTCCTCCACGCCCAGCGACCAGGTGTGCAACAGCGGCATGTCGCCGGCGACGGGAGCGAAATAGCCGGCGAGCGTCCAGAAGAAGTCGCCGGCGTTGGCCCAGTAGTAGACGTTGGACACGGAGGCCAGGGCGGCAAGGCCGCTGGCGCCGACGCGCGCCGTCGGCATCGGAAAGTCGACCAGCCACGAGACGACGAACACGGCCGCCAGCATCGCCACCAGCGCGGGGACGATGCGGCGGACGCGGCGCTCGTAGAACGCGGCGAGCGAGAAGCCGCCGTCCGCGAACCCGGCCAGCACCTGTCCGCCGATCAGGTAGCCGGAGATGACGAAGAACACGTCCACGCCGACGTAGCCGCCCTGCAGCCGCCGGGTCTCGAGGTGCGAGAACAGCACCGCCAGCACGGCTATGGCGCGCAGGCCGTCGATGTCGGGGCGGTAGCCAGCGCCGACCGGCGCCCAGGCCCACAGCCAACCAGATCGGCCCTGCATCGCGCGGCTCCCAGCCTTCACCGGACCTACGGCGCGGCAGGGCGCAAGAGCAAGCGGTTCGCTGGGCAGGTCGCGACACCCGCGCGCCGAATTTCCGGCGGGGGGCCAAGCAGCGCCACCTGCCATTAACCCTGCCACGCGACACTGGGCCGGAGAATCCCATGCGCCGCCCCGTCCCAGTCCCTCGCCGCCGCGCCTTCCCGGTCGTCCGCTTCGCCATCGCGGCGGCGGGCTTCCTGGTGCTGGGCGTCGGCTGGAAGCTGACCAGCGCCGATGCCGCCTCGGCGAGCGCGGCGGTGGTGGACACATCGGCGATCGACCCGGCGCCGGCCGACTATGTGCCCGAGGACTCAGGCGCGCCGCTGCCGCCGCCGGTCGACCCGCTGGGCAACGAGCCGGATGACGCAGCGCCGGTGTCGGGCGACACGCCCGGCTCGCCGTTGCTGACGCCGCTGCGGATCACCTCGAATTTCGGCATGCGCCGCCACCCGATCCTCGGCTTCACCCAGATGCACCAGGGCGTCGACCTCGGCGCTCGTGAGGGCTCGCCGGTGGTGGCGGCCGAGGATGGGGTGGTGACCCAGGCCGGCGTGGCGGGGGGCTACGGCAACCTGATCCGCATCCGCCACGCGGCCGGCTGGGCCACGGGCTACGGCCACCTCTCGGCCTTCGCGCCGGGCATCGTCGATGGCGCGCACGTGACCCGCGGCGAGCTGATCGGCTTCGTCGGCCACACTGGCATGGCGACCGGCCCGCACCTGCACTTCGAGGTCAGCTACAACGGCGTGCGCATCGACCCGATGACCACCCCCTTCGGCGGCGCCCCGCCCGCCACGCCGACCGTCGGCCCCCGCGAGACCTACGCTGGGCTCCGGCCGGCGCTGACGACAGACATGCCGGCGGGTTGAGTGGCGATGGTGACGTCCGAAAAGAACAGCTGACACCAAGAGCACCAAGGGCGCGCTCTGCGCGCCAGCTAATCGGCTGACATTGCTGGAGATTATCGGCGCGCAGCGCCTTGGTGGTCTTGGTGTCTTGGCGCGCCTGGTGTCAAAATTGGCTAGACCCGCTTGCACCCGGCCCGCCGAGATGGCGCAATACGGTGAGAGCCGCCCGCAGAAGGCGGCCCACCAAACGGGAGACGCCGAGCATGACCGACATTCTGGACAACGTGCGCGATCTGGAGCGCACCGACGTGGTGGCCACCAGCAACGGGCCGGTGCGCGGCTATCGCGACGGCGGCCTCAACATCTTCAAGGGTTTGCGCTATGCCGCGCCGCCCGTCGGCGCGCTGCGGTTCGCGCCGCCGCAAGCGCCGTCGCCCTGGCGTGAGCCGGCGGACGCGGTGGTGCTGGGGGCGCCGGCGATCCAGGTGGGCGTAGCGCCCGGCGAGATCACCGGTGGGCGCAGCGCCGGCGATCCGCCGGCCAGCGGCCAGCCGGGCACTGACGAGGACTGCCTCTTCATCAACGTCTGGACCCAGGGCCTGACCGGCAAACGCCCGGTGATGGTGTGGCTGCACGGCGGCGGCTATGCCAACGGCTCCGGCGGCGCCGACATGTACGACGGCGAGGCGCTGGCCAGGCGCGGCGACGTGGTGATGGTGACGGTCAACCATCGCCTCAACGTCTTCGGCTACCTGCATCTCGGCGACCACGGCGGCCACGCCGCGTCGGGCGAGGCCGGCATGCTCGACATCGTGCTGGTCCTGGAATGGGTGCGCGACAACATCGCGGCCTTCGGCGGCGATCCGGGCAACGTCACCATCTTCGGCGAGAGCGGTGGTGGGATGAAGGTCTCGCTCTTGATGGCGATGCCGGCCGCGGCGGGGCTCTTCCACCGGGCGATCATCCAGAGCGGGCCGGGCTTGCGCGCCACGAGCCGCGAGGCGGCGGCGAAGGCGACGCAGGCGCTGTTCGAGAACCTCGGCCTGAAGGCCGGCGACGTGGGTAAGCTGCGGAGCTTCTCCGCCGCCGAGATCCAGGACGCGGCGGCGAAGGTGCAGACCGGCGCGCCGATGGGCGGCTTCGGGCCGTGCGTCGACGGGACCGCCCTGCCCCGCGATCCGTTCCACCCCGACGCCCCGGCGGTCTCGGCCGGCGTGCCGGTGCTGATCGGCACCAACAAGGACGAGGCCACCCTCTTCCTCTTCGCCGACCCGCGCTTCGGCGACTACACCGAGGAGGACCTGGCCAAGCGCGCCAAGCAATCGGCCGGCGCGCGGGCCGAAGCGGTGACGGCGGCGGTGCGCGAGGCCTTCCCGGACTACTCGCCCAGCCACCTGACCGCCGCGGTGCAGACCGCCGTCGGCATGTGGGGCGGCTCGATCACCCTGGCCGAACGCAAGGCGGCGCAAGGGGGCGCGCCGGTCTACATGTACCTGCTCGAGTGGGAGACCACGGCGGCGCGCGGCAAGCTGAAGAGCCCGCACGCGCTGGAAATCCCGCTGGTGTTCGACAACGTCGGCAAGGCCAAGAGCTTCATGGGCCGCAGCGACCCGCAGGCGCTGGCTGAGCAGATGAGCGAGGCCTGGCTGGCGTTTGCGCGGACGGGCAACCCGGCGACATCGGCGCTGCCGGACTGGCCGGCGTACGATGCGGCGCGGCGGGCGACGATGGTGTTCAACTCCGAGAGCCGGCTGGTCGAAGACCCGTATCCGGGGGTGCGGAAGGCGGTGCAAGGGTAGGCTGCCCGCGGCGCCCGTCCCGCGCTGCTCGCCCCGGCCGTGCCGCCGCCGACGGTCCCGCGCCTTCCCCCACCTGTGTCATCCCGGCCGGAGCGCAGCGCAGAGCCGGGATCTCCACCTGGGCGGCCGGACAGAGATCCTGGATAAGTCCGCTGCGCGGCCTTTCCGGGATGACAAGAGCGGGGTCGGCGCGGCCGCCGCCCTACGGCGCGTCGAAGGTCAGCACCAGGACGTCGCGGTGGCCGGGCTCGGCCGGGTCGGTGCGCTGGATCGGGGTGACGCCGTGGGCGACGCGGCTGTCGTCGAGGAAGACGGCGTCGAGAGGCTGCTGCAGGGTGAAGGCGCCCAGGCCGCGGCCGTCCGGGGCGTGGATGGTGGTGACGCCGCGCTCGACGTTGACCCGGTCGATCAGCAGCACCAGCACCCATTCGACGCCATCGCGGTGCACGCCCTCGGGCGTGGGCAGGCCCTCGCCCGCCGCGGCCGGCTCGATGCGGAACTGGTGCATCTCGACATGGCGCGCGGGGCGCGCTTCCAGCGCCCCGAACACCTCGCCGCAGAGAACGATGAGCTCGCGGGTCACCGGGCTCTGCGCCACCTCTGGTAGGATCGGCTCGAACCAGCGCTGCACGCCGCCGTTCAGCCGGTTGTAATCGCGGCTCTGGTAGTGCGGCTGGTGTGGTTTGCGGACCGCGTCGCTTGCCGTCAGTTCGAACACCGCGTGGCGGCGGCGGCGGTAGCGGCCGCCGTCGGCCATGTAGTTGTCCGCGCCGAGGTCGTCCCAGCTGGCGGCGAAGGCCGGCCACGCGGCGCGCGCCGGCTCGGTGAGCAGGCGCAGCATCTCGTAGCCCGGCACGATGGTGAAGCCGCCGCGCCCGATCTCAGCGGCCAGCCTTGCGGGGCTCTGGCTCAGGGGCGCGGCGTCGTCCATCGCATCCTCGTCAGTTCGCGCCCTGCAGGACGCTCACGATCTGCTCGGCCTTGGCAAAGAGGGCCGGATCGACCACCGCGCCGGACGCGGCGGCGTTCTCGTCGAGCTGCTCGGGACGGCTGGCGCCCACGATCGCAGAGGCCACATTGGGCTCGCGCAGCACCCAGGCGAGGGCAAACTGGCCAAGGGTGAGGCCGGCCTCGGCGGCGATCGGCTTCAGCCGCTGCACGGCCTCCAGCGTCGGC
>DATAVF010000183.1:0-52463 GCA_036267835.1 Caulobacteraceae bacterium | reverse complement strand
AGTTGGTTCCGGCCTTCGACGATGAGGCTGTGCGCGACCGCTTTCAGGGTCAGCGGGCGGGCAGGGACTTCTCGTTCGTCCAGGCTCGCATCACTCAAAACCGCGATGCACGGAGCGAGGTCGTTTTCGAGGGACAGCTGGTGTCGCTTGCCCGTTCAAAGCGACTCGCGTCGCCAGCGGTGGTGCTTCGCAAGCTCGGCTGGGTGAATCCTTCCGACCGGCCCGACGACTTGCGGGCGATTGGCCTGGAAGACATCCGCTTCAACGAACTATTCGCCGTGTTCGGCTCCGACCAGATCGAGGCTCGGGCCGTGGTTACGCCATCCGTGATGCAGCGCCTTGCGGACCTGCAAAGTGACTTGGCGGCAACCCATCTCAGCGTGGCGTTTGTTGAGGGACGGCTGCTGGCCGCCATCGACAGCGGGGCGTGTTTTGAGGTTGGCGGAATGTTCTCGACTCTCGTAGATCGGACGCGGGCTCGGCGCGTGGTGCGCGACCTGGAAACGGTGCTGGCGATGATCGACGCCTTGGCGGCCCTATGAAAACCATCGGCCTGATCGGCGGCATGAGCTGGGAGAGCACGACGCTCTACTACCAGATGCTCAACCGCATGGCGCGCGAACGGCTGGGCGGGCAGCATTCGGCCAAGCTGGTTTTGCTCTCGCTCGACTTCGCCCCGATCGCGGCGATGCAGGCGGCCGGGCTGTGGGACGAGGCGAGCGCCATCATGGTCGATGCCGCCAAGCGGCTGGAGGGCGCGGGCGCCGAGGTGGTGCTGATCTGCGCCAACACCATGCACCGCATGGCCGACGACGTGTCGGTCTCGATCAATGTGCCGCTGCTGCATGTGGCCGACGCCACGGCGGCGGCGGTCAGCGCGGCGGGCGTGCGCCGGCCGCTGCTGTTGGCCACGCGCTACACCATGGAGCAGCCGTTCTACCGCGAGCGCATGCGCCGCAGCGGCGTCGAGGCGCTGATCCCGGCCGAGCCGGACCGCGCCCGGCTGCACGCCATCATCTACGACGAGCTGGTGCAGGGCCGCTTCAAGCTGTCGTCGAAGGAGACGGTGGTCGCCATCACCGAGAGCGCGGCGCGCGGCGACGGGGCGGACGGCGTCATCCTGGGCTGCACCGAGTTCGGCCTGCTGCTGAAGGCTGAGGACCTGCCGGTGCCGATGTTCGACACCACCGAGATCCACGCAAAGGCGGCGATGGACTTCGCCCTCGCATGAAGCTTGCCCCGTTTTCCGCCGCGCTCGCGGCGGGTCTGCTGGCTGCTGGCGCCGCCAGCGCCGATGAGGGGCTGTGGACCTTCGACAACTTCCCCGCCGCCGCGGTGAAGGCGAAGTACGGCGTCGACATCACCCCGGCCTGGCTGGCGCAGGTGCAGGGCGCGGCGGTGCGGCTCTCGATCGGCTGCTCGGCGTCTGAGGTGAGCCCGAACGGCCTCTTGCTGACCAACAATCACTGCGTTTCCGACTGCACCCACGACCTGTCGACGCCGGAGCAAGATGTGTTCGGCCCCGGCTTCCTCGCCGCCGCCAGGTCTGACGAGCAGACCTGCCCCGGCCTGACCGCCGAGGTGCTGGTCGGGGTCACCGACGTGACCAGGCTGATGAGCGGCGCGGGCGCGGGCCTGAGCGGCGCGGCGCTGGTGCAGGCGCGCAACGCGATGGCCGCGGGGCTGGAGCAGGGCGTCTGCGGCGCCGACCGCAAGTTCGACTGCGAAGTCGAGACGCTCTACCGAGGCGGCGTCTACAAGCTCTACAAGTATCATCAGTATACGGACGTGCGTCTGGTGTTCGCGCCCGGCGATGCGGTGGGCAACTTCGGCGGCGACCCGGACAACTTCAACTTCCCCCGCTACGATCTCGATTGCGCCTTTCTGCGGCTCTATGAGGACAGCAAGCCGGTGGCGACGCCGGGCAGCCTGCGCTGGAACACGGCTCCGCCTGCCGCCGGCGAGCCGGTGTTCGTGCCCGGCAATCCCGGCGGCACCTTCCGCGAGCAGACGGTCGCCGAGCTGGAGGCCCAGCGCCAGGTTGCCTTGCCGATGGAGATGGCGCTGCGCGCCGAGCGCCGCGGCCGGATCATCGAGTTCATCGAGCAAAGCCCGGCCAACGCCCACATGGCCGCCGAAGCGCTGGACGAGTTGGAGAACGACTACAAGGTTACCGTTGGCCACCTCGCCGCGCTCGACGATCCGGCGTTCATGGACGGCAAGCGCGCCGCCGAGGCTGACCTCAAGGCCAAGGCTCGCACCCTGCTTGGCCCTGGCTTCGGCGACCCCTGGGCGGACATGGACCGGGCCCAGGCCGCCTATGCCGCGCTTTACGTCCCCTACCGCCAGATCGAGATCGGCCCACGCGACTCCGACCTGTTCGAATACGCGCGCCGTCTCGTCCGCGCCGGGATCGAGCGCGGCAAGCCAGGGGCACAGCGCCTGCCGGGCTATGCCGAAAACCAGCTGCCGATCCTCCAGCGCCAGGTGTTGGACGCTAAGCCGGTCGCCCTGCCGCTCGAACAGCTGGAGCTGGAATTCTGGCTCTCCAAGTCGCGCGAGTTGCTCACCGCCGACGATCCGGACACCCAGCTGCTGCTCGGCATGGACAGCCCGGAGACCCTGTCGAAGCGGCTGGTGACGGGAACGCGGCTCGGCGATCCGGCGGTGCGCAAGGCGCTTTGGAACGGCGGCCTCGCCGCGGTTCAGGCTTCCGACGACCCGATGATCGAGCTGGCGCTGAAGCTCGATCCGGAGGCGCGCCGCATCCGCGCCGCCTTCGAGGAACAGGTGCAAGGTCCCGCCGCCCGCGCCGCCGAAGCCATCGCCAAGGCCCGCTTCGCCGTCTATGGCGAGCAGGTCTATCCGGACGGCAATTTCAGCCTGCGGCTCTCCTACGGCGATGTCGAGGGTTGGACATATCGCGGCAAGACGGTGACCCCCTTCACCAATTTCGCCGGCCTCTACGCCCGCGCCACCGGCCAGCCGCCGTTCGGGCTCGATCCGCGCTGGGCGGCGGCCCAGTCCAGGCTGAACCCGGCCACCATCTTCAACTTCTCCACCAACAACGACATCATCGGCGGCAATTCCGGCTCGCCGGTGCTGAACGCCAGGGCCGAGGTGATCGGTACGGCCTTCGACGGCAACATCCTCTCGATCGGCGGCGACTACGGCTACGATCCGGCGACCAACCGCGCCGTCGCGGTCACCGCTGGCGCGATCAGCGAGGCGTTGCGCAAGGTTTACGGCGCGGCGGCGCTGGCCGACGAACTGGCGGGGTCGTAAATCGCCGTATTC
This sequence comes from Caulobacteraceae bacterium, assembly GCA_036267835.1. GTDB lineage: Bacteria > Pseudomonadota > Alphaproteobacteria > Caulobacterales > Caulobacteraceae > Acaudatibacter. The sequence goes on along the minus strand of DATAVF010000183.1, from coordinate 49,166 downwards.
GGCGCGGCTCGCGCAGACGTGTGACGTTTTTGCAGGTTGGCGGCGAAGCTCATGGTTTCCTGTTTGTGTCCGAATTGCCTATGATGGCGACGCGGGCTGATCATGGCCTGGCGCAAATGGCGACGGCGACGTTGTAACCGGATTGTCTCTCTGTGCGTTGAAGGGGAACGATGTCCCCTGAACCCCAGGGCAAGACGAGGAGGGGCTGCCAGGATGAACCTCGACGGATCGCGCGGCGCCGCTGCACGCACACTCGCGGATTTCGCCCTCGAGATGCCGCCGCCGGCCGCCTATCCGTCGGCGCCGGACCTGAAGGGCATCTCCTGCGTCGTCTGCGCCTACAATGAGGCCGACCGCATCCGCAACATCCTCGAGGTGATCGTCGGCCATCCGGCGCTCAGCGAAGTGATCGTGGTCAACGACGGCTCGACCGACTCCACCGAAGCCCTGCTGCGCAGCTATCCGAGCATCCGGCTGCTCTCTCACACGCCCAATCGCGGCAAGACCTACGCGCTCAGCCGCGGCATCGCCGCCGCACGTTACGACCACCTGATGCTGCTCGACGCCGATCTTGCCGGTATCACCCCGGCGTGCATCGACGCCCTGGCCGCGCCGGTGATGCGCGGCGAGGCCGAGGTCAGCATCTCGATGCGCTCGAACAGCCTGTGGCTCTATCGCCAGATCGGCCTCGACTTCGTGTCCGGCGAACGGGTGGCGCCCAAGTGGCTGCTGGCCACCGCCGTGGAGGCCATGCAGCGCCTGCCCCGGTGGGGCGGCGAGGTCTATATGAACGAGATCTTCATCCGCCACGCCTGCCGCATCGCCGTGGTGCGCTGGCGCCGGGTGGTCAATGTGCGCAAGTACCAGAAGTTCGGCGCCTGGCGCGGCGCGCTTGCCGAACTGAAGATGATCTCCGACGCCGCCTCGGTGCTCACCCCGATCGGCCTCGTACGCCAGAACATCGCCATGCTGAAACTGGTCAACCACCGCGGCTGGCGCAGCCGCGTGAAGGGCCTGCTCTTCGCCCACCGGCTGGCGGGCTAGGCCGCCGCCCTACAGCAGCTGTTCGTAGAAGCCGCCGAAGCTGCGGGCTCGGTCGACGAGGTGAATCTCCAGGATCCAGTTGCGGGCCCGGCCCTCGTGGTCGAGGCCGCGCAGGGGCGCGTTATTGTCGGGCCAGATCGCCTTGGTGGCCCGTTCGCCCGGCCAGCGGCTGTGCGGGAAGTCGCCCACCCAGTGGCCGGCGATGGCGCCGCCGAAGACCCAGCCGGCCTCGTCCGCCGCCTGCTGGGCGAAGGCGTAGAGCTCGGCCCCGGTGATCTCCGGCGAGGCGCCGTAGTGCGCCTGCACGCGCTCGAACACGTGCGGCAGGTCGGCGACCAGGCGATGCTTCTCGAGGTCCGACCCCACGGCATAGGTGCGGCCGACGTCGGCCTCCCAGGCCTCGAACACGGGGCCCAGGTCGACGTAGACCGTGTCGTCGGCCGCGATGATGCGCTCGTCCGGGAAGTCCGAGGCGGTGGTCAGGGTGTTGGCGCCGGCGCGCACGATGCGGCGATGCCAGTGCTGGGTGACGCCGAACCGCGCCTCGGCCAGGGCGCCGATATCGTCCTGCACCGCCCCCTCGGTGCGGCCGGCCGCGATCAGGCCGCCGGCCTCGATCGCTTCGAACAAGGTCAGCGCCTTGGCCTGCGCCTCCAGCAGCGCTGCGCGCCGCGCCTCGTCTTCAGCGGTCATGGAAAAGCCTCGCGTCCCCGTCGCCTCGCTTAGGCGCATATGGCGCGGCGCGGCAAACTTTCGTATCGGAGGCGCATGCCAGAACAGCTCCTCGGCCCCATCTCGCAGTCCTTCATCTCAGAACGCCTGCGCCTCAACTACGTCGACTGGGGCAACCCCGACGCCCCGCCGCTGATCCTGCTGCACGGCGGGCGCGACCACTGCCGCAACTGGGACTGGGTGGCCGCCGATCTGCGCCGCGACTACCACATCATCGCCCCCGACCTGCGCGGCCACGGCGACAGCGCCTGGTCGACCAGCGGCGATTATTCGATGGGCGCCTTCGTCTATGATCTCGCCCAGCTGATCCACCAGCAGGGCCTGGCCCCGACCCGCATCATCGCCCACTCGCTGGGCGGCGGCATCGCCCTGCGCTACGCCGGCTGCTTCCCCGAGGCGGTGTCCAAGCTGGTGACTATCGAGGGGGTCGGCCCGTCGCCGGCCCAGATGAACGACCGCGCCGCGCGAAGCCCGGTCGATCGCATGCGCCACTGGGTGGCCGAGACCCGCAAGCTCGCCGCCCGCATCCCGCGCCGCTACGCCACCCTCGAGGACGCCTTCCACCGCATGCAGGCGGAGAACCGGCACCTGACCGAAGAGCAGGCCCGGTATCTCACCTTGCACGGCGCCATGCAGAACGAGGACGGCACCTACAGCTGGAAGTTCGACAACTACGTGCGCGCCAACTCGCCGGTGGACTTCGGGCTGGCGGAAATGGAACAGATCTGGCGCAACATCACCTGCCCGATCCTGTTCGTGAACGGCGCCGAGAGCTGGGCCTCCAACCCCGAGAAGGACGGCCGCATGGCCTATTTCAGGGACGGCCGGGTGGTCGAGTTCGAAGGCGCCGGCCACTGGGTCCACCACGACAAGCTGGACGAGTTCGTCCGGGTGGCGCGCGACTTCCTCAAATAGGCTCGTCAGACGAGTTTGCGCAGCCGATCGAAGCCGAGGGTGAAGCCGTTGACGCCCAGGATCACCACGACCACGGCCAGTACGATCATCCCGTAGCCGGCCAGCACGAAAACCCCGTCCTTGCGCGTCAGGCCGACCGCGAACGCCCCCAGCGCCACCGACGGCACGAGGTTGGCGAACGGGATCGGCAGCACCAGCACGAGGGCGATCAAGGTGCACGCCAGCCCGACCAGCGAGGCTCCGAGACCCTGGGTGAGGAATCCCAGGCGCGGCTTCACACAAGTCTCGACGCGCTCGATCCAGGGCAGCACCCGCTTCACCAGCTTTTCCAGCTTCTCGCGCTTGATCTTGCGGGTGGAGAGCCACTTGGGCAGCCACACCTCCTGACGCCGCAACATGATCTGCGGCGCCACCAGCAGCAGCGGCAGGGCCAGCACCATCGAGAACCCCGGGGGCAGCGGCAACATCACCGGCAAGGTCAGCGCCAGCAGCACCGGCCCCGGCCCATCCTCGGCCTCGACCTCGTCCAGCAGGTCGCCGACGCTGAGCTCGGCCTGCGGCATGTGCAGGAACGGTTTCAGACTGTCGGCCAAGGAACTTGAAGCGTCACCCATCCCCGCCCAACGCGCCGGCCGTCGTTAAGCTCACCCGGACGTCACTGACCATCGCGCTTCGCCCTCGGCGCGGCTAAGGTCGCGACGCCTCAGTCACCCTCGGTGTCCCATGAAGCTCTAGCGGCGCCAGCTGATCCGCGACATGGCGGCGAAGGCGCGGGCCTAGCCTCCCTCCTTTCGAGGCGAGCGGAGTGATACTCTCCGGCAAACAGCGGCAGGAGCCAGCCTTGGCCGACGACGGCGAGTTCAGTTTACGCGAGCAGATCCGCAGCCTCGGGCGGGACGATTTCATCGCCGGCCTGCACCAGGAGCGTCCGCTTTACAGCGACGCGTCGGGGTTCTGGGTGGCGAGCCGCTTCGATGACGTGCGGGCGATTCTGCTGGATCACGGGCGGTTCTCGTCCGCGTCGATGGGCGCCGGCGCGATGGGGCCGGGGTTCCCGCTGCTCTCCGACGATCCGCCGCGCCACTCGGTGCTGCGCGGCCTGCTGGCCAAAGCGTTCACGCCGGCGGCGATGGAGGCGATGCGGCCGGCCATCGACCGGCTGGCGGCCGAGCTGGCGGCGGCCATCCCGGCCGGCGAGGAGGTCGATATCGTGGCGGCGATCACCGCGCCGCTGCCGGTCGCGGTGATCGCCGGCATGATGGGCGTGCCGGAGGCCCGCGCCATGGACTTCAAGCGCTGGTCCAACGCCATCATGGGCATCCAGCAGAATCCGTTCGAGGGCGAGCGTATCCGGATGCTGATGGAGCTGCGGACCTACTTCAGCGGCCTTGCCGCCGAGCGCCGCGCGGCGCCGGTAGACGACCTGGTCAGCGCCCTGATCCGGGCGCGGGAGACCAGCGAGACCCTGTCGGACGAACAGGTGGTCGCCTTCTGCATCCTGCTGATGATCGCGGGCAACGAGACCACCACCAACCTCCTCGGCAACCTCATCTCGCGCCTCACCCGCACGGCCGGCGCCTGGGAGGCGCTACGGGCCGACCCGGGCCTGATCGAGCCGGCGATCGAGGAGTCGCTGCGCCTCGATTCGCCGGCCCAGATGGTCATTCGCACGGCCACGGCGGACGTGGAGATCGGCGGCCAGCATCCGCAAGGGCGAGAGCCTGATGGTCTATCTGGCTTCTGCCAACCGCGATCCGGAGCGCTGGGACGACGCCGCCCGCTTCGAGCTGGACCGCGAACGCGAACGCCATGTCGCCTTCGGCCACGGCGTCCACACCTGCATCGGCGCCCCACTGGCCCGCATGGAAGCCAAGGCCGCGATGGAGGCCCTGGTGGGGCGCTTCGGGAGTATCAGCGCTGGTTCAAGCCGCGGCGAGCGCCTGCCGGGCGGGTTGCTCTACGGGTTCAGGTCGCTGCCGGTGGTGTTCGGCTAGACCCCCTCGCCGGGTCTTCAGCCCCCGCCCTGGTTCACCCAGGCCACGAGACCCGTCACCACCTTGGAGACGGCCTGGTCGTAAGCGGGGACGATGGCGCTGAGCTTGTTGTCGGAGGCCGGGATGGCGGCGTCGAAGTCGCGGTCGCCGGCCGGGCTCAGGTCCTTCTCGTGCAACAGCCTGGCGTGCAGGTGGACCATGACGGTCGGCGGCGCGGTCGGGCCGGACTCGTAGACCGCCTCGAAGCGCGTCACTTGCATCTGCAGCATGAAGGCGTCCTTGCCGGGCGCGCCGGGGCCCACCAGGTGGGCCGAGCCGCCCGCCGCCTCGAAGCCATGCGCGACCGCCGCGGTGAAGAGGTCGGACGCCGGCGCCACCCAGCGGGCATCGCCGATGTAGGCCACGGTGTCGCCGTTCGACGTCATGATGCTGTCGTCCGAGGCGGCGCTGTCGAAGTCGATGGCGGACGCGCGCACAGTGAATGGCGCGGCCGACGCCGGCATGGCCGGCACCGTCGCCTCGAACCGGTACATCGGCGTCGGCGGCGTCTTCGGGAACAGGGTGATGCACCCCGCCAGGCCGAGGGTGAGGCCGGCCGTCGCCAGCAGGGTCGTTGCGCGACGCATCATGGTTTGACCTCGACTTGCTGGGCTGGCGGCTTGCTGATGAAGGCGCGCGGGTCACGCCGCACCTCGTCGATCAGCCCGTTGAGTTTGTTGGTCGTGACCTGCAGGTTCGCCAGCGCGGACGTCAGCTGCGGCAGGCCGTTGGTGGCGAAGTCCGACGTCGGGCCCTGCAGCTTGGCGATCAGGGCGCGGACGTCGGCGGCGGCGCCCTGGATCTCGTCGGCCGCGGCGCCGATCTTGTTGATCGCCGGCTTGCCGTCGCTGGTGAGCAGGCCGTTGGCGTTCTTGGCCAGTTCGCGGAACTGGGTCAGCGTCACGTCGGCGTTCTGCAGCGCCTTGTCGGCGTCGGCGATGATCGCCTTGCGCTCGCGCAGCTCGGCCGTCACGGCCTGCACGTCGCTGAGGATGCCGCTGAACTTGTTGATGTTCTGCGGCGACAGCACCTTGTTGATGTTGTCCAGCGTGTCGACCGCTCGCTGCACCACCGTGCCGCCGCTGGCCAGCAGCGAGGAGAGCCCGCCGGGCGTCGCGTTGATGGTCATGCTGGAGTTGGGCACGTCCTTCAGCAGCTGCTTGGAGATCGTGCCGGCGGTGATCTGGATATAGTTGATGCCGGTGATGCCCTGCGGCTCCAGCGAGGCGGTGCTATCGACCCGCACCGGCGTGTCGGTGCGAACCTGGATCTTGGCGATCACCTGGTTGGGGTCCTTGGCGTCCAGCTGAATATCGCTGACCTCGCCGACCTTGATGCCGTTGAACTGCACGTCGCCGCCGCGCGAGAGGCCATCGACGGGCCCGTGGAAGACGACGTTGTAGTTGTCGTACTTGGTGCTGAGGGCGAAGTTGGTCAGCCACAGGATGAAGATGATCATCGCGATCAAGAGGATCGTCGAGATCAGCCCCACCAGGGCGTAGTTGGCGTTGCGCTCCATCAGTGGGCTCCCTGAACCTGGGCTTGCGCCGCTCGGGCGCCGGCCGAGGCGCGGCCCCGGGGTCCCCCGAAATATTCGCGGATCCAGGGGTGATCGAAGTGTTCGAGTTCGCGCACCGGGGCCATGGCCACCACGTGCTTGTCGGCGAGCACGGCCACCTGGTCGGTGATCGTGTAGAGGCTGTCGAGGTCGTGGGTGATCATGAAGACGGTCAGGTCCAGACTGTCGGCAAGGTCGCGGATCAGTTCATCGAAGGCGCCGGCGCTGATCGGGTCGAGGCCGGAGGTGGGCTCGTCGAGGAACAGCAGCTCCGGATCGAGGGCAAGGGCGCGGGCCAGGCTGGCGCGCTTGATCATGCCGCCGCTGAGCTCCGAGGGCTTCAGCGCGCCGGCGCCGCCGGGCAGGCCGGCCAAGGCGATCTTCAGGTCGGCCAGCTCGCCGACCTCCTTGGCGCCCATGTCGGTGTGTTCGAACAGCGGCGCGGCCACGTTTTCCTTCACCGTCAGGTTCGACCACAGCGCACCCTGCTGGAAAAGCACGCCCCAGCGGCGCTCGATCGCCGTCCACTGGCGGCGCCGCGCGTGCTGGATGTCGGCGCCGAAGATGCGCACGGAGCCGCCCTCCGGCCGCTTCAGCCCGATGATGGTGTTGAGCAGCACCGACTTGCCGGCCCCCGAGCCGCCGACCACCCCCAGCACGTCGCCGCGGCGGACCGTCAGGTCGAGATTGTCGTGGATCAGGTGGTCGCCGTACTGCGAACGCAGCCCCCGCACCGCGATGGGCGGGGCCGAGGCGTCGAGCACGGCTTCGTCGTCGGGGCCGCTCATATGTTCAGCTTCATGTAGACGATGGCGAAGACGGCATCGATCAGGATGGTCGAGAAGATCGCGTGCACGACGGCCGAGGTGACCCGGCGGCCGAGGCTTTCCACATCGCCGCCGACCTCCATGCCCTGGCGGCAGCCGATGCCGGCGATGATCACCGCCAGCACCGGCGCCTTGGACATGCCGACCCAGAACGCGACGGGCCCGACGTTGTCGATCAGCTGCTGGAAGAAGAACACCGGGCCGAGGCCGAGGAGGCCCCAGGCCACGACCAGGCCGCCGGCGAGGCCCGCGATGGTCGCGGCGAACACCAGCAGCGGGATGGTGACGAAGAGGGCGAAGAAGCGCGGGAACACCAGGGCGTCGAACGGATCGACCCCCAGCACCTGCATGGCGTCGATCTCCTGGTTCATCTTCATCGAGCCGATCTCGGCGGCGAACGACGAGGCCGAGCGGCCGGCCAGCAGCAGGGCGGTGATCAGCACGTTGAACTCGCGCAGCACCGCGACGCCGATCAGCTCGACCACATAGGCCTGGGCGCCGAAGGTGGTCAGCATGTTGGCGCCCAGCAGGCCGACCACGGCGCCGATGAAGAAGGTGGTCACGGTCACGATCGGGATCGCGTCGAGGCCGGCCCGCTCCGAGAGCGCGAAGCAGGCGGCCCAGCGCACCTTGCCCGGATTGGCGATCGCCCGGCCGATGGCCACCAGCAGGTGGCCCATGAAGACCATGGTGTCGAAGGCTTCGATCCCGAGGTGGATGACGCCGTGGCCGATGCGGTCGAAGAGATCGACGAACGAGCGGCGCACCACGTGCGGCGTCGGCTCCGACTTCACCGCCTTGTCGACCAGCACCAGCAGGCGCTCCAACTCCGGGCTGGCGAGGAACTTCGGCGGCTCCTTCGCCAGCGAGGCAGCCTTCAGCAGGCCGTAGGCGCCAGAGGTGTCGCAGCGTCCGATGGTGCGCAGGTCGATGGTGACGTCGCCCACGCCGCGCAGCGTATCTTCCAGCCGCTCGTTGGCCTCGCCCATGCGCACGGCGGTCCAGTCGCCGGTGCAGAGCACCGTCCGGCCGCTCGCGTCGTTGGTCAGGCGGTAGTCAGCCGCGGTGTCCATGGCGTTCGAGTCATCCCTCTCACGGTAGAGCCTAGCAGACGAATGGCCCGGAAGTTAATGCCTGAGCCGATTTCTGGGCGCGGGTCCGTTCGGGCGCCGCATTCTCGGGCTCGCGAAGGCGCTTCCCGGTCGCGACTCAGCGCCAGCTTCGCTAGAGCCGCTAGCTGGGAAGATGCGGGACGGAAATGCGCACCATCGCGGTCATCGCCCGCAAGGGCGGCTCCGGGAAGACCACCGTGGCCGTGCACCTGGCCATCGCCGCCCACCTGCGCGGGCGGCGCACCCTGCTGGCCGATTCCGACCCGCAGTGCTCGTCCAGCACCGTGCTGAAAGGGCGCCGCGCGCCCGGCCCCAGTTACAACGAAACCTCGGGGCCGAAGCTTTTCGCCCTGCAGGTGTCCGCGCTGCGCGACGGGTTCGACACCCTGGTGGTCGATACGCCGGCTGGCGCCGAGGACGAACTCGCCCACGCCATTGTGCTGGCCGACCTCTCGCTGCTGGTGATCCGCCCGACCTTCCTCGACTTCGCCGCCGCCATCCGCACCGCCGACGTGTTGCGCCGCCTGCACAAGCCCGGCCTGATCGTGCTCAACCAGGCCCCGGTCTCCCGCGCCGGCGCCGAGCCGCCGCTGGTCAAGAAGGCGCACGAGGCGCTGCGCCTGATGCGCCTGCCCGTCGCGCCCACCATCGTGCGTTCGCGCGCCGCCTACCAGACCGCCCTGGAGACCGGCTGCTCCGCCGAAGAACTGAGCGGCGCTGCGATCGCCTCCCAGGAGATCGCCGACCTTTGGTGCTACGTCGAGCGCCTGACCTATGGCGCGCCGCAGACCAGGCTGCGCGCCTAACGGCCGGTCGAATTAAGTAAACTGTCCCCGAAATTGCGCCGGCCCGGGCGGCCGTGTTAGCAAGCCGGCATGCCCAGGATAGCCCGTCTCGTCGTGCCAGGCGCTCCGCACCAGGTGACGCAACGCGGCAACCGCAAGGGCGTGACCTTCTTCAACGAGGGCGACTATAGCCTCTATCTCGATCTGCTGGCCGAGACCTCGGCCAAGGCGGGCGTCGAGGTGTGGGCCTACTGCCTGATGCCCAACCACGTGCATGTCGTGCTGACGCCGAGCGATCCCGACGGCCTGCGCAGGACCTTCGGGGACCTGCATCGCCGCTACACGCGCCACATCAATGCGCGCAACGCCTGGAACGGCCACCTCTGGCAGGGGCGCTTTGGCTCCGTGGCGATGGATGAAGGCCACCTGGCGAACGCCGTGCGCTACGTCTCGCTCAACCCGGTGCGGGCGAGGCTGGCCGAGACGCCGGAGGCCTGGCCGTGGTCCAGCGTCCGGGCGCACCTGGCGGGCCAGGACGACAAGGTGGTCAAGGTTGCGCCGGTGCTGGGGCGGGTAGGGGACTTCGCGGGGTTTCTCACCGAGGCGTTCGACGAAGCGGCAGCTTTCGCGGGCCTGCGCCAGTCAGAGACCACGGGGCGGCCGTTGGGCGCCAAGGAGTGGATTGTCGAGCTGGAGTCGGGCGCGGGGCGCGCGCTGGCGCCGCGCAAGCGCGGGCCGCGGCCTCGGTGAGGTTCGCGGCCGGCCCGCCGGGCTGCTAGCGACCGATCGCCAGGAAGCGCGCCGCGCGCTGCGCCCGCAGCTCCGAGGCCGAGAGCGGCGACAGCTCCTTCAGTTCCGCTTCCACCGCATCCCCGACCGCCTTGATCGCGGCCGCCGGATCGGCGTGGGCGCCGCCGAGGGGTTCGGGGATGATCTTGTCGATGATGCGGAAGCCGATCAGGTCCTGGGCGGTAATCTTCATCGCCTTGGCCGCACCTTCGGCCTTGGTGCCGTCGCGGACCAGGATCGAGGCGCAGCCTTCTGGCGTGATCACCGAATAGATCGCATGCTCCATCATCAGCACGCGGTTGCCGCAGGCGATGCCGAGGGCGCCGCCGCTCATGCCCTCGCCGGTGATGGCGCAGACCATCGGGGTGGCCAGCGTCAGGCAACGCTCGGTGCCCCGGGCGATCGCCTCGGCGACGCCGCGCTCCTCGCTGCCGAGGCCCGGGTAGGCGCCCGAGGTGTCGACCAGCGAGATCACCGGCAGGCCGAACTGTTCGGCCAGGTCCATCAGGCGCACGGCCTTGCGGTAACCCTCGGGACGCGCGGCGCCGAAGTTGTGCTTGATGCGGGTGTTGGTGTCGTGGCCCTTTTCCTGGCCGATGATCACCACGCCCTGGCCGCGGAACCGGCCGAGCCCGCCCATGATCGCCTGATCGTCGGCGAAGGCGCGGTCGCCGCGCAGTTCGACGAACTCCTCGATCAGCCCGCCGACGTAGTCGATGAAATGCGGCCGCTCCGGGTGGCGGGCGATGAGCGTCTTCTGCCAGGCGTCGAGGTGCGAGTAGGTGTCGCGCCGCATCTCGGCGACGCGGGTGCGCAGCGCGGCGATCTCGGTATCGATGCCGCCGGGACCGCCGGAGAGCTTGGACAGCTCCTCAATCTTCGTCTCGAGCTCGCCAATCGGCCGCTCGAACTCAAGGTAATGCGAGGCCATGTCTGCTAATACGCGGGGTCCCGAAAAAGGTCGCGCAAACTAGGCGGGAAGACTTGGGGGAGCAAGTTGGGGCTCACCTGAACTCCGACGCGACGGCGTTAGGGAGCGTCCGGCCCTTCAGCCGCGCGCCCACCGCCACGGCCACGATGCTGGTCAGCGCGGTCACGCCGGCGAAGACGACGAAGACGAAGCCGACAATCTGGGCGCCGCTGAGGGGCGCGTCGCCCTGGGCTGCCGCGACGCCAAGGCCGCCGATCGCAACGGCGGCCAGCACGATCACGTTGAGCACCACCGCAGCGATCGAGAGAATCACCCGCCACATCTCGCAGCTCCTCAGTCGAAGGTATGGGCAGTCGCCTGCGCCGTCATCTGGCCGGCGCGGGGGCGGCGATGGAAGATGATCGCCATGCTGTTCAACCCCAGCAGCGCAAGGAATACCAGTAGGAAGACGACCGCGCCGAAGTCCATCTTCATGGTGAAGACGACGGCGACCAGCAGCAAGGCCATCAGCACGTTGCCGGTGAGCGCCAGGATCATCAGGGCCAGCCTCATCGGCGCGCGCCTCCCCGCCGGGCCAGCGGGTGCTTGGTCTCGACCACCTGGCGCAGCCGCCCCTCGGCGACGTGAGTGTAGATCTGAGTCGTGGCGATGTCGGCGTGGCCGAGCAGGGTCTGCACGACGCGCAGGTCCGCGCCGCCCTCGACCAGGTGAGTCGCGAAGGCGTGGCGCAGCACGTGCGGGCTGACCTTGGCCGGGTCGATGCCGGCGGCGAGGGCCGCCTCGTCGAGCAGCTGGGCGACGCGGCGGGCGGTCAGCCGGCCGGCCTTGCCGCGCGACGGGAAGAGCCAGGGATTGAGCTTGGCGCCCTTCGGCAGGAAAGCTGGCCGGGCTTCGAGGTAGGTCTTGATGGCCGTACGGGCCGCGCCGTTCAGCGGCGCCAGCCGCTCCTTGCCGCCCTTGCCGCGCACCATCAGGTAGGCCGGATCGCGGGCCAGGGCCGCGAGCGGCAGCGACACGGCTTCGGAGATGCGCAGGCCGGACGCGTAGATCAGCTCGATGATGGCGGCGAGGCGCAGGCCCGCGGCGCTGTCCTTGGCCGCCGCGGCGGCAATCAGCCCCTCGACCTGCTCGCGGCTCAGCACCTTGGGCAGGGGCCGGCCCTTCTTCGGCGCATCGACGCGGCGCGAGGGGTCGTCGGCGCGCCACTGCTCGCCCAGCACGAAGCGGTAGAACTGGCGCACCGCCGCGCGCCGCCGCGCCGCCGTCGCCGGCGCAAGGCCGCGCGCGCCAATATCCTGGAAATAGGCCTCGATGGCCTCGGCCGTGGCTCGCGCCAGCCCCGAATCACGCCGCGCCAGATAGTCCTGCGCGTCCTCCAGATCCTTGGCGTAGGCGCGCAAGGTGTTGGCCGCGGCGGCGCGTTCGCCCGCCATCATCTCCAGAAACGCCTCGGTCCAGGCGCCATCCTGCGGTGAAGTTGGCGAGGCGGGCGCCGCTCGTGTAAAGCCGCTCTCGCTCATGTCCGCCACCCCCGGTCCTTTCAGCAAGACCATCGCCCTCGTCGGTCTGTCGGGCGTCGGCAAAAGCAGTGTCGGCCGCCGGCTCGCGACCGCGCTCGGCATGCCCTTCCGCGACGCCGACCTGGAGGTGGAAGCCGCCGCCGGCCGGCCGATCCCGGAAATCTTCGCCCAATATGGCGAGGCCGCCTTTCGCGACGGTGAACGCCGGGTGATCGCGCGGCTGCTCGCCGAGCCGGCGCATGTGATGGCCACCGGCGGCGGCGCCTTCATGCACCCCGAAACCCGCCGGCTGATCAAGGAGCACGCGGTCTCGGTGTGGCTGAAGGCCGATATCGAGCTCCTGGCGCGGCGCGTCAGCCGCAAGGAAAACCGGCCGTTGCTGGCCGGCAAGGACCCGCTCGACGTGCTGACCACCCAGGCCCGCGACCGTTACCCGGCGTACGCCGAGGCCGACATCGTGGTCGAGACCGGCGATACGCCCCACCAGGCCGCGGTCGAGGCGATCCTGAAAGCCTTGACCGAACGGGCGGAGGCCGCGGAATGACCAGCGCCGTGCATGTCGCCGTCGCCGGCAAGCCCTATGACGTGCTGATTGGCGGCGGGCTGGTCGAGCGGGCCGGGGAGCTGATCGCGCCCTTGCTGAAACGCCGCCGGGTCGCCGTGGTCATGGACGAGACGGTGTTCAATCTGCACGGCGACCGCCTCGCCGACGCGCTGGACGCGGCCGGGATCGAGCCTCACGCCGTCATCATCGAGCCAGGCGAGGAGGCCAAGAGCTTCGCCGGGCTGGAGAGGGTCAGCGACGCGCTCCTGCAACAGGAACTTGAGCGCGGCGACCTGATCGTGGCGTTCGGTGGGGGGGTCGTGGGCGACCTCGCGGGGTTCGCAGCGTCAATCTACAAGCGCGGCATCGACTTCGTGCAGATCCCGACCACGCTGCTCTCGCAGGTCGACTCGTCGGTGGGCGGCAAGACCGCGATCGACACGCCGCGCGGCAAGAACCTGATCGGCGCCTTCCACCAGCCGCGCCTGGTGCTGGCCGACCTCGACCTGCTGGCCAGCCTGCCGCGCCGCGAGCTGATCTGCGGCTATGCCGAGGTGATCAAGTACGGCCTGCTGGGCGACCTGGCCTTCTTCGAGTGGCTGGAAGCCAACGCGCCGGCGGTGCTGGCGCTGGAGCCGGCGGCGCTTGCCCACGCGGTGCGCCGCTCGGTCGAGATGAAGGCCGAGATCGTCGCCGAAGACGAGCGCGAGGCGGGCCGCCGCGCCCTGCTCAACCTCGGCCACACCTTCGCCCACGCGCTGGAGGCCGAGACCGGCTTCGGCGACGCGCTCAAGCACGGCGAGGCGGTCGGCATCGGCTGCGCCCTGGCGTTCCGCTTCTCCGCGCGGCTCGGCCACTGCTCGGGCCAGGACGCCGAACGCGCCACCCGCGCCGTCGCCGCGGCCGGCCTGCCGACGCGGCTGGCCGAGCTCAGCGGCCACCCGTTCCGCGCCCGCGCCCTCATCGGCCACATGGCGCAGGACAAGAAGGCCGAGGGCGGGGCTCTGACCTTCATTCTGGCCCGCGGGATCGGTGACGCCTTCGTGGTCAATGGCGTCGATCCGGCGACCCTGAAGTCCTTCCTGGTCAGCGAAGGCGCGCGGCGATGACCTTCGTGGCCGTTCTCATCGCCGCCGGGCCGATCATCCTGCTGTTGCTGGCGATCTCAGCCGTGTTCTCGGCCGCCGAGACCGCGCTGACCGGCGCCAGCCGCGGCCGCATGCACCAGCTCGAGCGAGATGGCGACCGCGCCGCGGGCCGCGTCAACCAGCTGATGAGCGACCAGGAGACCATGATCGGCGCGGTGCTGATCGGCTACAATGTGCTGAACATCCTGTGCTCTTCGCTGGCCACCATGTTCATCACCGAGGTGGTGCCGGGCGCCTGGGGCGTCGCCATCGCCACCAGCGTGATGACCCTCCTGGTGGTGGTCTTCGTCGAGGTGCTGCCCAAGACCCTGGCCATCGTCCGCGCCGACGACGTGGCGCGGGCGCTTTCCGGGCCGATGCTGCTGGTGGTGCGGCTGCTGGGGCCGGTGATCTACTCGATCCAGTGGATCGTGCGGCACACGCTGCGCATCATCGGCGTGCGCCTGGAGATGGGGGACGACGTGCTGGCCGCCCACGAGGAGATCCGCGGCGCGGTCGAATACCACCACGCGGAAGGCCTCGTGGAGAGCCGCGACCGGCGCATGCTGGGCGGAGTGCTGGACCTGGGCGAGCTGACCGTGGCCGACGTGATGGTGCACCGCCGTCAGATCGCCATGCTCGACATCGACGACACGCCGCGCGAACTGGTCGCCGAGGCGCTCGCCAGCCCCTACACCCGCCTGCCGCTCTACAAGGGCGATCCGGAGAACGTGGTCGGCGTGCTGCACGCCAAGGATATCGCCCGGGCCGTCGCGGCGCTCGGCGACGTGGACAAACTGGATGTCGCCGCCATCGCGACCGAGCCCTGGTTCGTGCCCGAGACCACCGACCTGAAGGACCAGCTCAACCACTTCCTCAAGCGCCGTTCCCACTTCGCCTTGGTGGTCGACGAGTACGGCGCTCTGGCCGGCCTGGTGACCCTGGAGGATATCCTCGAGGAGATCGTCGGCGAGATCGAGGATGAGCACGACACCGCCATCGAGGGCCTGCGCCCGCAGCCCGACGGCTCGATCATCGTCGATGGCGATCTCAATGTGCGCGAACTCAACCGCGCCCTCGACTGGGACTTGCCCGACGAGCATGCGGTCACCGTGGCCGGCCTCGTCATCCACGAGGCGCAGACCATCCCGGATGTCGGCCAGTCGTTCATCTTCCACCAGCACCGCTTCCAGGTGCTGCGCCGCCAGCGCAACCAGATCACCTCCCTGCGCGTCACGCCCTTGCCGAAGGAGGCGTGAGGGCGGTTTGGTGGCAGGGCGACAGGCGCAGTTGTAGCCCGGAGTCGGCTGACCTAGACTGTAGCGACTGCCGGCCCATGGAGTGCGTGCGTATGGCCGAGATTTCCGCCCTGGATGGCCGCCGCGTTCTCGTGGTCGAGGACGAGATGATGATCGCCATGCTGGTGGAGGACATGCTGGGCGAGCTCGGCTGTGTCGTGGTCGGGCCCGTCAACACCCTGGCCGACGCCCTCGAACTGGCCGGCTCGGCGACCGTCTTCGACGCGGCCCTGCTGGACGTCAACCTGGCCGGCCAGCCGGTGTTTCCGGTGGCCGACGCGATCCGCGCCAAGGGCGTGCCGGCGATCTTCTCCACCGGCTATGGCGATGCGGGCCTGCGCGAGGTCGATCGCGGCGCCCAGGTGCTGCAGAAGCCTTTCCGGGTGGGCGACCTCGCCCGCGCCCTCACCGCGGCGCTGGGCGCTCCGCAGGGAACCTAAGCGGCTTCGCCGGGCGCCAGCGCCTTGACCGACAGCGCGTGCACTGGCCCGGCCAGCTCCTCGGCGACAGCTTGGTAGACCAGTCGCTGGCGCGCCACGCGGGAGACGCCCTCGAACGCTGCCGCCTCGATCACCACATTGAAGTGGCTCTCGCCGCCGGGGTGCGACCCCGCGTGGCCGGCGTGGCGGGCGGAATCATCGTCTACGGTGAGGCGGACGGGTGAAAACGCCGCAGCGAGCTTGTTCGTGAGGCTCTGGGCGACAGACCCCATTATTTCGCCTCCCTATTCGTGGCGTGTCAATTCTTGATCGGCAAAAGTTCGGCCTCATACTTCGGACAATGACCGCAACCTTTCAATACCGTCCCCGCTTCGTGGACATCCGCGTGCGGCCGCCCAAGACCGAGGCGGAGAAGGCTGCGGCTGAGGACGTCACGTCCCTCAAGCCGGGCCAGCGTCCGTGCGACCATCCGGGCTGCCGGCTGGCCGGCGACTCGCGGGCGCCCAAGTCGCGCGACATGCTGGAGGAGCACTACTGGTTCTGCCAGGCGCACGCCGCCGAGTACAATCGCAGCTGGAACTTCTTCGCGGGCCTCTCCGACGAGCAGATCCGCGCCCGCCAGGAGCGCGAGGCCACCACCGGCGGGCGCCCCACCTGGCAGTTCAAGGCCGGGCGCGGTTCACGCGAGGCCGCCGCCGCCGCATCGCGCGGCTTTTTTCGCGACGCCTTCGGGGTGTTCGGGCGCGGCCAGGCCGCGCAGGCGGCGGAGAAGGCGGCCTACGATCGCCGCCTCGGACGGCTGGAGCGCAACGCACTTTCCGACCTCGACCTCGACGCCACGGCCGACGCCGCCACCATCCGCAAGCGCTACACCGAGCTCCTGAAGCGCTGTCACCCGGACGCCAACGGCGGCGACCGATCGACCGAGCACAAGCTGCAACGCGTCATCAAGGCGTTCCGCACGCTCAAGAAAGCCAAGATCGTCTGACCGAACGTCAGCCTTCCGCCCTTTGAAACAGGCGTTTGCATCGACGCCATTTCCCGCTAGTGAACCCCCGCCATGACGACCCTGAACATCCTCGCGGAAGACGCGCTGCTCGCCCTCGTCCCTGACAAGATGGTGAGCATTCGTGACGTATTTGGCGTCGACTCCGACATGCAGGTGCCGGCCTTCACCGAGCGCGACAGCCATGTCCCGGATTTCGACGACGCCTATCAGTTCGACCCCCAGACCACCCTCGCCATCTGCGCCGGCTTCTCCTACGACCGCCGCGTGATGATCCAGGGCTACCACGGCACGGGCAAGTCGACGCACATCGAGCAGGTGGCCGCCCGGCTGAACTGGCCGATGATCCGGGTCAACCTCGACAGCCACGTCTCGCGCATCGACCTCGTCGGCAAGGACGCCATCGTGCTGCGCGAAGGCAAGCAGGTGACGGAATTCCGCGAGGGCATCCTGCCCTGGTGCATCCAGCGGCCGATGGCGCTGGTGTTCGACGAATACGACGCCGGCCGGCCGGACGTGATGTTCGTGATCCAGCGGGTGCTGGAAGCGCAGGGCAAGCTGACCCTGCTCGACCAGAACCGGGTGATCCGGCCGAACAAGTTCTTCCGCCTGTTCTCGACCACCAACACCATCGGGCTGGGCGACACGACGGGCCTCTACCACGGCACCCAGCAGATCAACCAAGGCCAGATGGACCGCTGGTCGATCGTCACCACGCTGAACTACCTGGCCCACGACGTCGAAGCTGAGATCGTGCTGGCCAAGTCGCCCAGCTACGCGGCGACGCCCGAAGGTCGGCGCACCATCGCCGCCATGGTCCGCGTGGCCGACATGACCCGCAACGCCTTCATGAACGGCGACATCTCGACGGTCATGAGCCCCCGCACGGTCATCACCTGGGCCCAGAACGCCGACATCTTCGCCGGCGACATCGGCCTCGGCTTCCGCATGACCTTCCTCAACAAGTGCGACGAGCTGGAGCGGCCGACCGTGGCAGAGTTCTTCCAGCGCGCCTTCGGGGGCGACCTGCCGGAGAGCGCGGCGCGGGTGCGGGTGGTCTAGGAGCGACGCTCCGAAAGCCAGCTCGGCCGTGGTAACGGTCGGCGGTGAGCGATCCTGGCCAGAAATACTGGGCGTTCCTCAGCTACAGCCACGCCGACCGCAAATGGGCGACCTGGCTGCATCGGGCGCTGGAGGGGTACGTCGTGCCGCGCCGTCTGGTCGGCCATCCGACGCAGGCTGGCCCCGCGCCGCGGCGGTTTCGGCCGATCTTCCGCGACCGCGATGAACTGCCGGCCGCCGCCGATCTGGCCGAGCCGCTCCGCGCGGCGCTGAGCGCTTCGGCCTACATCATCGTCGTCTGCTCGCCCGACGCGGCCCGCTCGAAGTGGGTCGAGCAGGAGCTGCGCGAGTTCAGGAACAGCCACGGTGACGAGCGCGTGCTGTCGGTGATCGTCGGCGGGCGTCCTTTCGCCTCCAACGACCCGGATGACGCCGACGCGGAGTGCTTTCCCGAGTCGCTGCGCCCGGCGCTCGAGGAAGGGGGTTTGGTTGGGGACCGCCGCCGGCACCCGGCGGCGGCGGATCTTCGGCCCGGTAAGGACGGCCGGCGCGGGGCTCTGCTCAAGCTGGTCTCCGGCATGCTGCACGTCGGCCTCGACGAGGTCGTGCAGCGCGACGCCCACCGGCGCCACCAGCAGCAGCTTGCCCTAACGTTCGCCTCTCTCGCCGCCGCGGGCGCAATGGCCGCGCTTTCGCTCGTGGCCGTCCTCGAACGCAACGAGGCCGAGGCGCAGCGGGCCCAGGCCGAGGGGCTGGTCGAGTTCATGATTGGCGACCTGCGCAAGACCCTTGAGCCCGCCGGCCGCCTGGACGCGCTCGACGCCATCGGCGCGCGCGCCCTCAGCTATTATGCTGCCCAGAGCAGCCGGGGCCTCGACGCGGAGTCGCTCGGCCGCCGCGCCAGGGTGCTGCAGATCCTGGGCAAGGTGCGCGAGCAGCGGGGCGACCTGCCCGCAGCGCTGGCCTTCTTCGAGGAGTCGGCCAAGAGCACGGCCGAACTGCTCAAGCGCAGCCCAAACGATCCCCAGCGCATCTTCGACCACGCCCAGAGCGTCTTCTACATCGGTGAGGTCGCCTTCGAGCGCGGCGACAACGCCGGCGCGCGTCAGGACTTCGAGGACTATCAGCGTCTCGCGAACCGGCTGGTCCAGCTCGAGCCCAGGAAGGCGGACTGGTGGGCGGAAGTGGACGCCGCCGACGCCAATCTCGGCGCGGTGCTGCTCAAAGAGGGCCATCCGGACGAAGCGGCCGCCAGCTTCTCTGAGGCGCTGACGATCAGCCGCAACCTGGCCGCCGGCGCGCCAGACGACCGTGACCGCCAGGCCGATCTGAGCTCGGTCTATGCCTGGTTGGCCGATGCCGAGACCGCGCGTGGCCGGCTCGACGCCGCGGTGGCGGATCGGGAGAGCGCCAGCGCGATCTACCAGAGGCTAATACAACGTATGCCGGGCGACACCGCCTCGGCCGTGGCGTTGGCGGCGAACCGCACCAGCATTGCCCGAATCCAGATGGCGCAGGGCGCGCTTCCCGCCGCTATCTCGGGGCTGCAGGCCGCGGCGACCGAAATGGATCGGCTGATTGCGGGCGCGCCGGATAACGAGAGCTACAAAGCCAATGCTGCGCCCACCTACCTGCTGCTGGGCCAGGCGCTGCTGCAATCGGGCCAGCTGGATGCGGCGTCGGAGATGGCCGCGCGGACGCAGCGGATGAGCGAGGCGCCGGCCGCCAGGCAGCTGGCCGGGCAGGGGGTGACGCTGGGCCGGGCGCGGCTGCTGGCCATCAAGATCGCGGCCTCGCGGCCTGGCACGGCAGCCGACCAGGCTGCCGCCTTGCAGCCGGCCTTCGCGGAAGCAACACGACTGGTTGGCCTCGCCGACGCCAACCCGCACGCCGCGGCGCTCGCCGGCGTCGCCGCAGAGGCCGCATTGCTTGCCGGCGATGCGGCCCTGCAGCAAGGCGGCGTGGTTGCGGCGCGGAACTGGTGGACCGCCGCGCAGGCGAGACTGAGCCGGATCGTCGGCCTGAACCCGCCGACGACCGACAGAACGTCGACACTATTGCGGCAACTGGCCTTTAGGCTAAGATTTTCTCAGCCACCGATGGGCGCATTACCTGCCGGTTCGTCAGTAACGGTCCCACCGCGTCGCGCGGCCTTACCGGCAATATTCGACTACAAGTGGTAGCGACGGCGAACTCTGCCCTCGTGGGCCGCACAGGGGGAAGAAGATGGCCTGCACGACACCGCCGACAGTACCTGTCCTGGTCTACATCCAGGTCGCCGCGTCACCGACGCCCGCCGTTACATACGCGGCGGGAAATGCCGCATCGCGGCCCTATGTCAAACCCGGCGGAGAGCTGGATTTCAGTACCCTGCATGGTTGTGTGATGGTGACGCTGAAGATCACCAGCGCCGGCTATTACTTCTACGATGGCTACGGCAGGCACTCGCTCGCTTTCTCGGACGATTCTACCAAACCCAAGGCGGTGCTCGACCCCGCCGCTCGGACGCACCATCAGTTTCCGAACGGATTCTCCGGCAGCGGCAGCCCGACCGTCACCTTCCTGTACCACAACGACTGGGACGGCGGTCAGCACGACGGCAAGAAGCATTTTCCGACGAGCGCCTACGGCGTCTACATCGGCAATGCGCAGGGCTTCTTCGCCACCTTCGACCCGATCGTCGATAACGGTGGCAACCAGCTCTGAACTCGAAACGGCGCGGGCCTAGGCGGCCGCGGCGCGTCGCCTGACGATCTGCGCCGCCTTCTCGTCGCGGGCCAGGCCGCAGAGTTCGGCGGCGATTTCCAGGAAGGCCCGGGCGCGGTCGGGGTCGACACCGTCGTCGGCGCGGATCTCTTCCAGCACCTTTTCGACGTAGGTGTCGAGGCGGTGCTCGAGCACCTCCAGCGCCTTGGCCCGCGACGAGGCGAAGCCGCCGGCGGCCGCGCTGGGGCGCACCTCATCCATGAAGACCAGCAGGGTCACGGCCTTCTCGACCAGTTCCGCCTCGGGCTCGTGGGTCAGGCGGGGCACGCCCTTGATGACCCGCGGCCCCATGCGCAGGGTCTGCAGCGGCAGGGCGCCGCCCACCGCGGCGTCGGCCGACTTCAGGTGCGCCTCGATGGTGGCGGCCAGCGCCAGCTTCTGGTGGGCCAGCCGCTTGCCCCAGACGCCATCGTGGGTGAGGTGGAAGGCCTGTTCCATCTCGGTGATCTCGACCGTGGCCGTGTGCACCGCCGCGGCGGCGGCGTGCGCCGCCTGGCGGCCTGCCGCTGGCTTGAAGGCGCTGACGCCGGCCAACAGCCGTTCGATGTCGTCCAGCACCCGCTCGCCGAAGCCGCCGAGCTCAGAGCCGGAGACGAAGGCCTCATTGGGCCGGTCCATGACCCCGGAGATCACGCGCAGGATCAGCCAGGGCTCGCTGAGGTGGGCGGCCAGCATCTCGAAGAAGCGCGGGCCGGCGTCTTCGGCCACGCCCACGGCGTCGCGGTAGGCCAGGCGCAGCTTGGCGGCCTTCTCGCTGGTCATGCGGCCCAGCCACTCGGGCATCTGGTCGAGGGCGCGGCGGGTGACGGCGGCGATGTCGAGGCAGGCGACCAGCGCCGCACGGCCGCCACCCTGGTCGGCGGCGAGCGCGGCGGCGGCGAAGCTGCCGTCGCCCATCCGCAGGCCGATGGCGGCCTTGGCGCAGAGGGTGTCGAAGATGTCGGGCGAGGAGTCGGCGCCGCGCCAGTTGCTGCACAGCGACTTGGCGGCGGTGACGACAGTCGGCGAGGTCTCCTTCAGCCCGCGCCACATCAGCGAGAGCGTGCGCGGCGGGAACCAGAGGCCGCTGAACGGGCCGGGCGGCGCGCAGAGCGGGGTGATCGGCGAGAAGGTCTGGTTGCGGGCGCCGCGGTCGTTGGCCTCGGCCTCGACCATGTGCTGCACGCGGGTCAGGCCTTCGTCATGGCCGAAGTCGGCGGTCAGCGCGCGCAGCAGGTTGCGAATAGCCGCATCGGGCGCCTGTTCGATCAGGCCCCTCACCAGTTCTGCCTTGGATTCCGAGATCTGACTCAAGAACGCAGCGCTCCGGACACGCCGAGTGTCCCAGCCTCAGCGTGCTGAACAGGAGTTAAGACTTCGCCAAGTGTTTCCGCCGCGTCAAGCTTCGGACCGCGGCAGCGTCAGGCTGACCTTCAGTCCGCCCAACCACGCATCGCCGAGCGTCAGCGACCCGCCGTACGCCTTGGCGAGCTCATCGACGATGGAAAGGCCGAGCCCGGAGCCGGGGGCGTTCTCGTCCAGCCGCGCCCCGCGCTGCAACACTTCGCCGCGGTCTTCCGCCGCGAGGCCCGGCCCATCGTCCTCGACCGTGATCTGCATCACGTCCCTTGCCAGCGTGCTGGCGTCGACCCGGACCCGGCCCTTGCACCACTTGCAGGCGTTCTCCATCACGTTGCCGGCCAGTTCGAGCAGGTCCTGGCGCTCGCCGTGGAAGAACAGGTCGTCCGGGCAGCGCCAATCCACCTCGACGCCCTTGTCCTGGAAAATCCGCTCGAGGGTCAGCGCCAGCTCCTCGAGCAGGGGCGCCACCTCGGTGCGCTCGCCGCCGCCCTGTTGGCGCGCCGAGGCGCGGGCCCGGCGCAGATGGTGGTCGACCTGCTGGCGCATGACGTCGGACTGCTGGCTGACCACCTCGGCCAGCGGGCCGGGTGTCGCCTGCGCCTCGGCGGCCATAACCGCCAGCGGGGTCTTCAGCGCGTGGGCCAGGTTGCCGACGTGGGTGCGCTGACGCTCGACGACCTCCTGGTTGTGCGCCACCAGGGCGTTGAGTTCGCTGGCCAGCGGCTCCAGCTCGGCCGGGTAGTCGCCGACCACCCGATCGGTCTTGCCGGTGCGCACCGCCGCCACTTCGCCGCGCAGCCGGAAGAGCGGGCGCAGGCCGACGCGCACCTGCAGCACCACCCCGCCGATCAGCATCACCAGCAGCACCGCCAGGGCGAGGCCGATGGCGCTCTCGAAGGTGCGGATGTTGCCGTTGATCGGGGTGCGGTCCTCGGCGACCATGAAGATCACCGGCTGGGGTGCGCCAGTCAGGCGCACCTCCTCGGCCGCGATCCGCAGCGGCTGATTGAGCGGGCCGGGACCGTCGTAGAAGATGGTCTTGCCGGGGTGGGCGCCCAGCACGCCGGCGCCGCTGGGCGGTCCGGGAATGGTGCTCTGGTCCATCAGCGAGCGCGAGGTCGCGCCGCGGATCGCCTCGACGCCGCCGCTCGCGGCCGGGGTGGCCAGCTCCCAGTACTTGCCCGAATAGGCGCGGGCCGAGCGCTCGTCGGTCAGCGGCGGGGCATCGACCTGGCCCTGGTCGTCGACCGACGCCCCGGCCACGAGGTTGTCGACGTCCTCGGAGAGGTCGTCGTCGAAGCGGTCGATGGCCTGCTGGCTGAAGAAGGTGGAGAGCGCGAAGCCGCCGCCAAGCAGCACCACGAAGCTCAGAACCGCGTGCAGCACCACCAGCCGGCGGACCAGCGAGGGACGGTGCGCCGGCCGCGCCGCCTTGGCGGGCGCGGCGAGCGGCGACGGCGCGTCCGCGGAGACGGCTGTCACGTGGTCGTCGCCTCGCCTTCCAGCGCCACCAGCCGGTAGCCCAGGCCGCGCACGGTCTCGATCCGATCCGGCCCGACCTTCTTGCGCAGACGCCCGACGAAGACCTCGATGGTGTTGGAATCGCGGTCGAAGTCCTGGTCGTAGAGGTGCTCGACCAGTTCGGTGCGGCTGATCACCCGGCCCTGGTGCATCATCAGATAGTGCAGCAGCCGGTATTCGAGCGAAGTCAGCCGCAGCGGCTCGCCGCCCACCGTGGCGCGGGCGGCGCGCGGATCCAGCCGCAGCGCGCCGCACTCCAGGCTGGGCGCGGCGTGGCCGGCGGAGCGGCGCAGCAGGGCGCGCAGGCGGGCCAGCAACTCCTCGGTGTGGAACGGCTTGGTCAGGTAATCGTCGGCGCCGGCGTCGAACCCGGCGACCTTCTCGCTCCAGGCCCCGCGGGCGGTCAGGATCAGCACCGGGGTCGCCACGTGGGCCCGCCGCCAGCGCTCCAGCACGGTGACGCCGTCGATCTTCGGCAGGCCGAGGTCGAGCACGATGGCGTCGTAGGGCTCGGTGTCGCCGAGGAAGTGGGCCTCCTCGCCGTCCGGGGCGTGGTCCACCGCATAGCCGGCGTCGCCGAGCGCGGCCTTCAGCTGGCGGGAGAGGTCCGGATCGTCCTCGACTACGAGAATGCGCATGGGGTCTCGCCTAGCCTCCGCTCACGGTAGCGCCGGTGGCCGCGTCAATCAGCATGTCCACGCGCCGCCCGTCTCGGGTAATCCACCGTACCCGATAGATCGGCCGGCCGCCCTGATATTCCAAGCCCGCGTCGAGCTGGCGCCCGCCCATGCGCCGGCCCAGCTGCTCGATTACCTGGCCGAGCGGCACCAGCCGGCGCTGGGTGACGCCCTGGCGCACCTCGTCTTGCTGCAGGGCCCAGCCGGCGCCCAGCGAGTTGGGACTGCGCTGCGGCGGCCCGGGGGGCGGGATGTTCGGCGGCGGGGCATGGCGCGGCGGCGCCTCGTAAACGGGCGGACGGCGCTCGTTATGGTGGTTGGCCTGGTTCGGCGGCGGCTGCGCGAAGCTCGTCGCCGCGAGACTCGCGGCGATCGCAACACCTGCAAGGGCGGTGAGGATCGGCTTCATATCCCCTCCGTTAGGCGAGCCTCGCTGAATAGGGGCTGAATGTTACGCCGGGGTGTCCGGGGCGCTCCCCGGTCAGGACCGGCGACGCGGCGTGTACGGACGCTCCGTGCGCCAGGTCTCGGCGAAGCGCTTCAGGTCGGCGTCCGGTTCCTCGGGCAGGGTCACTACCAGCCGCGCCATCAGGTCGCCGCGCCGCCCGCCCGAGCCCATCATGCCGCGGCCCTTGAGCCGCAGGGTCGAGCCCGAGTTGGAGCCGGGCGGGATGCTCAGGGTCACCGGGCCGTTCGGCGTCGGGGCTTCCACCTTGCCGCCCAGCACGGCGTCCGGGACGGTGATCGGCAGGTCCATGAAGAGGGTGTCGCCGTCGCGCCGGAAGATCTGGTGTTGGCGGATGATCAGCTCGATCAGCGCGTCGCCCGGCCCGGCGCGTCCGGGCGAGCCCTGGCCCTTGAGCCGCAGGATCTGGCCGTCGAAAGCGCCCTTGGGGATGTTCACGTCGAAGGTGCGGCCCTCGTAGACGATGCGCTTGGTGCCGCCGGCCAGGGCGTCTTCGAGGTCGATCTCGAGCCGGGCGCGCACGTCGGCCCCGCGCTGCGAGAAGCCGCCGAAGCCGCCGCGCCCGCCGCCGGCGCGCTGGCCGAACATCTCGCCCAGGATGTCGCCGAGGTCCGCGCCCTCGAACTCCTGGGCCCCGGCGCCGCGGAAGCCGCCGCCGGCCCCGAACGGGCCGCCGGCGAAGCCGCGCATGCTCTCGCGGCCGTCCGCGTCGATCTCGCCGGCGTCGTACTTCTTGCGCTTGTCCTCGTCGCCCAGCAGGTCGAAGGCGGCCGAGATCTGCTTGAACTTCTCCTCCGCCGCCTTGTTGCCCGGGTTGGCGTCCGGGTGGTGCTTCTTCGCCAGCTGGCGGAAGGCACGGCGAATCTCATCCGCGCTGGCCGTGCGCGGAACGCCAAGTTCGACATAGGGGTCTTGCGCCAAGGAACGCCCCTCGCCCTGAGCTAGGTCACCGTGGTTGGTTTAAGCTGAAGCGGGCGCCGGGCTCAATCGTCGCTTCGATCCACAGATAGGTCTGGAGCCTCGAAATCAAGGGCGTCCTCCGGATCATCCAGCGCCAGCTCCGAAATTGTCTGCCCGCGGACCGAGACGCCAGCCCGGTGCACGCTCTCCGGATCGCCGGTGATCAGGGGGTGCCAGCGCGGCAGGCGTTTGCCCTCGTTGAGCCGGCGATAGGCGCAGCTGCGCGGCATCCAGCCCAGGTCGTCGACATTGTAGGGCGTCAGCTTGATGCAGTCGGGCACGTGGGCCTTGCGGTCCTCATAGTTGGTGCAGCGGCAGGCATCGCTGTCGAACAGCTTGCAGTGGACGCGGGTCGGGATGATCTCGCCGGTATACTCGTCCTCGAAGCGCACCAGGCAGCAGAGCCCGCAGCCGTCGCAGAGGCTTTCCCACTCGCCGGGCGACATCTGCGCGAGCGACTTTGTTTCCCAGAACGGACGGTCGGTCATGGTTGTCGGCCGCGTGCTTAGGCCCATTGCCGGTGAGGGGCCAGCGTGGCCTGAGAATCGGCGGGCGAGACGGCCGGTTGCGCGGCCTGCGCCGGGTTTTCTGGGGATGAGCTAACCATATGACAGTTTTACGCAAATCGGCCGGGCACGGAGGTTGTCCACAGTTTCTGCACCGATGTCGAAACAGCGCTCCACAGCCCCCCTCCGCGGGGTGCTTGCACGGCCGGGGAGGGCGGAGCACTGTCGGGTTGTCGGAGGCGGCGACGCGGGACCGGAGGGGGAAACCCCAAGGGAAACCTGGCGCCGGAGGGGCCAAGCCCGTTACTCCCGGGGCGACCTGGGATTGGGCCAACCTCTCGGCCGGAGCGGAAGGGAAAGGGGCGACCCGGACCCGGAGGCAAAAGGCGACACCTTCAACGCAGGTCCGCAAGGACTTGGGTGAGAGGGCGAAGTCCGGGGCGACTCGGGCGTCGCCCTCTCTCTCGTTTTGGGCCCTGCTTTCGCGACCCCACTGGCGCGCCCCGCGCAGCCGTGGATGACGGAAGCTTCTGGAAAATAAGCGAAAAGCCGCCGTGCTGGGACCTTGTCCACAGTTTCTGCACCGTTGCGCGAAAACTGGTCCACAGCTGCGCTCTGCGGCCCGCTTGCGCCGTCCGGGCGGATGGATCAGTCTTCGATTGTCGAAGGCGGCGACGCGGGGCCGGAGAGGGCAACCTCAAGGGAAACCTGGCGCCGGAGGGGCGAGGCCCGCAACCTCCAGGGCGACCTGGGATTGGGCGAACTTCTCGGCCGGAGCGGAAGGTGACAGGGCAACCTGGCGCCGGAGGCAAAAGGCGACACCTTCAACGTCAAGCTCCGCAAGGACTTGGGTGAGAGGGCGATGGCCGGGGCAACCCGGGTGTCGCCCTCTCTCTCGTTTGGGCCACGCTTTCCGACAGCGAAAACCGATTCCCCTTTGCCGGGCGCCGCTTTAGGGTCCGCGGCCTTGGGGAGCCAATCGATGCGTACTTTCGGCCTTGTCCTGCTGGCGTTGACGGTGCTTGCCGCCTGTTCGCCGAGCCCACCGCCGCCCGCCGGCGGCCACACCACCATCCGCTTCGTCACCGACTGGGTGGCCGAGGCCGAGCACGGCGGCTTCTATGAGGCGCTGGCCGATGGCGAATACGCCCGCCGCGGCCTCGACGTGAAGATCATCCAGGGCGGCGCCTCTGTGAACGTGCCCGAGCTGGTGGCGTCCGGCGCGGCCGAGATGGGCGTCGGCTCCAACAGCTTCATCGTCATGAACCTCGCCAACCAGGGCGTGCCGGTGAAGGCTGTGGCCGCCTTCATGCAGAAGGACCCGCAGGTGCTGCTGGCCCACCCCGGCGTCGGCATCGCCTCGCTCGCCGACATGAAGGGCCACCCGATCATGATCTCGGACGCCTCGCGCACCGCCTTCTGGCCGTGGCTGAGGGCCAAGTACGGCTTCAGCGACAGCCAGGTGCGCAGCTACGACTTCAACAACGGCCCCTTCATTCTCGACCCGCAGGCGGTGCAGGAGGGCTATGTCACCGAAGAGCCCTACACCGTGCAGCAGCAGGGCAAGTTCGCTCCGGTGGTCTTCCTGCTCGCCGACCAGGGCTACCCAAGCTACGCCGGCATGGTGATCGCCTCCGACAGCTTCATCGCCAAGAACCCCGCCGCGGTGCGCGCCTTCATCGAAGCCAGCGCCGCCGGCTGGCGCGACTACCTGCACGGCGATCCGAAGCCGGCCGACACGCTGATCCTGAAGGACAACCCCGACATGACCGAGGACATCCTGGCCCAGGCGCGGGCCAAGATGCTGCAGTTCGGCATCGTCGACGGCGGCGATACGCCTACCCTCGGCTACGGCGCCATGACCGACCAGCACTGGCTCGACTTCTTCAAGATCGCCTCGCCCAAGGGCACGGCCAACTACAAGAACGCCTTCGACCTGGAGTTCCTGCCCAATCCGCCGGTGAAGTAGTGGCCCCCACGCCTCTCGCTACCGAGGCCGTCGCCGCGTTCGAGGCCGTCGAGGTCGATTATCCGGGGCGCGGGCGGGCGCTCGGGCCGATCGATTTCGCGCTGGGCGCCGGCGAGATCGTCGCCCTGGTCGGGCCGTCGGGCTGCGGCAAGTCCACCGCGTTGCGCCTGCTCGCGGGGCTGGAGCCGCCGACCCGCGGGGTGGTGCGGCGCGCCGCCGGGCGAGGTGAGACTTCGGTGGTGTTCCAGTCGCCGACCTTGGCGCCCTGGCTCACTGCCGCCGCGAATGTCGCCCTGCCGCTGGAGCTGGCCGGGGTGCATCGGCGCGAGGCGCGGACGCGGGCCGCCGAGGCGCTGCGCCGCGTTGGCCTGGCGGGCGCCGAGAAGGCGCGGCCGGCGCAGCTCTCCGGCGGCATGGCCATGCGCGCCTCGCTGGCCCGCGCCCTCGTCACCAGTCCCGAGGTGTTGCTGCTCGACGAGCCGTTCGCCGCCCTCGACGAGATCACCCGCCGCCAGTTCGCCGACGACCTCCTGGCGATCTGGGACGAGCAGCGGCCGGCCATCGTCTTCGTCACCCACAACGTCGAGGAGGCGGCCTACATGGCCAGCCGCGTCGTGGTGATGACGCCCGGACCCGGCCGCATCGCCGGCGAGGTGGCGATCGACGCGCCGGCCCCGCGCGCGGCCGGATTCCGCACCACCGAAGTTTTCCGCCACGCCGCCGAGCAGCTCTCCGAGATGCTGCGTTTGGCTATGCAGGGCTCGGCTATCCCAGGTGGCCGATGAAGCGCGCGCTGGAGATTATCGCGCCAATCGTCTTCGTGGCCGTGCTGCTCGGCCTCTGGCAGGGGCTCTGCGTCTGGCTGGCGGTGCCCAGCTACTTCCTGCCGCCGCCCTGGGACATCGCCGTGGCGCTGGTGGAGAATGCCCCGACGCTCTTCGTTTCGGCCGGACGCACCCTCACCACCGCGCTCAGCGCTTTCGTCATCGTGGTCGTCCTGGGCAACCTGGCCGCCGTGGCCGCGGCATCGGGTCGCATCATCGAGGCGAGCTTCCGGCCGATCGCGGTGGTGCTGCAGGTGACCCCGATCATCGCCCTGGCTCCGATCTTCACCGTCTGGGCCGGCATCGAGAACCCTGAGCGGGCGGTGATCGCCCTGGCCTGCGTCGCCGCCTTCTTCCCCGTCTACTCGGGTGCGCTGGCCGGCCTCACCTCGTCCGACCCCGAGCTGGAACGCCTGTTCGACCTCTACGGCGCGACGGGCTGGCAGCGGATGACACGGCTGAAGGCCCCCTCCGCCGTGCCGCAGGCGCTGGAGGGCTACAAGGTCGGCCTCGGCCTCTCGCTGGTGGGGGCGGTGATCGGCGAGATGATGGCCAGCGCCGGCGGCGAGGAGGGCCTCGCCTGGCGCATTCTGGAGGCCAGCCACCGCATGGAGACGGCCAAGAGCTTCGCGGCGGTGGCGGCCCTGGCGCTGCTGGCGGGCTTCCTGCATCTGGGCTTCCGCTTCGTCGAGCGGCGCGCCCTGGCGTGGTGGCGGGGCAGATAACGCCGCTCGTTAGGCGTGAATTAAGCCGCGCCCGTTAATGGGTATCCGATGGAACTCGCCCTACCGATGCGCACCCTGTGCGGTGCGGCCGCCCTGGCGCTCGCCGCCGCAAGCCTCGCCGGCTCCGGCGTGGCCCAGGACAGCGGCTACCACGGTCCGTACCTGAACTGGGCGGGCAAGAGCATCCCCAGCGCGCCGGCGCCGGCCGCAGCCGCTGCTCCGGCGTACGCGCCGACACCGTCGCCTGCGCCGCTCGCACCCATGCAGGCGCTGCCGATGGCCGCGCCGCGGCCGCCGGCGCCGCCAGCCTATTCCGAGCCGCTGCCGCCGCCGCTGCCTCCGGCGCCGGCTGCCTACGTGCAGCCGGCCGCACCCGCGCCGCCGCCAGCTCCGGTCGCGATGGCCGCGCCGACGCCGCGTCCCACGCCGCCGCTGCCGCCCGCTCAAAGCGCGCCACAGCCGCAGGCCCTGGCGCAGAATACGCCGCCTGCCAGCGCCTCGGCGCCGGTCCACGCGCGCTTCTACTCCCTGCACCGCGAATACGGCATGACGCCCGATCCGGTGACGCTGCCCGCCGACCGGCCGATGGTGCTGGTCGGCCCGCCCGACAATCCGCCGGCCCAGGCCGCGACCCCCGACAGCGCCGCCGGCGTTGGCGACCAGGACGACCCGAACGATCCCCCCAAGCCCCCCGTCCAGCACCCGGACGGCCAGGACTCCAACTGAAGCCCGTGTCTAAGCTCCAGGACCTCATCGATCTCGCCAAGGAGCCTTCCAGCGCCAAGCGCCGGGAGCTGCTGCGCGAGGTGACCGACCTCTTTTTCGTCAACCCGGACCATCGTCCGGGCGAGATGGCGCTGTTCGACGAAGTGCTGAGCCAGCTGGCCGGGGAGATGGAGGTGGCGGTCCGCGCCGAGCTGGCCGGCCGGATCGCCGACGCGGAACCCGGTCCCTCGAAGCTGCTGCGAGGCCTCGCAGCCGACGCCGCCATCGAGGTGGCGCGCCCGGTGCTGGAAGGCTCGGCCTCGCTCAGCGAGGAAGACCTGATGGCCGTGGCCAAGCGCCATGGCCAGGACCACCTGAAGGCGATCTCGCGCCGCGGCAGCGTCTCGCAGGCGCTGTCAGACGTGATCGTGGCGCGCGGCGATGACGAAACCCTGGGCGTGCTGCTGGGCAACGATGGCGCGCGCCTGTCACGCCAGGCGCAGGAAGCCGCCGTCGATCGCGCCGAGGCCAACCCGGCCCTGCACGCGGCCGTGGTCAATCGCCGCGACCTGCCGCCGGACCTGCTCAACGAGATGTACTTCGTCGTCGAGTCGAAGCTGCGCGCCAAGATCCTGGAGCGCAACGCCGCCGTCGACCCGGCCACGCTGGAAGCAGCGCTGCAGGCCGGCCGCAACCGCGTCGCCACCCGTGACGGCTCACTGCCGGCCGACTACGCCGACGCCGAGCGCGACGTGCGCTCGATGGTGGCGCGCAAGGCGCTGACGCCCAAGGCGCTGGCCAGCATGCTGCGCAACCGCGAGTCCACCCGCTTCATGGTGGCGCTGGCCGAGCTGGCCGGCATCGACTTCCACACCGCGCGGCTGATCCTGGAACGGCGCGAGCTCGACGCCCTGGCCATCGTCTGCAAGGCGGCCGACTTCGAGCGCTCGCTCTTCCTCACCTTCGCCGTGCTGGTGCTCGACCGCGACGCCGACGCCATGGGCCGCGCCCGGGAATACGGTGACCTTTACGGCAACCTGCCCAAGGAAGCCGCCCAGCGCACCCTGCGCTTCTGGCGCATGCGCCGCCAGGCCCCCGAACTGGCGGCCTGACGCGCCCGCCGGCGGGATTCTCCGCCTAGCGGTGCAGCCCGTCCAGCTCCGGCAGCAGGGCCACGCTTTCCTGTTCGTTCGGATCAGTGCGGGCGATCAGCACGACGACGTCCTCGGTGCTGCTGGGGTTGTAGGGCACGTGGGGCGTATTGGCAGGGATGTAGAAGAAGTCGCCCGGCTTCACGATCGAGTGGTGCTCCAGGTGGTCGCCGTGCCAGACGCCGGATTCGCCGCTGAGCGCATAGATGGCCGTCTCGTGTGCGGCGTGCTTGTGCGCCACTCCGCGGCCGCCAGGTGGGATGGTGGCGATCTGCATGTGGATCGCCTGCGCGCCGACGGTCTCCGCCGAGACGCCAACGTTGTAGAGTAGGTGCTGCTTGCCCTCGTACTGCGCGCCGGGACTGACCACGCGACACCGGGCGGGCTCGGCCGTCGCCGGGGCTTCTGCGAGCTGATCCATGCCGCCCTCCTTGTCTCCTGCCAGTGCGACTCAACACCCCGCCGGCGGCGCAGTCTACCCCACGAACGGGGCGCCCGAAGCCTCCAGAGGGTGTTGTATGTAAGGCAGTATCGCCTTACATTTACCTCCATGACGACGCTGACAGTCACCGGAAAAGGCCAGGTCACTCTGCGCAAGGATCTGCTGCGGCACCTGGGCGTGCAGCCGGGCGAGAAGGTGACGGTGGAAATGCTGCCCGATGGCCGGATCGAGGTGAGGGCGGCTCGGCCCACAGGCAAGATCTCGGACGTCTTCGGGCTCCTCAAGCGAGAGGGTAGACCGACGCTTACGATTGAAGAGATGAACGAGGTCATCGCCAAAGGCTGGGCCGGCGAACTGTGAAGATCACGGCGGACACGAACCTGCTGGTTCGTGCAATTACCGATGACGACCCGATACAAAGTCCCTTGGCGCGACGCGAACTTTCGTCGGCTGATTTAGTGGCGGTGACGTTACCAACGCTATGCGAGTTGGTGTGGGTTCTGTCGCGGTCCTACGGGACACCCTCTGTCGTGGTCGCCGACCTGCTTACTCAGTTGCTCGCCAGCGGAAATGTCGTTGTGGACCGCGCGGCCGCCGAAGCTGGGTTGAGCCTGCTCGCAGCAGGTGCGGACTTCGCCGACGGCGTGATCGCCTATCAGGGCGCTTGGCTCGGCGGTGAGGCTTTCGTTTCCTTCGACCAGGAAGCTGTCAGACTGCTACGGGCGCAGGGCGTGGCTGCAAGACTGCCCGCGTAGGCTCAGCCGACCTTCGCCGCCGCCAGCCGTTCCAGCCCTTCCGCCGCGATGGCGGACAGCGAGCGCAGGCCCTCTTCGCCGAACACATCCAGCGCCGCCTGGAAGGCCAGGGCGGCGGCGGCGCGTTCGCCGCGGTCGCGGCCCGTGAGGTTGAGGCGGGTCACGTAGACCTGGCCCAGCTGCACCTGCAACATCGCCCAGGCGACCGGGTCGCTGCGATGCGGGCCGCTGACCAGCTCGGCCTTGAACGCCGCCTCGGCCGCATTCAGCACCTTCACGTCGCCGGTCAGCTCCGCCAGCCGCGCCAGGGCGAAGCCCCGGCCGTTGGCGGCCTGCGCGCGCAGCACCAGGCCGGGCGCCGCGCGCAGGATCACATTGGCGCGGTCGTAGCAGGCGAGGGCCTTGTTGAAGGCGGTCTCGTTGTCGGTGGCCTCGCCCAGCTGGGCCAGGGCGCCGCCGAGCGCGGTCTGGCCGCGGGCCCAGTCGAGCGGGCTCTGCTCGCGGCCGAAGGCGTCGAGGGCGCTGGCGAG
Source organism: Caulobacteraceae bacterium (assembly GCA_036267835.1). Taxonomy (GTDB): domain Bacteria; phylum Pseudomonadota; class Alphaproteobacteria; order Caulobacterales; family Caulobacteraceae; genus Acaudatibacter. The sequence continues at coordinate 16,105 of DATAVF010000183.1, read as the reverse complement.
ATTGCCGATGGCCCGCGCCAGCTTGGCCACATCGCCGGTCATCTCGCCGATCGCGGCCTTGGCCGAGGCCTTGGCGATGGCCGCGCGCGCCAGGGTCAGCGGCTCGTAAGCCGCGTCCAGCCGCTCTTCGGCGGCAGTAAGGTCGCCGAGCCCGGCGCGGATCAGGTCCTCGTCCTTCAGGCGCAGGCCCGCGCCGACCAGCAGCTCGGAGCGCACCAGCCGCGCCTCGGCGCCGGCCAGCTTCAGGTGCGCATCGCGGCGGCCGGCGGATTCCAGCATGGCGATCGGGTCGTTGAACAGGCGCGCCGCGGACCGCACCTCGGCCGCGCTGCCGCTGACGACGGCGCGCCGGCCGCGGACTTCAGCCAGGGTCGCCATGGCCAGCATGCCCGCGGCCCCGCCGGCGCGCTGGGCTTCGCCGGCGGCCTTTTCCGCCGCTGCTTCCAGGCCGTTGTCGCCGAAGAGCTCGGCGCCCAGCAGGGCGCAGGTCGCCTGCTCCAGTCGGGCGCGGGCCCACCCTTGCTGGCGATGCCCCGCGGCATAGCTCTCGGCGGCGCGTTCGGCCGAGGCCGCGGCCTTGCGCAGCGACGGCGCATCGCCCGTGCGCCGGGCCAGTTCGCGCCACACCACCGCCGCTTCAAGCTGCCGGCGGGCCTTGTCGCGCACGCCGATGCGCCCGGCGGCGACGTCGGCGCTCTTGGCTTCGGCCTTGAGCATCTTCAGGTCGAGCAGCTCCAGAAGCGCGCCGTCGCCACCGGTCAGCCCGTCCTTGCCCGGAAAAACGCCTCTTCCCCCGAACAGGCGGCGTAGTTCACGGCCGAACTCGAACATAGCGGGCGCTCCCATCGAGGCCCGGAATGGCGCAACCGGCCCGGCCTTCGACAGGCAAACAGCAAACCCGGCGCCGAATGGTTTGCAAGAGGTTAATGCGGCAGTGAACTACGCCGGCCGAATTTCCCTTATGGGACAAGGCCGTTTCCGACTTCACGAGCCCTTTTCCGACTTTCCCAAAGTCGGACGTCCGACTTGCGTTCGCGGCTGTTCCGCTAGTTGTCGTGAATTGGCGACACCTCGCGCCACATGATCGGCGGGGCTGGCGAGCCGTATCGGGGGCCAGGCGACTCAGGAGCAGGGCGACGCGGCGGAAGCTTAGTGCAACCGGTTTGGTAGACAGCAGAGATTTACGTGGCGTCCGCCAAGATTTCACATCTCGCGTCAACACGTCTCAGCCCGAAACATCGTTTTACTGGAAGACAAGCTCGCGCAATTTGCTAGCTATGCGTGGCGCCAGGGCGGGGCGGCGCGGCGCGAGGCAATCGAATGGACGAGCCTGTTCTGGTGATCGGCGCCGGCATGGCGGGGTTGTGCACCGCGCTGGTGCTGGGGTCCACGGGCCGCCAGCTCACCATCCTGGAGCGTGACGCCGAGCCCCCGTCCGGCGACGCGGACACCGCCTTCCGCGACTGGAACCGCCGCGGGGTCGGGCACCTGCGCCAGAGCCATGCCTTCCTGGCCCGCCTTGGCAAGATCATCGGCGCCGACCACCCGGCGCTGCGCGAGCAACTGCTTGAAATGGGCGTGCGCGAGCTCGGCTTCGAAAGCATGCTCTCGCCGGCCCAGAAGCAGGGCTACGTCGCCAAGCCGGCCGATGCCGAGTTCACCCTCTTGACCAGCCGCCGCACCACGCTGGAACTGGTGATGCGGCGCTATGTCGAGACCCTGCCCGGCGTCACCATCCGGTCCGGCGCGATGGTGCGCAAGCTGCTGACCGAGCGCGACCCGTCAGGCGCGTTGAAGGTCACCGGCGTGCGCGTCGATGAGGCGTGGGTCGAGACCGAGCTGCACGCGGCGATCGTCATCGATGCCGGCGGCAAGAACAGCTCCGGCATCGAGCAGCTGGTCGAGGAGGGGGCGGCGATCCCCGAGGAGACCGAGACCGCCGGCATCCTCTACTTCACCCGCCACTACAAGTTGCTGCCCGGCAGGAGCGAGCCGCCGCGCGAGGGCAATCCGCCGTCGGGCGGCGATCTCGGCTACCTGAAGTTCGGCGTCTTCCCGGGCGACAACAACTGCTTCTCGGTCACCATGTGCACACCCGAGATCGAGTACGAGCTGCGCAAGGCCATCGTACGCCCCGAGATGTGGGACAGGCTGATCGACCAGCTGCCCGGCCTGAAGGTCTGGTGCAACGCCGAGCAGGCGACGCCGACCAGCCAGGTCTACGGCATGGGCGACCTGAAGAGCCGCTGGCGCGACCTGGCGGCGGACGGCAAGCCGGCGGTGCTGGGCTTCTTCGCGGTCGGCGACAGCCTGGCGCGCACCAACCCGCTCTACGGTCGCGGCTGCTCGATGGCGGCGGTGCAGGCCTCGCTGATCCGCGAGGTGCTGGCGGCGGAGACCGATCCGGCCGCGCGCCTGCTGGCCTACCACACCCGGGTGCAGGCCGAGCTGCGGCCCTACTACCTCGCCATGCGCTCGCAGGATCGCGGCGCCATCAAGCGGGCCGAGCAGGCGCTGACGCCTGGCTACAAACGCACCCTGCGCGAAAAGCTGCTGGCGAGCTTCATCGCCGACGGCGTGACCCCGGCGATCCGCTTCGATGTCGACCTGCTGCGCGCCAGCATGCGCGGCTTCCACATGCTGGAACACCCGGACGCCTGGCTGCGCCGCCCGGCCAACTTCGCCAAGATCCTCGGCTACTGGGCCCGCGGCAAGAAGCGCAACAAGGCGGCATATCCGCCCAAGGCCGGCCCCAATCGCGAGACCCTGCTGCGCGCCCTGGGTTTGCCTCACGAGGCCGATATCGTCATCCTGGCGCAGCAGCGCGAGGCCCTCCAACGCGAGGCAAAGGCGAAGGAGAAGCTCGCCGCCTAGCGCGGGTGGGGCGATGAACAGTCCGGCGGTCAAGGGTTGGATCTGGCTGGTCGGGGCGACCATAGCCATCGGCCTGGTGATCTTCGCCTCGGCCTGGACGCTCCAGTACTGGCAGGCCTGGGCCTATCTGGCGGTGATCTTCGTCTGCAGCGTACCGGTCACCCTCTTCATGATCAGCGACCCCGCCCTGCTCGAGAGCCGCACCAAGATCGGGCCGGGCGCCGAACAGCGGCCGATCCAGCGGCTCATCGTGCTGGTGCTGTTCGTCCCCACGATCGCCGAGTTCGTCCTCCCGGGTCTCGACCATCGGTTCGGCTGGTCGCGCATGCCGGCCTGGCTCTCGATCGCGGGCGACGGGCTGATCGTCGCCAGCATCGCCTTCAGCGATCGCGTGTTCCGGGCGAACGCCTTCGGCGCGGCGACCGTCCAGGTGGCGGCGGACCAGAAGGTGATCTCCACCGGCCCCTACGCCATCGTGCGCAACCCGATGTACTCTGCCGCTGTCGTGTTCTTCATCGGCATGGCGCTGGCGCTCGGTTCCTGGTGGGCGCTCATTCCGGCCACGCTGACGATCCCCTGCTTCGCGTGGCGGCTCTCCGACGAGGAAAGCCTCCTCGCGCAAAGCCTTCCTGGCTATACCGACTACCAGGCCAAGGTCCGCTGGCGCCTGATCCCCGGCGTCTACTGAGACTCCCGGAGCAACGTGTGACGACCGAGCCCCTGCCGCCCGTCGGCGCCTTCGCCACTGTGCCGTCGAACGACCTGGCCGGCGCCATCCGCTTCTGGGAGCGGCTCGGCTTCGAGCGCGCCGGTGGCGATGCGCAGTACGCGATCCTGCGCGGCTGGGGCGGCGAGGTGCACGTGATCCAGGCCGGGGAGGGCGAGTGGCGCGTGCCGGAGAAGCACAACCCCTTCGGCGTCTTCATCCGCAGCCCCGACGTGGCGGCGATCGCGGCCCGCGTCGACGATCTGATCATCCGGCCGGGCGGCGGGCTGCGCCGCCGCGAATGGGGCGTCTACGAGGTCGGCATTGTCGGCCACGACGGCATGCTGGTCCGCATCGGCTGGCCCTCTCGCCTGATTTCTGGAGCCCCCTCTGATGCCTGAGTTCAAGACCATAGACGCCGGCGGGGTCGCCATTCGCGTGGCGCTGGAAGGCGAGGGGCCGCTGGCGCTGATGGTGCACGGCTTTCCCGAGAGCTGGTATTCGTGGCGCCACCAGATCGGGCCGGTCGCCGCCGCCGGCTTCACCGCCTGCGCCATGGACGTGCGCGGCTATGGCGGCTCGCAGAAGTTCCCCGAAGTGGCCGACTACGCCATGCAACCGATCGTGGCCGACGTGCGCGCCGTCGCCGAGGCGCTGTCGCCGGGCCGCCCGGCGGTGCTGATCGGCCACGACTGGGGGGCGCCGATCGTCTACAACACGGCCCTGATCCACCCGGACAAGTTCGCCGCGCTCGCCACGATGTCGGTGGTCTACACCGGCGTGCCGACCCGCTCGCTCGACGACGTGATCAAGGCGCAGTTCGACGACAAGAACCGCTTCTTCTACCAGTCCTACTTCCGCGAACCGGGCCGGGCCGAGGCCGTGTTCGACCCCAACCCGCGGGATTTCCTGCGCAAATTCTACTACATCATCTCGGGCGACGCGCAGCCGGCGGAGATGGCCTCGGCCTGGGTCAAGGACGCCAGCGCCGCCCTGCTCGATGGCATGCCGGACCCGGAGCCATTCCCCGCCTGGCTCACCGAGACCGATCTCGACTACTTCGTCGGCGAGTTCGAGCGCTCCGGCTTCTTCGGCCCGCTCAGCCGCTATCGCAACCACACCCGCGACTTCGACTACCTGCAGCAGTTCAAGGACCGCGTCCTCTCCCAGCCGGCTTGCTTCGTCGCCGGCGACAAGGACGGGGCTTTCAATGGCTTCGGCGCCCTGGGCGATCCGATCGCCGCCATGCGCGCGGTCGTGCCCAACCTCGAAAGCGCCCACGTCCTCCCCGGCTGCGGCCACTGGACCCAGCAGGAGCGGCCGGCCGAGGTCAACGCGGCGCTGGTTCCCTGGCTGAAAACGCTGCCGGGCCGGGTAATCTAGCCGCCCACGCAAGACAGCCCGCCGCCTGACCGAGGGTCCTTGGTGGGGACGCCAGCCTCCGGCATAACGTCGGCGCACCGGCCAGAGTGGGAGCCAAGTCCATGTCCGCAATCGCCGCAACGCGCCGCCACCTGCTCGCCGCCGCGGCGATCCTGGCGGCCGGTCCAGCCTGGGCTCAGGCTGTCGCCCGCACCCGCGTCCGCCTCGAGACCGAGAAAGGGGTGATCCTGATCGAGCTGGCCGACGACAAGGCGCCGATCACGGTCGCCAACTTCCTGCACTATGTCGACAGCAAGCACATGGACGGCGCCCAGTTCTACCGCGCCGCGCGGGCGCCGGGGGCGCCGACCATCGGGCTGATCGAGGCCGGGGTGAGGGACGCGCGCAAGGTGTTCGCGCCGATCGCCCATGAGAGCACCCTGACCACGGGCCTGAGACACCTCGACGGGACCTTGTCGATGGGCCGTTTCGCGCCCGGCACGGCGACCAGCGACTTCTCCATCTGCTGCGGCGACGCGCCCTATCTCGACGCTCATCCGGAGGCGCCCGGCGACAACCTGGGCTACGCCGCCTTCGGCCAGGTGGTCGACGGCATGGACGTGGCGCGGGTCATCCTGGCCCTGCCGACCGCCGGCGACGCGCAGAACCCGGACATGCAGGGCCAGATGCTCGCCCCGCCGGTGAACATCCTCACCGCGCGTCGGGTGTAAGCATCGCCCGCACTTCGGCCGCGACGAGGTCGGGGTCTTCCTGGGCGATCGCGTGGCCGGCGTGCTCGGCGACGACGAAGCGCGAGGACGCCGAGAGGCCGGCCAGGCGCTTCTGCCCCTCTCGCCAGCCAGGCTCGGCCGCCTGCAGGGCGCCGGAGAGCGGCTTGCCGTGGGCGATGACGGTGAGGGGCCGTGTCACCGCGCCGAAGCCGCCGGCATGCCGGTCGGCGGCAGGCGTCAGGTCATAGGCCTGGATCTCGCGGGCCGACGCACGCCAGTGGGCTGGGCGGCTCATCAGGCCGGCCAGTTCGCGGCGCGCGTCGACCGGGAAGCGCTTGCCGAGGCCCTGGTTCACGGCGCGGCGCACCAGCCCGAGCGGCAGGGCGAAGCGCACCACGGCGAGCTGCCGCTGGGCGCCGGCGCGCAGCACCGGCAGCAGGTCGAAGACCTGCTCTTCCTCCGCCGCGTCCACCAGCAGCAGGCCCGCCACGTCGCCCGGGTAGAGCCGCAGGAAGCTCCGCGCGATCAGGCCGCCGAACGATTCGGCGACCAGCAGGTAAGGCCCGGGCTCGGCTGCCCCGGTGAGCAGGGCGTGGAGGTCCCTGGCGTGGGCCTCGAAGGTCATGGGCGCCTGCGCCGGGTCGCTCCAGCCGAAGCCCGGGCGGTCGTACATGCAGGCGCGGGCAAAGGCGGCGACGCGGTCCTGCAGCGGCGTCAGGAAAGCGCCAGGCTCGCCGCCGCCGGTGATCAGCACCACCACCCGGCCCTCGCCCTTGGCGAAGAGGTGCAGCCGCCGCCCGCCACCGACATCCACCAGCCTGCCGCGCGGCCGCAGCTGCGTCCGATCGCGGCGGGCCTGCCACGCCTCGTTCAGCGCCATCGCCAGCGGCGCGGCCACGATCAGCGCGGACACCGCCAGCAACCCCCAAGTCAGATAGGCGCCCATCGTCCCCCGGTCCCCGCCTCGCCTGGCGCGGAAGCTACACCGGAAGCTCGGCCGCACGACGTGAACAAGGTGTCATTCTTGGCGCAAGCGCGACGCGCGGCTTGCCTGCCGGTCCGCTGTCGAGGACCCTGAGCCTGCCATGGCGCAGAACATCTACGACGATCCCGCCTTCTTCGCCGGCTACAGCCAGTTCCGCCGCTCGCGGCTGGGTCTGGACGGTGCGGCGGAGTGGCCGGCGATGCGGGCGCTCTTGCCGCCGATGCCGGGCCTGCGGGTGCTCGACCTGGGCTGCGGCTTTGGCTGGTTCAGCCGTTGGGCGCGCGAGGCCGGCGCCGCGTCGGTGCTCGGGATCGATGTTTCGGACAACATGCTGGCGCGGGCCAGGGCCGATACGGCGGATGGCGCGGTCAGCTACCTGAAGGGCGACCTCGATCAGATCGAGTTCTCCCGCGGCGCGTTCGACCTCGCCTACAGCTCGCTCGCCCTGCACTACGTCGCCGACGTCGAGCGCCTGTTCGGGGCCGTGCGCCGCGCCCTGACGCCGGGCGCCAGCCTGGTCTTCTCAACTGAGCACCCGATCTACATGGCGCCCTCAAGGCCGGCCTGGGCCAGCGTCGATGGACGCCAGGTCTGGCCGCTCGACGGCTATCTGCGCGAGGGCCCGCGCACCACTGACTGGATCGCCAGCGGCGTCGTCAAGCATCACCGCACCCTCGGGACCACGCTGAACGCGCTGATCCGCCAGGGTTTCGTCATCCGCCACGTCGAGGAATGGCGCCCGGACGCCGAGCAGGTGACCGCCGACCCGGCGCTGGAAGCTGAACTCGACCGGCCGATGTTCCTGTTCGCCGCGGCCGACCTGCCCGGAGGCTAGAGCCCAAAGCTCCGTGAGAGCGCGTAGATGGCGAGCCCGACCAGGCCGCCGACCAGGGTCCCGTTGATGCGGATGTATTGCAGGTCGGCGCCGACCTGCAGTTCCAGCTTCTCGGCGACGCCGCGCGCGTCCCAGCCGGCGACGACGCTGGCGATGGCGCGGCCGATCTGGTGGCGGCGCGGCGCGATGGTGCGTTGGATGGCGAGGCGCACCCAGGCGTTGAAGATCTCGATCGCGTCGGCCTCGTCGTAGAGCCAGGCGCCCAGCCCGGCCAGCCATCCGGCGACCTGCAGCACCAGCAGGTGCGCGTCCTCATCGGTCGCCGGCCGCAGCCGCGTTTCGATGACGCCGGCGAAGTCGCCCAGCCGTTCCAGCAGCAGCGGATTGGCGGCGATCTGCCGTTTGATCGCCTCGGCGCGCGCTGCGAGGACGGGGTCGGTCTCCAGGCGGGCGATGAAGTCGTCGACGAAGGCGTGCACCCGGCCGCGCCACGGGTGGTCGGGCTCGCGCATTTGGACCAGCGTCTGGGCGAGGCCGTTCAGGATGCGGTCGGCGATGGCCCGGTCCAGCCACTTCGGCAGCCATTTATAGGTGCGCCCGGCGACTTCGGCGCGGATCAGGTCGTCGTTCTGCGCCAGGGCGGTGGCGACGAGATCCAGGCCCGCGTCGAGGATCGCCGCGCTGCGCTCACCGCCCCACACCGCGCGCAACACCCCGGCCGCGGTGGACGCGGCTGGGACCAGCTCAACCAGGTCGGCCGCCAGCGCGCCCACGAACCTGCGCCGGGCGTCCGGGGTGGCGAGGTCCAGCAGTTCGGGGATCAGCGCCACCAACCGCTCGGCCGCGGCCTCGGCGTTGCGTGGCTGACGCAGCCAGGCCGCGCCCCAGCGGCCTACCTCCAGCCGCTGAAGCTTGGCCTCGAGAATCTCCTGGGTGAGGAAGTTGTCGGCGATGAAGCCGCCCAGCGCTTCGCCGATGCGGTCCTTGTTGCGGGGGATGATGCCGGTGTGCGGGATCGGCAGGCCGAGCGGGCGGCGGAAGAGGGCGGTCACCGCGAACCAGTCGGCGCAGGCCCCGACGGTCGCGGCCTCCGTGAACGCCCGCACGAGGCCCAGCCACGGCGCCTGCCGCAGCCAGAAACCGGCCGCGACGTAGATCGCGGCCATCAGCACGAGCAAGCCGGTCGCGACCAGGCGCATGCGCCCCAGGCGGCCCACCCGCGCCGCGTCGTCGAGGGCGCTCAAATGACTAGGCCCCGGTCATCAGGCCATGAGGGCGGGCGAGCGTCCCCACCAGCGCGGGCCGCGCGGCTCGGCCGTCCGCGCCAGCTTGCGGTCGATGGCGGCAACGATCATGTTGGCCGACCAGCGGTGGGCGACGAACAGGTCGGCGAACAGCGGTCCGGCCAGCGGGATGGCGTCGCCGAAAGTGCGCAGGCCCAGCAGCACGGCCGCCAGAGCCAGGATCTTCCAGGACACCCGGGCGCGCAGGCCCTGGATCAGGATGAAGAGGCCGGCGCAGGCGCTGTAGATCTCGCCGATCATCGGCGCCCAGCTCAGCACCCCGTCGATGCCCAGGCTCAAGGGCCCCAGCTTGACGATGCTGTCGGAGAGCGTGCCGACCAGCTTGATGCTGTCGCGGATCTGGCGGAGTTCGCGGTCGGTCATGGTCATGGTGTGCGCCTCACGCAGCCGCGGGGGGATCGGCGGGCGCCGCCGCGGGGCCGGCCTGGCGCGCCTCGCGCCGCCGGGTCATCGCCGCCGAGACGCTGTCGGCCATCTTGCGCACGCCGTCGTAGACCTGGTCGTCGAGGTTGGCCATGCCGCGCCCGAAGGCCGAGTTGGGCCCGATACTGTCGTTGATCCTGCGTCCGAGCGACTCCAGTTCCTCCTGCAGGCGCTTGGTCGCGGCGTCGAAATCTTTCGCCGGGCCGCGCTCGCCGAGGCTTACCCGCACCGCCTGGGCGATGAAGCCCGAGCGGGTCATGCCCCGCGCCTCCGCCGCCGCGTCCAGGCGCTGCACCAGCCGCTCGCCCAGTGAAATGTTGACCCGGATCGGCGTGTCCTCGACCGCGACATCGACCAGCAGCGGGATGACGCCCGGGGCGAGGGGGATCTTCTCGATCGGGGTCGGCGCGGGCCAGGCTTCGCCGGCGTCGGCGATGCGCTGCAGCTGCGCCGACAGGGCCTCGCGGGCATCCCCCAGCAACTGGGCGATGTCCGGGGCCTTCAGCTGGCAATCCGGCAGGTCGGGAAAGCTGGCTTGATAGCCGCCGGCCGGGTCGACCGTGGCCAGGGCGACGAAGAGGACGGTGGTCATGGGAATGGTTCCGAGGTGAGTCGGTCCAATATTGTGTAATTGTGCGCAAAAGCAAGCTTTGGTGTGTAGTTTTGCGCAACGACAAACCGCCGCAGATGGGCTGCCGCGCCGGGCGCGGCGCATGCTACAAACCTGAAATACAGCCGGGTGGGCCGCTGAAAGGGAGTGGAACGAGCATGCAGGTATCGCGTACGGCCGTCGTCATCGCCGGCCCTTTCCTTGCCGGTCTGCTGCTTCTGGCGGCCTGCGGCCCCAAGCCGGGCGGCAATGCGACGAATGCGGCGACCAACGCGGCTGGCGGCGGCAGCGCCAGCTCCGGTGCGGCGCCGGCCGGTGGCGATCAGGCGGTCAACCTCGGCGATCTGCCCCACCCCCGCGGCGGACAGTGGCAGGAGACGCTGGACGACGGCGACGGAAAGCCCGACGTGACCACCACCTGCCTCTCCGGCCGCACGCCGGCGATGAAGGTGCCGCCCGGCTGCAGCCAGTTCACCTTCAAGCGCACCATGCTGGGCGCCTATGTCATGGACATGAGCTGCAGCACCGAAGGCAACACCATGACGGCGCACGGCGAAATGAGCGGCGACTTCCAGAACAGCGCGACCTCCGACATGACAATGACCATGGCCATCGCCGGCCAGCCGCCGCGCACCATCAAGATGCACACCGACATGAAGTACATCGGCCCCTGCGCTCCGGGTCAAACCCCCGACGACGCGCCGGACACCAACACGCCAGGCTAGGGTCGGCCGTATTAGCGTCTAGACTTGAGCGTACACGTGGGTTCCCCACAGGAGTGATTCGCCCAATGGACCGCCGCGCACTGATCGTCTCGGGACTGGCCGCTGTCGCGGGGCCGGCGGTGGCGCAGGACCAGCAGGGGAGCGACGATCGCCGCCCCTATGACCAGGGCGAGCCGCCGCCGTATCAGCCGCCGTACGATCCGAACCGCCCGCAACGCCAGGGCTCGCCGCAGTACCAAGGGCCGGGCGACCAGCCGGCCCAGCCCTACGAGAGAGGCGAGATCGAGCGCAATGTCTCGGACTTCTTCGGCGTCACCGCCGAGAACGCCGGGGCGCTGATCGAGAAGCTGTTCCACGAGAACGGCCAGCCCACCGCCTACATCGCCGGCCAGGAGGGCTCGGGCGCCTTCTTCTTCGGCCTGCGCTACGGCAAGGGGCTGCTGTACATGAAGGACCGGCCGACGATGCGGGTCTACTGGCAGGGCCCCACCGGCGGCTTCGACATCGGCGGCAACGCCAGCCGCGTCTTCACCCTCTGCTACGACCTGCAGTACCCGGACGCGATCTTCCGCCGCTTCCCGGGCGTCGAGGGCTCGGCCTACCTGGTGGGCGGCCTGGGTGTGAACTACCAGCGCGCTGACGGCATCACCCTGGCCCCGGTGCGGGCCGGCGTCGGCCTGCGCCTGGGCGCCAGCGTCGGCTACCTGGCCTACAGCCGGCAGCGGAACGTGATCCCGCTGTAGGGAGTTAAGCGGCCGCCTGCACCCGTATAGTCGGGGCGGAGGGATGAGGGCGAGGCAGAGGGCCGCCGCGAAGCCCCCTCCACCCCTTCGTGGTCCCCCTCCGCAAGTGGCTCAGGCACGCACCCATCCAGATAATTTCAGTGAAATCATAGGATTGCGGCAGCTGCACTGAGTGTCCTTCTCCCGCGAGGGGGGTAGGGGCGAGTGACGCCGGCTCAGCGCGATGTGTGCATGCCTGAGCCCTCTGCGGGAGAGGGGAAAAAGGTTCGGCCTCGCGCCGGCATCTCCTCCACCAGAGGGTCCCCAGCGGGAGGGACCACGAAGTGGTGGGGCCGGCCATCGAACGACCTAAGACGCGGCCGTCTCGATCGTGGTGGTCACGGTCGCTGACCCGTTGGCAGGGATGCTGACCCGCCAGACATCGTCGCCGTTCTTCAGCACGTGCGAGGTCGACTCGGAGACCACCTTGAAGCCCTCGCCTTCCGGGGTCTGGCGCAGCTCGGCGATCACCGGGGCGGACTTGGCGCTGGTGAGGGTGAATTCCAGCGTCACCCGCTCGTGTCCGGCGCGGGTCACGTCCGACACCACGCGCTGGACCGCGGTGACATCGCTTGCCTCGCCGGTCTGCAGCTCGAAAGGCTCGTTCAGGGGCACGTCGCGCAGGCCCTGCTCGCCGATGAAGAGCTCGCGCCCGCCAGCGGCGGCCTGGGGCTGGCGGAACGATACCATGCCGGCCGGCAGCGGCAGGCCGAGGCCAACGGCCTCCTTGTTCTCGAAGCTCAGGGTGACGTCGGCCGGCACGGGCGCATCCTGGTCGTTGGCGATGCTGTTGACGTGCCAGACATAGAGCGTGTCGAACTTCACCGCGGTTTGATGCAGGAAGCGGATCTGCTTGGTCTGCCGCGCCGCGACCGTGGTCGGCTCGTCGATCGTGTAGAGCCTGTAGTCTCCGAGCGTGGTCGCGGTGACGCGCCGGTGCTCGGCTGTCACCACCATTTCCGATACGGAGGCGGCATTCATCATATCCATCATCGGCGCGGACGGGGGCGGCGGCTCGGGAATGCCCAGCGGCGGGCGCGTCTGCAGCGCGGTCAGGCCGTCGGTGGTGGTGCCCATCGGCCAGCACTCCGGCGTGGTCTCGGCGGGCGAGATGTCCGGCAGGTCCGGCGCGACGCGGGCCAGCTTGCCGGCCACCACGGCCGTGGGCGCGTCGGCGAAGCTCATGCCGCTGCGATTGGAGAGGGTGAGCCAGCCGGTGAGGTCCAGGGTCTTGCCGTCCGGCGACAGCCTGGCGACGTAGTCGGCTGACCAGTCGATGGCCACCGACAGATAGTTGAGGGTCAGGGTGTAGCGGCCCGCCGACGGCACGTCGGCGACCACCGAAAGCGCGGGCTGGGCGGCCAGGCCTTCGGGCAGGTGGGTGAAGACGAGGCCCTGCGGACCCGCGCCGCAGCCCAGCGCCTCGACGCCAGTCGCGGTCTTCACCAGCACGCCGGCGGGGCCCTCGAGCAGGGTCGCGGGCTCTTCGGTGACCTCGCCGGTCTTCGCGTTGGTGCGGCGCACCATCACCTGGCCGCCGACCGACTTCTCGATCAGCGAGGCGGGGTCCAGCAGGTCGTAGTCGAAGTCGCGCTCCACCTGGCCGCCGGGCAGGCCCTCCAGGGTGGCGCTGGCCGGGATGATGTCGTCGGCGACGCCGGCGAAGCTGATCCGGCTGCGGCCCGCCGGCAGATCGACGGTGCGTGTCTCGGCCACCATGGCCAGGCCACTGCGGTCATCATCGCCGGCTTCGCGCAGCTGGCGGGCGCTGGCCGGGGTGTCGCGATAGATGGTGATCGCGACCGCATCGGCTTTCGGCGAGACCACGTCGGCGAAGGCGGGAGTGGTCAGCAAGGAGAGGGCGAGTGCGATGGCTCCCCTCCCCCATGAGGGGAGGGGTTGGGGGTGGGGGGCTCTCAGGGAGTAAGCGGGACGTGGTGGCCGAGCGGCGCCGTCGTGGCTGGTCCCGCACAGACCCCCACCCCCGACCCCTCCCCTCAAGGGGGAGGGGAGCATCATGACCCGGTCTCGATCTGGCTCGTCAGCGTGACCTGGCCGTCGGCGGGCACGGGCACGGACCAGCCGCGGGTGTAGGCGTCGATGGCGCGGCTGGGCAGGCTCTCGGAGATCACCTTGGTGTCGCGGCCCCAATAGCCGCCCTGGCGCAGCTCAACGGTCACCGGCGCGGCGGTGGCGTTGCGGATCAGATAGCTCATCGAATAGCGCGAGCGGGTCTTATCGACCTTGGTGTCCTGCACCAGCGTCGGCTGCACGGTCACATCGAACGCATCGCCGAACTTCAGCGACAGCTCCGAGCCTTGCGGCACGGCGCCGATCGGAACCTCGCCGACGAACTTCGGCGCACCCGACGCGTCGCGCTCGTAGATCCGCACCGTGCCGGCGGGCAGGCCGGCGCCGAGGCCCCCGCCAGTGGAGTTGGAGAAGTCCACCGCCACTTCGGCGTGGCTGGGCTCGCTGGCGCTGGCCGGGGCCTCGGCGTTCCACTGGTAGACCTTGTGCGCCGTGACGCCCTGGGCATCCAGGAAACTCACCTGCTTGGTCTGATTCTGGGCGATCGTGGTCCGCTCGGGCAGGGAGTAGATGTAGAAGTCGCCCAGCGCCTGGCCGGGGCCGGTGTGCGCCTCCGAGCCGGCGTGGGTGACGCCCTCGACCCCATTGCCGCCGCTCTCGCCGTCCTGCAGCTGCACCTGGCCGGCGACCAGCTTGGTGTCGGCGTCCACGAACGACGTGCCCGAGGTATTGGTCAGGGTGATCCAGCCCTGCAGGTCGAGCTTGGCAGCCTGCTCGTTAAAGAGCGCCACGTAGTCGGCCTTCCAGGCCAGGCCCGTGGTCAGGTAGCTGAGGGTGGCCAGGCGGGCGCCGGCGTGGTCGCTATCCACCGTCACCGACAGGGTCGGCTGAGCGCGCAGATTCTCCGGCACCTTGTCGAAGATCACCCGCGTCGGCACGCCGTCGTCGCGTAGCACCTCGATGCGGTCGCCGATCTTCAGCACAACGCCCTCGTTGGCCGCGAGCACCGTGGCCGTCTCGGTGACTTGCTGGCCGTTGCCGGGGTTGGTGCGCACGATCTGCACCTGCTGGCCCACCGCCTTTTCCATCAGCTTTGAGGGGGTGAGGAGGTCGAAGTCGAAGTTCTGTTCGACGATGTCGACCCCGTCGGCCGCGAGGGTGACGGTCTCGGGCCGGATCGCCGAAGACACGTCCTTGAACTCCAGCCGCTGGCGGCCCTTGGTGATGTCGAGCTGCCGCGCGTCCTGCACCAGGGCAAGGTCGGCGTTGTAGATGGTGACCTCGAGGCCCGGCGCAGGCGGATCGGCGGCGGACGCGGCCCCGGCGGTCGCGACGAAAGCCGCGGTGGCCAGCAACACCTTAAGTCTCATGGCGTTTCCTCAGGTTTCCTTAGCGTCAACTTCACACGAACCTTGGCCGGAGTCGACCTGGTTCACTGCTCTACGGATGGCCGCGCGAAACGGGGTTAAGGCGCAGCTCAGGCCTTGCACTGCAGCAGCCGCGACCACACCCACCGGGTTCCGATCACCGACTCGGCATCGTCCAATCGCCAGCGCCCGACGAGCCGGCGGAAGGTGAAATGCAGCTCGTGCGGCTGGCCGGTGCTGACGAACTTCGCCACTACGATGCGGGTGGCGGCATCGGGCGCGGGCAGGGAGCTGACGTCGGCGCTGGCGATGTCCTCCTCCTGCCCATCGACCCAGAACACGAAGTCGAGCCCGCACGCCGCCTCGCCATGCGCTGCCTTGCGCGCCGCCGCCACCAGGGCGCGCAGGCGCGGCGAGTAGAGGCTCTCCGGCGGCAGGAAGCTGGCGTCCGGATGGGCGTTGGTGGCGATGATGTGGTCGTAAGCCTGCCGGATGATCGCCTCGGGCGCCGGCGCCCGCGCCGCGGCGATCAGGGCGAGGGCGGCGAGGACGAGGATGAAGCGCTGCATCCCTCCCCTTTATGGGGAGGGACAGCTGATGCGAAGCATCGGCAGGGTGGGGATGTGCGAAGCGTGGCGCGGCTCCCGAGTCCCCCACCCTGACCGCTTCGCGGTCTGTCCCTCCCCATGAAGGGGAGGGAGGCTAACCCCGCAGCACCGCGCCGGTCGCCTTCGCGGCGGCGGCGACGATCTTGGCGGAGAGCGCTTCGATCTCGGCGTCGGCCAGGGTCTTCTCTCGCGGCTGCAGCGTCACCTCGACGGCCACCGATTTGCGGCCCTCGGCGACGCCCGGGCCTTCGTAGACATCGAACACCCGCACGCCGGCGATCAGCGTGCGGTCGGCCGAGCCCACAGCGCGCACCACATCGCCGGCTGCCGTGGCCTGGTCGACGACGAAGGCGAAGTCGCGGGTCAGCGGCATCAGCGGCGAGAGGGCCAGGGCGGGCCTCGTCTTAGCGGCCTTCTTCTTCGGCTCGGGGATGGCTTCGACCCAGGCTTCGAAGGCGTAGATCGGGCCGGCCACGTCGAGCGCCGCCAGCACCTTGGGGTGGATCTCGCCGAACTCGGCCAGCACGGCCTTGGGGCCGAGTTGCAGCCGCGCCGCGCGGCCGGGGCGCCACCAGGGCTTGGCCTCGCCCTGGGCGACCTGCAGGTTCGCGACCGGGGCGGCGGCTTCCTCCAGCACCGCCATCAGGTCGCCCTTCAGCGCGAACAGGTCGTCCGCCGCGCCATGGTCCCAGCGGCGCGGGCCGTGCGGGGCGATGAGGGCGGTGATGGCCGTGCGCTGGTCGTGCGGCTCGGTTCCGGCGA
>DATAVF010000182.1:0-2492 GCA_036267835.1 Caulobacteraceae bacterium | reverse complement strand
GGGCCGCAGGGTGCGCGCAAAGCCGATCCAGAGCGCCAGCGAGGCCAGCGCAAAGGCCCCCAGCGTGGCGAGGGCGGCCGGGTAGCCGAAGCTCTGCGCGATCCAGCCGCCGAGCGCCGGGCTGACCGCGCCGCCGAAGCCCTGCGCCGCCATCACCGCGCCTTGTGCGGCGTTGACCCGGCCGGTGCCGTCCATGATTCGCGTCACGATGCCGGGCCCGGCGACGCTGATCAGGCCCGAGGCGATGCCGTCGAGCGCCTGCACCGGCCAGACGCCCCAGCCGGTGACCAGGACGCTCGCCAGCACCCCGCGCAGCGGCAGGCAGGCAAAGGCGATCAAGAGCACGATCCAGTAGCCGCGCCGCGCCGCCAGCCGCATGGCGATCAGCGAGGTCGCGACCATCACCGCCTGCGCCACGGCCACGGTGAGCGCGACGAAGCCGGCCGGATCGCCCTTGTGCGCCGCCACCACCGCCATGCCGTAGAGCGGCATCATGGCGGCGTCGCCGACGTAGTAGAGGGTCAGCGCCGCGGCGGCTACGAGCAGCGGCTTGGACTCAAAGAGGCTGGCCCAGCCGCGCGGCCGCGCCTCTCCGCGCACTGCGTCGGCGAGCCCGCGCGCCTCGGCGTCGTCCACCGCCCGCTTCGGGATCGCATAGACGCTGGCGATCGAGAGGGCCGAGAACACCGCAGCCAGCCAGAACACCGCCGCGAAGCCGAAGCGCCAGCCGAGCAGGCCGGAGAGCGCCGCGCCAGCCAGGTTGCCGGCGTGGTTGAACGCCTGGTTGCGGCCGTTCTGGGCGTTGAAGCCTTCCTGGCGGGCGACGCCGAGGGTCAGCCCGACCATGCCGGGGCCCAGCGCCGCGCCGCCGATGCAGGCCATCATCTGCGAGGCGCCGATCACCCAGGGGGCTTGCGAGACCAGCACCAGGCCCGAAGCGGCGAGGCTGATCAGCCCGGCCCCAGCGATCCAGCTGCGCTTGTGCGGGATGGCATCGATCAGCGCGCCGCACGGCCCGACCGCCAGCATGCCGGCCACCGCGCCGACGCTGATCACCGTGCCGATCGCCCCCGCCCGCCAGCCATGCGCCAGCAAGAGCACGCCCAGGAACGGCCCGATGCCGGCCTGCATGTCGGCCATGAAGAAGCTGAGGCTCTCCAGGGCCGTCCGGCCTGGCGGGCTTCCCTTCCCCGCCCTCACCGGCGCCTCCCTTCGCTGCCGCACCGCCAGTTCAACGCGTGAACTCACGATGGGTGCGGTCGAGGTTCAGCCGCAACCGACACTCCTCACCCATGAAATGGGGGAGGTGGCGCGCGGAGCGCGACGGAGGGGGCGCGCCAACTCACAGAATAGGCGTCAGGGGCTGGCGTCGCCGGGCGTTGAAACGACGCCTGGGCAATTGTCCTGCCGACCGGGAGAGCCCCCTCCGACGACCTCCGCTCGCCACCTCCCCCGCTACGTGTGGGAGAGGCGGTCGAGATGGCGCCCGCGCTGCCTACCCCGCCGGGTGCAGGCGGTAATCCACGTCGTCCCAGGTGATCTTGGCCATCTCTTCGCGGCGCGGGCCCATGTAGCCGAAGAGGAAGGCGCCGACCTTGCGCATCTGGATCTCCTCGGAGCCCTCGGTGATGCGGTAGCGGCGGTGGTGGCGATAGATGTGCTCGAAGGGCTTGTGCCGTGAGTAGCCGATGCCG
The DNA here is from genome assembly GCA_036267835.1 of Caulobacteraceae bacterium. GTDB lineage: Bacteria > Pseudomonadota > Alphaproteobacteria > Caulobacterales > Caulobacteraceae > Acaudatibacter. The sequence continues at coordinate 798 of DATAVF010000182.1, read as the reverse complement.
CCGTGCACCTGCATGGCGCGGTCGGAGGCCTCGCAGACCAGCCGGTTGCCCCAGTAGTTGCACATCGAGACCTTGTCGGAGATCTGCCGCTCCACCTCGCGGTGCGGCATGCGGTCGATCTCCCAGGCGGTCTTGCGGATCAAGAGGCGCAGCATCTCGCACTGGGTGTGCAGCTCCACCAGCGGCCACTGGATCGCCTGGTTGTCGCTGAGCGGCTGGCCGAAGGGCTTGCGGGCCCGGGCGTATTTCACGCTCTCGTTGACGCAATAGACCGCCGCGCCCAGCGATGACGCCGCCTGGCGGATCCGGTTCTGGTGCACGAAGCTCTGTCCCAGCCGCAGGCCCTGGCCCTCCACGCCCCAGATCGCGTCGTCCGACACCCAGACGTTGGTCAGTGAGACGCGCGGGTGGTCGGTCGGCATGTTGAAGGTCCAGAGGTACTCCTCGATCTTCACGCCGGGGTCGCTGGCCGGCACCAGGAAGACGGTGATGCCGTTGCCGTCGCCGTCCTTCCCGGAGGTGCGGGCGAAGGTCATGATGTAGTTGGCCACGTGCATGCCGGTGGTCCACATCTTCTCGCCGTTGATGCGCCAGCCGGCGACGCCGTCCTTCTCCTCGCGCACCGCGCGGGTTTCCATGAAGGTGGCGTCGGAGCCATGGTTGGGCTCGGTGAGGCCGAAACCGGTGCGGATCTGGCCCTTCTGCAGCATCTCCGCATAGCGGTCGTACTGGGCGTTGGTCGCGAACTCCTTGAACATGATGATGAAGGGGTTGTTGCCGACGATCGAGTGCTCGGTC
>DATAVF010000181.1:0-8527 GCA_036267835.1 Caulobacteraceae bacterium | reverse complement strand
CCCGGACGCCATCGGCTTCAACGACCTGACCACCGACGCCGCGGGCCGCATCTACGTCGGCTCCCTGACCTGGCGGGTCTTCGCCGACCAGCCCAAGCCCGGCTTCCTGCACGTGATCGACCTCGACGGCTCGATGCGCACCCTCTCCGACGGGATCATCCTGACCAACGGCCTGGGGGTCTCGCCGGACGGCGCGCGCCTCTATCACTCCGACGCCCGCGCCGGCGTCGTGCGGGTTTAAGACGTGCTGGCGGACGGCGCGGTCGGGCCCTGGCGAGAGTTCTGCAACCTCGGCCGCGGCCACATCCCCGACGGCCTCAAGGTCGCCGCCGACGGCTCGGTCTGGATCGCCGATGCACGGGGCGGCCGAGTCGCGGTCTATGAGCCGGACGGCGCCCACCGCATGGACCTCGCCGTGCCGCTGCCGATGGTGACCAGCGTCTGCTTCGCCGGCGAGGGCCTCAGCGACCTCTACGTAGTCACCGGCTCCGATGGCGGCCCGAGCGAGACCTCCGGCACGATCTACCGCGCCCGCGCCCCGACGCCCGGCCTGGCGCTGGCCCCGGCCCGGGTGGCGATCCCAGCGGCGTGACGCGGCCCGTGGTCCATGGCATCGACCTCGACGGCGAGACCCGCTGCGCGCACTGGCATTCACCGCTCGACGTCATCGCCATCAAGATGCGCTGCTGCGGCAACTACTACGCCTGCAAGGACTGCCACGACGCCCTCGCCGGCCACCCCATCCAGGTGTGGCCCCGCGCCGAGTTCGACCAGCCGGCCGTGCTCTGCGGCGCCTGTGGTCACGAGATGAGCGTCCGGGCCTATCTGGATTGCGCCAACCGCTGCCCGGCCTGCGACGCGCCCTTCAATCCCGGCTGCCGCCATCACTACCACTTCTATTTCGCTGCGGCGCCCGACTAGACGGGTGGAAAACCCCGGAGGAACGCCATGACCGACGAGCCCATTCTGCTGACCGACGATCCGGCCCCGCACGTGCGCCGCATCACGCTCAACCGCCCGGGTAAGCGCAACGCCCTCTCCAACGCCCTGCGCGGCGAGATCTTCAAGGCGCTCGAGACCGGCGACGCTGACCCCGAGGTGCGGGTGATGATCCTGCGCGGCGCCGGCAAGTGCTTCTCGTCCGGCTACGACCTCGCCGGCACGGGCGCCTTGCCCTACCAGACCAGCGGCGGCCAGGGTCAGTGGGCCCGGCACGTGGTCGAGGGCTGTTTCCGGGTCTGGGACCTGGCCAAGCCGGTGATCGCCCAGGTGCACGGCTGGTGCCTGGCCGGCGGCTCCGAGCTCGCGGTGGCCTGCGACCTCGTCTACGTCGCCGAGGACGCCCAGATCGGCTACCCGGCCGTGCGCACCATGTCGCCGCCCGACAACCAGTACCACGCCTGGCTCATGGGCATGCGGCCGGCCATGGAAATGATGCTGACCGGCGACTCGATGAGCGGGCTGGAGGCCGTGCGCCTCGGCTTCGCCAACCGCGCCCATCCCGAGGCCGAGCTCGAGCCGGCGGTGCTGGCCATGGCCCAGCGGATCGCTCAGGTCGATCCCGAGCTTGCCCAGCTCAACAAGCGGCTGGTGCACCGCCAGATGGAGGCCATGGGCCTGCGCGCCGGCCTCCGCGCCGGCACCGACCTGCACGCCCTCGGCTGGCACACCCAGGCGTCGCGCGCCTACATGGCCAAGATGCGCGAGGGCGTGAAGGAAGCGCTGACGGCCCGGGATTCGGCCTTCGGGGACTATCGGACTAGCGCTAAACCGGGCGAATAGTCCGTGAATGGGGGAATCGCATGGGCAACTGGACCAACTTGGCGCGGGTCGCTGGCGCCTGTGCGTGGTTCGCGGCGGGCTCGGCGCTCGCCGCGACCCAGTCGCTGACCATCCTCCACGACAACGACATCCATGGCCACCTGCGGTCCTTCTGCTACGTCGAGGTGGCCAAGGGACCGGACGAACACTGCGATGTCGGCGGCGCGGCGCGGCGGGCGACGCTGGTGCGGCGGCTGCGGGCGCACAGCCCCGCGCCGACTCTGCTGATCGACTCCGGCGACACCACCACCCGCGGCCCCCTCGCCACCCAATATGAGGGCGTCGACGAGATCGCGGCGATGAACGCCATCGGCTACGACATGGCCGCCATCGGCAACAACGAGTTCAAGCTCAAGGACGCCGCCGACATCCACGACGCGGCCGGCGCCCAGGCGGCGCTGGCCAGGCTGGTGCGGGGCTCGCGCTTCCCCTGGCTCTGCGCCAACGTCACCGAGGCCGACGGTTCGCCGCTGCCCGGCGTGCGGCCCTACATCGTGCGTCGCATCGGCCACCTGCGCGTCGCCTTCCTCGGCCTGACCGCGCCGCGTTCCGGCAGCTATCCGCAAACCAAGGGTCTCGTCTTCACCGACCCGGTCAAGGCGGCGAATATCTGGATACCCCGCGCCCGGGCCGACGCGGACGTGGTGATCGCCGTCACCCACATCGGCGTCATCGACGACCGGCGCCTGGCCGCCCAGACCCGCGGTCTCGACGCCATCGTCGGCGGCGACTCGCACACCTACCTCTACCAGTTGGCCGAGGTGAAGAACCTCGACGGCGCCACCGTGCCCGTCGTCCAGGACGGCGAGTTCGGCGTGCGGCTGGGCAAGTTCGACCTGACCTTCGAGGGCGACCACGCCCACGGCTGGCGCCTGACCCGCTACGCCGACGACCTGATCCCCGTCAGCGCCGACATCCGGCCCGACCCGGTGGTGGCCGCCCTGGTCGAACGCTACGCCCACCCGCTCGACGTGCCGGTCGGCTCGGTCCCGCAGATCGGCGCGTCACCCGCCGAGCGCGCCAGTTTGACCGCGCAGGACCTCGCCCAGGCCTGGAAAGCCGCGACCGGCGTCGAGGTCGGCCTGCAGCCCGAGGGCGACCTATTCGAAAGCTTCCGCACCCCCACCGCAACCCGCTTCCAGGTGCACGCCATCCTGCCGTTCCACGACACCCTGTGGCGCGGCCAGCTGACCGGCGCGCGGCTCGCGCTGATTCTCTCCAAGCCCAGCGCGCTCGGCGGGATCATGCACGCCACCATCGCGCTGGCCGCCATCGATACGACCAAGAGCTACACCGTGGCGACCACCGACTTCGTCGCCGCCGCGATGATGCCGGGCGGCGTCGATACCGGCCAGGACGCCCGTGTCGCGACCGAGGCCTGGCTACGCGCCAACCCCCACTAGGTCCACCTTGCGCTCCGCGGCCTCGGCCAGCGCCGCCAGTCCGCGTTCGATCACCTCGACCCCGGCGCCCACTTTCGCCCCCTCGACCGTGAGGATGCGCCGCCAGGTCCGCGCGCCTGGCTGGCCGTGGAACAGGCCCAGCATGTGCCGGGTCATCGCCGCCAGGTGCGTGCCCCGCGCCAGCTCGGCGCGCACGTAGGGCAGGTAGCGCGCCACCGCGGCCGCCGCCGTCACTGACTCGCCCTCGCTGAACAGCCGCGGGTCGACTTCGCCCAGCCGCCCCGGCTCGTGATAGGCCGCCCGCCCCAGCATCACCCCGTCGACGTGCGCCAGATGCGCCTCGGCTTCCTCCAGCGAAGCCACGCCGCCATTGATCACGACGGTCAGCCCCGGCCGCTCGCGCTTCAGCCGCCAGACCAGCGGGTAGTCGAGCGGCGGGATGTCGCGGTTCTGCTTGGGCGACAGCCCCTTCAGCCAGGCCTTGCGGGCATGCACCACGAAGGTGCGCACCCCGGCCGCCGCGCACGCATCGACCAGCCCGAACAGCGCCACTTCCGGGTCCTGCTCATCGACCCCGATCCGGCATTTCACCGTCGCCGGAACCCGCACCGCCGCCGCGATGGCGGCCATGCACTCGGCCACCAGCGCCGGCTCGGCCATCAAGCAGGCGCCGAACCGCCCGCTCTGCACCCGGTCCGACGGACAGCCGACATTGAGGTTGATCTCGTCGTAGCCGAGGTCCTCCCCGATCCGCGCCGCATCCGCCAGCTTCCGCGGTTCCGACCCGCCCAGCTGCAGGGCCACCGGATGCTCGGCAGGATCGAACGCCAGCAGCCGCGCCCGGTCCCCATGCAGGATCGCGTCCGCCGTCAGCATCTCCGTGTACAGCAACGCCCGCCGCGTCAGCGTCCTGTGCAGCCGCCGGCAGTGCCGATCGGTCCAGTCCATCATGGGCGCGACGGAGAGCCTGTGGGTTTGCGTCTGCAACATGAGCCGAGTCGAGGGGCTGGTTGGGCCGGAGAACGGGCCGCTACATAGGCGACGCCCGGGTCCGGCGCAAAAGCCGCGCCGTGACGAAGCGCAACCGCTGCCCGCCCCCAGCCGTTCGAGCCTGACTGGAGGATCCCACCATGGACAAGAAACACCCGACGGCGCGATCAGAAGAACCCCGCCACTTCAGCCACGGCGCCGGCGGCGCCATGGCCGACGCCGCCACCGAGGCGGCGCCGCGCAAGGAGGATCACCTCCCCGACTCGCCGCATGCGAAGCCGGCCACGCCGATCGCCGCCGACGAAAAACCGGACCAGCTGGCGGAGAAGGAAGCCGTCAGCGAGAGCCGCAAGGAGGCGCGTGTCGACGAGAGCGTCGAGGAAAGCTTCCCCGCCAGCGACCCGCCCAGCGCCCATCACATCACCTGAGCGACCGGTCTGCGCCCACAACGCCGCCCTGAAGCTACGCCATATGGAGCCGGCTCGATCAGGCAGATTTTGTGAACATGGCCGTGAACAGCGCCTCCGAGCGCAGCAAGCCCTCGTCGGTGAAGACCACCGACTTCACCTTGCCCATTGGGTCGCAGATCATGCCCTTCTCGTGCAGACGGCCGAGCGCCTCCCAATCGAAGCCTTTCCAGGCGCGCGCACCGTCGTGGAGGGTCAGGTAGAGTAGCGCCAGCACAGCGTCGTCGATCCGTTCCTCGTCTAACTCGACGCCGCTTGGCTCGCCTCGAGTCGGCATGGTTCAGTCCTCCACGTCTTCGTCATCTTCGGGGTCGTCGAAGGCCGGATATTGCTCAGGCGCCTCTCCGACCGAAACCAGCAACCTCGGAAGCTTCACGCCCGCCTGCTTCGGCTGGCGTTTGATCAGTTCGACAACGAACTCCCAACCGTCGCCGTAGTCGAACAGGAAACGCATCTTAGCGCGCGGCGTCGGGAAGGCGGTGGCGATGCGGGCCCGCTGAACGCCTCGGGCCACACCGTCGCCCTCGCCGATATCGACGAACAGCTCGTAGCGGCCCGGCGATTTGAAGATGTCGCCTTTGAGCTTGCTGTAAAATCCGAAGGCGTGATCGAAGTCGAAGTCGAAGCTCGTCACGATCGCCTTGGCGAGGGCATAGAGTGTGCTGGTGCCGGCGATCTCAAGTTCACGGTAGACTTTCGGCTCCAGGGAAGCGCGAAAGACGGCGGTTTCGGTATCAGCCAATCGAATATCCCCGTTCGCTGGTCGCCGCCGGGGTTGCGGCGTCAGTGTCCTTCGATGGCAAGCGGCCCGCTCCTCAGTGGTTGTCGCGCGGCAGTCCTTGGGTCTGGGCGACCCGCTGGAACGCCAGGGCTGTGTCCAGCACGGCGCCGCTGCTGAGCTGGCTGACGTCGCGGCGCTGCAGCGCCTGCCAGGGGGTCTGGCTGGGCGGGTACTGGTAGCCGCCAGCCGCCTCCAGCGCGCGGCGGCGCGCCTCCAGCTCGCCTTCCGGCAGCAGCACGTTCACCTGCCGCGTCCGCAGGTCCACGCGGACGCGGTCGCCGGTGCGCAGGAGGGCGAGGTTGCCGCCGGCCGCGGCTTCGGGCGAGGCGTTGAGGATCGAGGGCGAGCCGGAGGTGCCGGACTGGCGGCCGTCGCCGAGGCAGGGCAGCTCGCTGACGCCGCGGCGGATCAGGTAGGCGGGCGGACGCATGTTGACCACCTCGGCCGCGCCCGGATAGCCGATCGGGCCGGTCCCGCGCATGACCAGGATGCAGTCCTCGTCGATGCCCAGCGCTTCGTCGTCGATCTTGGCATGATAGTGCTCGGGGCCGTCGAAGACGATCGCCCGGCCCTCGAACGCTTCGGGATCGTCCGGCGTGGCGAGGTAGCGGGCGCGGAAGGCGTCGGAGATGACGCTGGTCTTCATGATCGCGCTGTCGAAAAGGTTGCCGCAGACCACGACGAAGCCGGCATCGCGGGCCAGCGGCTCGGCGAACGGGCGGATCACCTCAGGGTCGGCGATGGCGACGCCGCGGTTGTTTTCGCCCAGGCTGCGGCCGTTGACCGTGCGGGCGTCCTCGTGGATCAGCCCGGCCTCGATCAGCTGGCCCAGCACCGCCGGCACGCCGCCGGCGCGGTGAAAATCCTCGCCGAGGTACTCGCCGGCCGGCTGCAAATTGACCAGCAGCGGCACGTGGCGGCCGTGGTCCTCCCAGTCGGCCAGGGTGTGGTCGACGCCCATGTGCCGGGCCAAAGCCACCAGGTGGATCGGCGCGTTGGTTGAGCCGCCCAGGGCGCTGCTCACCACCACCGCATTCAGGAAGGATTCCCTGGTCAGGATGTCGGACGGCCGCAGGTCCTCGCGCACCATGTCGACGATGCGCAGGCCGGTGCGGTAGGCGACTTCCTGGCGGTCGCGGTGCGGGGCCGGGATGGTGGCCGAGCCGGGCAGCGACATGCCGAGCGCCTCGGTCAGGCTGTTCATCGTCGTCGCCGTGCCCATGGTGTTGCAATAGCCGGTGGACGGGGCCGACGAGGCCACCAGCTCGATGAAGCCCCGGGCGTCGATCTCGCCCGCCGCCAGCATCTGCCGCGCCTGCCAGACGATGGTCCCCGAGCCGGTGCGCTTCCCACGGAACCAGCCGTTCAGCATCGGCCCGACCGAAAGGGCGATCGCGGGCAGGTTAACCGTCGCCGCGGCCATCAGGCAGGCAGGCGTGGTCTTATCGCAGCCGATGGTCAGCACCACGCCGTCGAGCGGGTAGCCGTAGAGCACCTCTACCAGGCCCATGTAGGCCAGGTTGCGGTCGAGCGCGGCGGTTGGCCGCTTGCCGGTCTCCTGGATCGGGTGGACGGGGAACTCCAGCGCGATGCCGCCGGCGGTGCGGATGCCCTCGCGCACCCGCTCCGCCAGCACGATGTGGTGGCGATTGCAGGGGCTGAGATCCGACCCGGTCTGGGCGATGCCGATGATCGGCTTGCCCGACTGCAGCTCCTCGAGCGTCAGGCCGTAGTTGAGGTAGCGCTCCAGGTAGAGCGCGGTCATGTCCGGATTGGCCGGATTGTCGAACCAGGCGCGGGACCTGAGGCTCAAAGCGCCGCCTCCGCGTAGGGGCGCATGTCCATGCCGGGGTAGCGCGCGGCGACGTCGCGCAAAGTCTGTTCGTTCCAGTACTCGCTGCCGGGCGGCGGGAAGCCCAGCAGGTCGCGCTGGCGCGGGGTCATCGCCGAGAGCGCAGCGGCCATGTGCGGATTGCCCGCGTGGTGCGGCCAACTCATCTTGCCATTCCAGCGCCAGCCGCGTTGTTGGAAGTCGATCAGCATGGCGAAGCGCGAGCGGCCGGGCGCGCCGAAGTCGCTGCCTCGATGCAGCACGTCGGTCTTGTAGATCATCAACGAGCCGGCCGGCGCGGTGGCCGCCACCTCGACGTCGGCGAAGGCGCCCATGGGCTGCAAGCGTGGGATCAGCGGCAGGTCGCGGTAGTGTTCCAGCGGCACCAGCTTGGTCGGGCCATCCACTTCGGTCACGTCGGAGAGCAGGATGAAGGTGGTCATCTGGGTGTGCACGCGGTCCAGCCGCGGCACCACCAGGGTGTGGTTGCCGAAATCGCGGTGGTGGGCCTGGTCGTAGTTCACGGCGCCGGCGTACTTGGCCCAGAGCTCGATCTTGTAGACCTCAATGTCATCCGACTTCAGGAAGCGCTCGGCCGCGTCGCTCAGGTCCGGATAGACCGGCAGGCAGCTCAGCGCCCACGGGGCGTAGGGGAAGATGCGCAGGCCGGCGAACTGGCTCTTGGCGAAGTCCTTGTGAGCTTCCGGGTCGGCGAAATAGGCCTCTGGCGTCGGGAAGATCTCCCACAGCGCGGCTTGCGCCTCAGCCAGGGTCGTCGAGTCGAGGAAGCCCTCGACCACGGTGAAGCCGCGATCCCACACTTCGGCGAGATTTCGATCTGGAACGCGCATTCTGGTTTACCCATTGAGGCCTGATCCCCAAGGGTTAGTGCGATCAAGACAGATTGTCAGCCTCATCCGGCCAGCGAAAGCCCCCGGCGTTCCGTGCTGGGCTGCTAGTGGCGCGGTTCAAACAGATGGCACCCGCCGACAAAGTGGGCGTTCTGAAGGACGGGGTTGGGTGGGAACCGGTCGTTGGCTAAAACGTGTCGCGAAATTGAGCGGATGCAAGTAGAGTTCGTATGGCGATGGCATCTCTGGCAAGCTCGTCCGTCGGAAAGAGTTCGCCACGCAGCGGCGGGATTGGCTGGTTCGGGAAGAGGTCGTCCTCAAACCGCATGCTCAGGATAGCGTGGAGGTGCGGTGAATTATTCCCCAGCATCTGCAGGTTCGTC
>DATAVF010000180.1:0-23548 GCA_036267835.1 Caulobacteraceae bacterium | reverse complement strand
GAGAACTACCTGCAGCTCCTGGGCCGCGCCGGCGAACGCCAGCGCAAAGACGCGCCGGTATTTGGCCTCTCCCACAACCTCGGCGGCATGCCCAACCAGAACGTCAGCGCCGTGGCCATCGTGGGGATGCAAGGGGCGTAGGCCCGCTCAGCGCCCCGTGAACTTCGGCGCCCGCTTTTCCCGGAACGCGGCGCCGCCTTCGCGGACGTCGGCGCTGGGGTTGGTGATCATCACGGCGAGCTGGGCGTCCTCGAGCGAGGCCTCGAAGGTCGACTGGGTCGCCCGGCGCATCATCATCTTCACGGTGCGGGTGGCCAGCGGCGCCTGGGCGGCCAGGGCCTCGCAGAAGGCGAGGGTGCGCTCTTCCAGGTCCTCATCCACCAGCTCGGTCAGCAGGCCGAGGCTGAGGGCGGTCGGCGCGTCGTAAATCTCGTGCAGCAGGGTCATCTTCAGCGCCCGGTCGTAGCCCATCACGTGCGGGAACAGCCACGCGCCGCCCTCGTCGGGCAGCAGGCCAAAGCGCCCGGATGTGTCGCCCAGCCGCGCGGTAGGCCCGGCAAAGCGGAAGTCGCAGGCCAGCGCCAGGGCGAGGCCCCCCGCCACCGCGAAGCCGTCGATCATCGCCACCGACGGCTTGTCGATCTGGCGCAGCATCGCCAGCACCGCCTGCATGCCGTCGCGCATCTCGCGCCCATGCCCCATCGGCTGATTGCGCACCTGCATCCCATGTTCGGCATCGACGCCGGAGATATCGCCGCCGGTGCAGAAGGCCCGCCCGCCGGCGCCGGTGATCACCAGGGCGCGCATCTCGTCGTCGTCGCGGTAGACGCCGATGGCGGCCTGCAGCTCCTGGGTCATGCGCCAGGAGTAGGCGTTCATCTGCTTCTCGCGGTTCAGGGTGATCCGCGCCACCGCCGGGCGCGGTGTGTCCACGATGATGGTCTCGAAGCTTCCGCCGGCGAACGTCATGATCGGCCTCCCGTTTCGTTGTCGCCGTTTTCGGCTGTCCGCGGACGCTAGCGTGGCGATGGCCGCCCTGGAACCGGATTCCGTCAGTCGGCCGCGACCATGGCCTGCAGCTCGGCGACGAGGCCGGTGTCGCCCGGCACGTCCAGGATGCCGTCGGCGTACATGGTCAGCGCCCCGCGCAGCAGGATCAGCACCTTCATGGTCGCCCGCCGGTCGGCCGCCGGGCTCATTTCCGGCCGGCTGAAATGCCGCCGCGCCCCGGCGATCATCAGGTGGGCGGCGCGGTGCAGGGCGAGCTTGCCCGGCATGGTCCCGTGCGGGCGGCTGTTCATGACGGCGTAGAGATGCGGCTGGGCCAGCGCGAAGCCGACATAGGCCGCGACGAACGCCTCGCGACTGGCAGTGGGTTTCACCGCCTCGGCCAGCTCGGCGTAGCCGCGCACAGCCACCGCATCCAGCAGGTCCTCGCGGCTCTCGAAGTGATTGTAGAGCGACCGGTGCGCGATCCCCACCGCGTCGGCCACCCGCCGCAGGCTCAGCGCCTCGTGGCCCTCGGCGACCACCAGGGCATACGCCGCGACGGTCGCCTCGGCGCGCACATTGCCATGCCGGTAGCTGTCGCGCACGGGACGGGTCATCCCGTCTTATAACCCCCCTCCCCCTTGAGGGGAGGGGTTGGGGGTGGGGGTCTGCGGCAGAAAAGAGCGGGATGGCGGATGAAGCCAGCTTCGGGGTTCAACCCGAGAGAGCCCCCCATCCCCGACCCTTCCCCTCAGGGGGGAAGGGAGAGGTCAGAGCGAGCGCTTGACCTCTCCGAGGTTGAAGCACTCGACCACGTCGGCGGCCTTGGGGCACCGCTACTCTGCGGTCGCGCTGCAGGCGCTAAGTGCAGGGGACATTCGTCGGATCGCCCGGGTCCTCTACGAAGAACTCGATATCGACTTCCACGGATGCCGCCTCAGCGTCCATAGGCGCAGCGGTCTTGGCGAGCAGATGCAGCGCCTCATATCCAAAGTCTGTAGGCGGATCGCTTAGCAGCACGCAGCCAGTAAAAGCGCCACCAAGCAGCGTGCACTGCAGCTTGACCGGACCGGGTCGAACTCCCATCCGAGCAGCGCGGTTGATCGGCGGGTCTTGGTTCGGGTCGAGTGCGAACGCGATGACGTGGCCTTCGACCTTGCCGCGCACACCGAATGTCGGCAGCCGCTTCACGGCGAAGCAGTCGTGCATTTCGGCTGGCTCAGCGGCTGCGACCGCGGCCAAGCTGGCAAGTGAGACAGCTAAGACCGCGCCGCGCATCCGCGCTAGCCTCCCTAGAGCGAGCGCTTGACCTCTTCGAGGTTGAAGCACTCGATCAGGTCCTTGGGCTGGATGTCCTGGAAGCCCTGGAAGTGCATGCCGCATTCCTGGCCGGCGGTGACTTCGTTCACCTCGTCCTTGAAGCGCTTCAGGGTCTGCAGCACGCCCAGTTCGAGCACCACGATGCCTTCGCGGACGATCCGGACGCGCGAGCCCTTGCGGACCGTGCCTTCGGTGACGCGGCAGCCGGCCACCTTGCCGACCTTGGTGATGTCGAACACCTGCAGCACCTCGGCGTTGCCGAGGAAGGTTTCGCGCTGCAGCGGCGCCAGCATCCCGGACATCACGCCTTTGATGTCGTCCAGGAGGTCGTAGATGATCGCGTAGTAGCGGATCTCGACGCCCTCGCGCTCGGCGAGGTCTCGGGCCTGGCGTGAGGCGCGGACGTTGAAGCCCAGGAGCGGCGCGCCCGAGCCCTTGGCCAGCATCACGTCGCTCTCGTTGATCTGCCCGGCGCCCGACAGGATGATCCGCGCACGGACCTCGTCGGTGCCAAGCTTCTCCAGCGAGCTGACGATCGCTTCGGCCGAGCCTTGCACGTCTGCCCGGATGAGCAGCGGCAGTTCGCTGACCTTCTTGTCGGCGAGCTTGGCCATCATCTCGGCCAGCGAAGCGGCCGGGCCGGTCGGGCCGACCGACCGTTCGCGCTTCACCCGCACGCGGTACTCGGTGAGCTCGCGGGCGCGGGCTTCATCCTCCACCACGGCCAGGGCGTCGCCCGGATCCGGCGCGCCGTCGAGCCCAAGCACCTCGACCGGCATCGACGGCTCGGCGCTCGTCACCTGTTCGTCGCGCTCGTTGAGCAGCGCGCGCACCCGGCCCCAGTTGGCGCCGGCCACCACGATGTCGCCGCGCTTCAGGGTGCCGCGCTTGACCAGCACGGTGGACACCGCGCCGCGCCCGCGATCAATCTTGCTCTCGATCACCACGCCCTCGGCCGAGCGGTCCGGGTTGGCCTTCAGGTCCATGACCTCGGCCTGCACCAGGATCGCCTCGATCAGGTCGTCCAGCCCGAGCTTCTCCGTCGCGGAGACCTCGACCACCTGGGTGTCGCCGCCCAGGCTTTCGACCACCACTTCGTGCTGCAGCAACTCGTTGATCACCCGGCGCGGGTCGGCGTCGGGTCGGTCGATCTTGTTGATGGCCACGATCATTGGCGCGCCCGACGCCTGGGCGTGCTGGATGGCCTCGATGGTCTGCGGCATGACGCCGTCGTCGGCCGCCACCACCAGCACCACGATGTCGGTGATGTTGGCGCCCCGCGCCCGCATCGCCGAGAAGGCGGCGTGACCGGGGGTGTCGAGGAAGGTGACGCGCTGGCCGTTCTCCAGCCGCACCTGGTAGGCGCCGATGTGCTGGGTGATGCCGCCATGCTCGCCGCCGGCGACGTCCGTGGACCGCAGCGCGTCGAGCAGGCTGGTCTTGCCGTGGTCGACGTGGCCCATGATGGTCACGACCGCGGGGCGGGAGACCAGATGGTCGTCCACGTCCTCGTCGCCGATGAAGCCGACTTCCACGTCGCTTTCCGAGACGCGGCGCACGGTGTGGCCGAACTCGCTGGCCACCAGTTCGGCGGTGTCGCTGTCGATCACGTCGGTCGCCTTCAGCATCACGCCCTGACGCATCAGGAACTTGATGATCTCGACGCCGCGGATGGCCATGCGGTTGGCCAGCTCGGCGACGGTGATCACGTCGGGGATCACCACTTCGCGGCCGGTCTTGGCCTGCTCGGCGCCGCCGCCCTTGCGCTTCTCGCGTTCGCGTTCGCGCGCCCGGCGGACCGAGGCCAGCGAGCGCATGCGTTCGACGGCGTCCTCGTCATCTCCGGCCAGAGCCTGGATGGTGAGGCGGCCTTCGCGGCGCTTGGGCTCGCCCTTGGTGCGCGAGACGGCCTTGACCGGCGCGGCGGCCTTGCCACGGCGGCTCTCGGCGTCCTCGTCGAAGTCCGGACGGCGGTCGAGGTTGAGGCTGCCGGGGCGCGGCGCCTGGCGGGCCGCGCGGGTGATCTCGGGACCGGCGGGGGCGGCGGGCGGACCGCGGCCGGCGCCGGGCGGGCGCGGACCAGCGGGCCGGGCGCCGTCGCGCGGGGCCGGGCGGGGGTTCAGCGCCGAATAGCGGACCGTCTCGCCGGGGCGCGCCTGCGGGCGATCGCCGCGCGGCGGGCCGTCGCGCGGACCATCGCGGAAGCCGCCGCCGCCTTCGCGGGGCGCGCGCGGCGGGTAGCCGCCTTCAGGCCGCGGGCCGCGCGGGGCGAAGTTGCCGCCCTCGGGCCGGGGACCGCGGGGCGCAAAGCCGCCGCCGTCGCGCGGGCCGGTGTCGGGACGATAGGTGGTGGTGCGCTCGCGGTCGTCGCGGCGCTCGCGGCCGGGATCGTAGGTGCGGGTCTGGCCGGGAGCCGGACGCGGGGCCTCGGCGCGAGCCTCCGGGCGCGGCGCTTCGGCGCGGACTTCCGGGCGCGGCGCGGGACGGACGGCCTCGGGCGCCGGAGTCGGCGCGGGCTGCACGGCCTCGACTTGCGGGGCGGGCGTTTCGGCCGGCGCCGGCGCTTCTGCTACCACCGGCGCGGGCGCGACGATTTCGGGCGCCGGGGCAGGGGCGGGCGCGGGGGCCGGCGCTGCCTGGGCGGCGGCTTCGGCGCGGCGTTCGTCTTCGGCGCGGCGGCGGGCGTCTTCCTCGCGGCGGCGCGTCTCGTCTTCGCGAGCGCGGCGCTCGGCGATGGCGCGTTCCTGGGCGAGACGGGTCTCGACCACGCGCTCGCGGCGGCGGCGCTCGTCCTCGGAGAGGCCACCGGCCTGGCCGCTGCCGGCGTCGGACGGGGCGCGCTGCGGCGCGGGACCGCGCACGTCGAACGCGGGCGGCCGCTTTTCGGCGGCGGACGGTGCGGCGAGATTCATCGGCGGGGCGTCGACGCGCCGCCGCTTGGTCTCCACCACCACGGTCTTGGATCGTCCGTGGCTAAAGCTTTGCTTGACCGTGCCGGTGCTCACTGACCCGGTGCGCGGCTTCAGCGTCAGGGGGGCCCTACCCGGCCGGTTCTCATTCTCGTCCGTCATGCAGCTCGCTTGACTATGCGCTCCGGCCGGACAGTCCAGCCAAAACCAGATCAGAAAAATACCCGACCACGGGCCGGGCGCGCGATATCGCGCCCGTCCGGATCGGGGGCTCCTCGCGCCTACTCTTTAGGGAAGAGCGGACGGAAGCCTGCCAGTCGCTCGACATCGAGTGTCCAGCGATCAGCGCCCCGCCCCGCAAGGAAGGCTGTGTGTATCACATTCTGGGCGCCCAAGGCCAAACTCAATTCCAAGGAACTGAAGAGGATGAGGAGCCGGGGCTGGCTGGGCGCCGAATGCGCCGCGGAGAGCAGCTTGCGGCGCCCATCTTCGGCCCCGTCGCTCGCCTCCACCAGCCACGCCGCCTTGCCGGAGCGGACGGCGGCCAGCACCTTCTCGAACCCGAAGGTAAGGTCGCCAGCCTTCCGCGCAAGGCCGAGGGCGGCGAGAATGCGCCCGATCAGCAGCCGCTCGACCTGATCGGCCAGATCGGGCGCCGCGGTCAGCTTCGCCTTGGCGGCGCGGGAGAACATCCCCTTGCGCGCCGCCAGGGTGACGGCGTCGCGGTTGGCCGCGACCCAGAGGCCGCGGCCGGGCAGCTTGCGCGCCAGGTCCGGAACCACCACGCCATCGGGGCCGGCCACGAAGCGGACCAGGCCCGCTTCGTCCGTCACCTCGCCTGAAACGATGTCCCGGCGCTCTCGCGACGCTGTGGCGTGGGTCAGGCCTCGGTCTCCGTGGCCTGTTCCGCCGCTTCGTCGGCTTCGCCCAACGCTTCGTCTTCCTCGCTGAGCTCTTCCTCGATCTCGGCTTCCGGCTCGATCCAGCCGGCGACGACGCGGGCCCGCATGATCAGGGCTTCGGCGTCTTCGGGTGACAGGTTGAAGTCGTCGAGGATGCCGGCTTCGCGCACCCGCTCGCCGTCCTTGGTCTCGTAGTAGCCGCGGATGTCGTCGGGCACGAGGCCGGCGAAGTCTTCCAGCGTCTTCACGTCGTGCTCGCCCAGGGCCACCGCCATCGGCAAGGTCACGCCCTCGACCTCGAGCACGGCATCCTCGACGCCGAGCTCGCGGCGCTTGGCGTCGAACTCGGCCGCTTCGCGGTCGAGGTAGTCGCGGGCGCGGGCCTGGATTTCCTCGGCGGTGTCCTCGTCGAAGCCCTCGATCTCGGCGATCTCGGAGGATTCGACGTAGGCGACGTCTTCCACCGTGGCGAAGCCCTCGGTGACCAGCAGCTGGGCGATGACTTCATCGACGTCCAGCGCCTCCTGGAAGAGCTGGGTGCGCTCGGCGAATTCGCGCTGGCGACGCTCGCTATCCTGGGACTCGGTGATGATGTCGATCTGCCAGCCGGTCAGCTGGCTCGCGAGCCGCACGTTCTGGCCGCGCCGGCCGATGGCCAGCGACAGCTGTTCGTCCGGCACCACCACTTCGACGCGACCGGCTTCCTCGTCCATCACCACCTTGGTGACTTCGGCCGGCGCCAAGGCGTTGACGAGGAAGGTCGCCTCGTCGCCGCTCCACTGGATGATGTCGATCTTCTCGCCCTGCAGTTCGGCCACCACCGCCTGCACCCGCGAGCCGCGCATGCCGACGCAGGCGCCGACCGGGTCGATGGAGCTGTCGTTGGAAAGCACCGCCATCTTGGCGCGGCTGCCCGGGTCGCGGGCCACGGCCCGAATCTCGATCACCCCGTCGTAGACCTCCGGCACTTCCTGCGCGAAGAGCTTGGCCATGAAGCCGCCGTGGGCGCGGCTCAGCATGATCTGCGGGCCCTTGGTCTCGCGGCGCACGTCGTAGATGTAGCCGCGCACCCGGTCGCCGACCTGGAACTGCTCGCGCGGGATCGACTGGTCGCGGCGCATGATCGCCTCGCCCCGGCCCAGGTCGACGATGACGTTGCCGTACTCGACCCGCTTGGCGACGCCGTTGACGATCTCGCCGGTGCGATCCTTGAACTCTTCGTACTGACGCTCGCGCTCGGCTTCGCGCACCTTGCCGGTGACCACCTGGCGGGCGGTCTGGGTCTGCACCCGGCCGAACTCGAACGGCGGCAGCACCTCGTCGTAGACCTTGCCGACGAAGGCGTCCTTGTCGTCCTTCAGGGCGTCGGTGAGCCGCTTCATCGCGTACTCGTTGACCTCCTCGGTGTCGTCCTCGATCACCGTGACGTAGCGCTTGATGGCGGTTTCGCCGGTCTTGGGATCGATGGTGACCCGGATGTCGTGCTCGGCGCCGTAGCGGGTGCGCGCGGCCTTCTGGATCGCCTCCTCGATCGCCTCGATGACGATCTCCTTGTCGATCGACTTCTCCCGGGCCACCGCGTCGGCGATCTGGAGCAGCTCCTGACGGTTGGCGGAGATGCCTGTGACGCTCATTTCAATTCCTCTTGGTTCTCTTCAGCGAGACGGGCGGCTCTCGCGTCCGCGCCCCGCTGCATCAGTTGATCGGTGATGACCAGCTTGGCTTCGCTGATCCATGGGAATGGGATGAAGGCGGTCTCTTCCTCGCCCTCGAGGTCGATGCCGACCTGGCCGTCCTCGACGCCGGCCAGCACGCCCTTGAAGCGCTTGCGCCGCTCGACCAGCCGGTCGAGTTCGAGGCGCGCCTCGTAGCCGGCGTAGGCGGCGAAGTCCTCCAGCCGGGTCAGCGGCCGGTCGATGCCGGGGCTGGAAACCTCCAGCGTGTATTCGTCCTTGATCGGATCGGCGGCGTCCAGCACCTCGGAGACGGCGCGCGACAGGACGCCGCAATCCTCGACCAGCATGGTTCCATCCGGCCGCTCGGCCATGATCTGCAACCGCCGCGCCGCATGGTTCCCGCCGGAGAGCCGCAAGCGCACGATCTGATAACCCGCGGCCTCGGCCACGGGGTCCAGCAGCTCGACGAGCCTTACGTCTTCGGCGGTCTTGCCGCGCACGGATGCCTTCCGATCAACTACCGGGCGGATGGCAACAAAAAAGCGGCTGGCCTTTTGGGCCGCCGCTCGTAAGCGCCATCCAGCGCCAACGGACGATGTAGACGCACAATATAGCGGGCCGCGCGGCGTTTGTCACGGGGTCTGTAACCTCCCCCTCCGGGTGAGGTTCGCTACTTCGGCGGCCGCAGCGTCATCTCCACGGCGATCGTGTCCCCCGCGGTGATCTCGGCCTTGCGGCGCACCGCGACCTTGATCGGCAGCAGGTAGGTGTCGTCCTTCGGGAAGAGCGAGGTGGTGAAGGTGACGCCTGCGATGGTGGCTTCGACCGGGATCACGCCCCAGCCGTAGGTCACATAGCGCGCCACCCGCCGGACACGCGCGGCGTCCGGCGCCGGCAGGGGCGCGTAGAAGAAGGGCGACGGGCCGCGCCAATAGATGATCGTGGCGTCGAAGCTGAAGGGATCGGCGATGTCGTCCATTGCCGAAACCTAGCCCGACTCACGCCAGCCAGACCATCCGGCGGCTGGGCGCGTCTTCGCCGCGGGCCCGGCTGGGGCTCAGCGTCACCTCGCCGGTGTAGAGGAAGCCGGCCTTGACCAGCACCACGCCCGAGGCCGGGTTGTCGGCGAAATGCCCCGCGACCACGCAGCGCACGCGCCAGTCCTCGCGCGTCCAGCGCATCACCCGCTTCAGCGCCTCGGTCGCATAGCCGCGGCCCCAGAACGGCTTGCCGAGCCAGTAGCCGACCTCGGGGCCGAGGCCGCCGAGGGCGTAGAAACCGATGCCGCCGGCGAGCCCTTCGCCCACCACCTCGATGGCGAAGTGTGGCTCGGGCTCGAAATCATCCGTGTCCCGGCGCGCCAGGAACGCCTGCGCGTCCGCCAGCCCATAGGGGTTCGGCATGCCGCCGGTCATGCGGGTGACGTCGAGATCGTTGGCAAGTTCGGCCAGGCGCGGCGCGTCAGCCGCGCGCCAGGGTCGCAGCGCCAGGCGGGCGGTCTCCAGGCTGGGCCTGGTCCGGATCTCGTCCAACATCGGCGCCTCCCCAGGCACGAAAACAGAAAGGCGGGGGTCCGGCGTCCGGACCATCCCGCCTCATCGCTTACGCGTCCGGATCGCTCTTTGTCGGGCGATCCGGGAACCTGATCGGATCGCCTATTCGGCTGCTTCAGTGGCGGGGGCTACCGCCACGTAGGTTCGGTCGTTTTTCTTGGTCAGGAACTTCACGTGCCCGGTCGCCTTTGCGAAGAGGGTGTGGTCCTTGCCCATGCCGACGTTGTCGCCCGGCCAGAACTTCGCGCCCCGCTGGCGCACCAGGATATTGCCGGCGAGCACCGCTTCACCGCCGAACTTCTTCACGCCGAGGCGCTGGCCAGCCGAGTCGCGCCCGTTGCGCGAGGAGCCGCCTGATTTCTTGTGTGCCATGGGGTGTCTCCTCGAACTCTAACGCGTCAGCCCTTGCCGCGCGGGGCGGAGCGGCGGACGGGGGCCTTGGCCTGCGACTTGTTCTGCTTCGGCGCGGCGGCGCGCGCTTCCTTCGACCCGGGCGCCTTGGCCGTCGCCTGCTTGGGCGACGCGGCCTTCTTGGCCTTCGCGGGCTTGGCTTCGGCGGCGGCGGTCTCCGCGACAGCCGCGGCGACGGCGTCGTCCGCTTCGGTGGGCTCGGCGACTTCAACCACCTTGGCCTTCAGGCGCGCGGCCTTGCCCTTGCCGACCGGCTCGACGACCGTCTCGACCTCGACGTCTTCCGGCGTCAGGTCGGAAGCTTCGCGGGCGGCGAGGTTGCGGGCGCGCAGGCGCAGCACCGAAAGCGGGGTCAGATCGACTTCACCGTCCCAGGCCGCTTCGAGGCCGCCGCCGGCCATGGCGGTGACGCGCAGCACGCTTTCCACCTGGCGGTGGCCGCGGGTGCGGCGATAGCCCTGGCGGCGGGTCTTCTTGAAGATCTTGACCTTGTCGCCCTTGCGCGTCTCGATCAGCGTCGCGCTCACCGATGCGCCTTCGACGACCGGCGCGCCGACCGTGACCGCCTCGCCTTCGCCGACCATCAGCACCTGGTCGAAAGCGACAGCCTCGCCGGGCTCGCCGGCCAGCTTTTCGACGACCAGCACGTCCCCGGGGCTGACCCGGTACTGCTTGCCGCCGGTCTTGATCACCGCGTACATCGCGTCTCGTCCTGGCAGAATGAATTGCGCCCGCGAGATAGCCCGCGGGCGAAGGGAGGCGCTTTATAACGACGACCCTCCCGAAGTCAACGCGGGCGGCGCAGGTTTGCCTGAGGTTTGACGGTGGTGGTGAGGCCGTCTTTCTAACACGAAGAGCACGAAGGATGCGAAGGACACGAAGCTAGTGCACGAGGCGTTTCAGCCCGTTCTTGAACAGCGGTACGTTGAAATTCATCAGGAATCCCAGACGCATATTTGATAGTCTTAGGTAAGTCAGAAGCTGCGCCTCGTGGAGGCGCGTAAGCGCCTCGACTGCTTTGATCTCGATGACGATCGAGTTTTCGACCACGATATCCAACCGATGCGCCGCGTCCAGCGTGACGCCCGCATAGGTGACAGGGAGCGGTACCTGCCGCCGAACAGAGAGCCCGCGTCGTTCGAGTTCGTAGGCGAAGCAATGTTCGTAGACCGACTCAACCAAGCCGGGCCCGAGGGCTCGATGGACCTGTAGACCGGCATCGACGATGATCCGAGCGGACCTCTCCAGGTCGCGCGAAATCCCTTTGCGCCCTTCGTGCTCTTGGCTTCCTTCGTGCTCTTTGTGTTCCAATGTTTTTTTGCCCCCAAGCCTCCGTCAAAGTCCGCGACGCCGTCCCCTTGGAACTCCGGCTTCCAGTACCTTAATAGACGCGCATGACCCAGACACCCGTCACCGTCCTCACCGGCTACCTTGGCGCGGGGAAGACCACGCTGCTCAATCGCATCCTCTCGGAGGAGCACGGCAAGAAATACGCCGTGATCGTCAACGAGTTCGGGGAGATCGGGATCGATAACGACCTCGTCGTCGGCGCCGACGAAGAGGTGTTCGAGATGAACAACGGCTGCGTCTGCTGCACGGTGCGCGGCGACCTGATCCGGGTGGTGCAGGGGCTGATGAAGCGCCAGACGCGCTCCGGCGGCGGCTTCGACGGCATCATCATCGAGACCACGGGCCTCGCCGACCCCGGTCCGGTGGCGCAGACCTTTTTCGTCGACGAGGAGGTGCGCGCCAAGGCCAAGCTCGACTCGGTGACCACCGTGGTCGACGCCAAGCACATCGACCTGCGCCTCAATGACAGCCGCGAGGCGCGCGAGCAGATCGCCTTCGCCGACCAGATCGTGCTCAACAAGACCGACCTCGTGTCCGAGGCCGAACTGAAGGGGATCGAGGCGCGGCTGCGCCGGCTGAACCCGCTGGCCCCGATCCACCGGGCCCAGCGCTCCAACGTGCCCCTCGACGCCATCCTCGGCCGCGGCGGCTTCGACTTAGGCCGCATCCTCGAGCTGGAGCCGGAGTTCCTCAACCCCGCGCACGGCGAGCCGGGCCACGTGCACGACGAGGACTGCGATGACGACGACCACGACCATCACGGACACGACCACCACGGGCACGACCACCACGATCATGTGCACGACGACGACATCAAGGGCGTCTCGCTGCGCATGGACGAGCCGGTCGACCCGCAGCGCGTTACCAACTGGCTGAACGACCTGCTGGCGCGCCAGGGGCCGGACATCCTGCGCGCCAAGGGCATCCTCAACGTCAAGGGCGACGACCGCCGCCTGGTCTTCCAGGCAGTGCACATGATCCTGGAAGGCGACTTCCAGGGCGAGTGGCGGCCCGGCGACGATCGCTCCAGCCGCATGGTCTTCATCGGCCGCAACCTCGACGAAGACCTGCTGCGAGCGGGCTTCCGGGCCTGCGCGAAGGCCTGAGGGCTACCCCCGATCCTCGCCCACCAGGCCGACCTTGTAGAAGCCGTCGTCCTGCAGGCGGTTCATCACCGACATGAAGGCGCCGTAGCGCACGTGCTTGTCGGCGCGGACGAAGACCTTCAGGTCCGGCGATGGCTGCGCGCCCAGCACGCTGGCGATGCCGCCGGCCAGGTCGCTCAGCGTCACCGGCAGCTCGCCGCGCGGGCCGGAGACGAAGACGTGGCCGTCCTCGGTGATCGAGACGTTGACCGGCCGCGAAGGGTCGTGCTGGCCGATCACCGGCGGCAGGTCGACCCTGATCGACGTCGTCGCCAGCGGCGCGGTGACCATGAAGATGATCAGCAGCACCAGCATCACGTCGACGAAGGGCGTGACATTGATGTCGTGGTTCTGTCCGAGAGCAAAGCGCCGGTTTGCCCCGGCGCCGGCGAGCGCGGCCGCCATTCCAACCTCCCTTGCGAAGCCGGCCGGTAGGGCCGGTCACGGGGAAGCTTTGCCCGGATCGGGCCGCCGTAAAGCGCTATCGACGCGTTGGGAAAGCTGGCGGCGAAGGTCGGGAAGAACTCCCGGCCCGGCGCGCTCCTAGCTCTGCACTTCTTCGGAAATCAGGCCGATCTTGTAGTAGCCGTCCATCTGCAGCCGGTTCACCACGCCCATGAAGATGCCGTACTTCACGTGCTGGTCGGCGCGGATGAACACCTGCTGGCTGGTCGGGTTGGGCACGCCCAGCGACTGGGCGATCAGGCCGGCCATGTTGTCGAGCGTGGCGGGGCGCATGTCGGTCGCGTTCGGGCCGGTGGCGAAGGAGACGCTGATCTGCCCGTTCTGGTCGATCGACAGATAGGTCGGGGGCTTGGTCGGCGACGTCGGCGCCTGGGCCGGCGGGATGTCGATCTTCAGCGACACGGTGGCGAGCGGCGCGGTGACCATGAAGATGATGAGCAGCACCAGCATCACGTCCACGAAGGGCGTCACGTTGATGTCGCTGTTCTGCCCGAGGTCGAACTTCTTCTTGCCGCCCCCGGAAAGCTTCGCCGCCATAGATCACTCCCTGCCCTAGCGAGCCTTCAGCCCGTCTGGTCGGCCAACCCATTGCCCGGAACTTTGCCGATGTAAAGTCCGCTGCCCAGATTCCGTTGTTAGGCGGACAAGGGCCGGCTATGGCGCGGGCCATGAGCTATGAGTTCGACGCCTATGTGACCGCGGCCCTGATCGAGAAGGGCGGCGAGGCGGTCTTCGCCCTCGGCGACGGCCAGGTGCGCTGGGTCAGCGGCGCGGCGCAGCAGGCTCACGACGGCGCGGTGCTGGCGGCGATTCGGCATCCGACCCAGGCCGGCGTGATCACCGGCGGCGATGATGGGCGCCTGGTCTGGTCGCGGCCGGACGGGATCCAGGTGCTGGCCGAGGCGCCCGGGCGCTGGATCGAGAGCGTCGCCGCCGCGCCGGGCGTCAGCCTCGTCGCCTTCGGGGCGGGCCGCGAGGCGCGGGTGATCGATGCGGCCGACCCGGCTTATGTGCGCAGCTTCACCCACGAGCGCTCGGTCGCCGACGTGGCGCTGGACGCCCGCGCCCGGCGCCTGGCCGTGGCCACCTATGGCGGCGCGGCGCTCTGGTATGCGCGCATCGCCGAGCAGCAGCCGGTGTTCCTGCGCTGGGCCGGCTCGCACATCGGGGTGGCTTTCAGCCCGGACGGGCGTTTCCTGATGTCGGCGATGCAGGAGAACTCCCTGCACGGCTGGCGGCTCTCCGACGCCAAGGACCTGCGCATGGGCGGCTACCCGGCCAAGGTGCGCAGCCTGGTCTTCCTCGGCGGCGGCCGGATGCTGGCCACCGCCGGCGCGCCCGGCGTGGTGATCTGGCCCTTCGCCGGCGCCGACGGGCCGATGGGCAAGCAGGCCATGGAGATCGGCTACGACGAAGCCGGCGCGCTCGTCACCCGCGTCGCCGGCGATCCGGATGGACAGCGGCTGGTCGCCGGCCTGGGCGACGGCCGCGTCTGGGCCTGCAATGTCGCGAGTGGCGAGCGCGCCGACGTGCGCCTGGAAACCGGCCCGCCGATCACGGCCCTGACGCTGGCCGGCGGCGTGATCGCCTGGGGCGACGAAGCGGGCGGCGCCGGCGTGGCCGCGTTCCCGGCTGGCCTGGGTTAGCGCTCGCCGCCGGAGCGCTTGCGCAGCGGGCGCCGCAGAATCGCGCCGGCTTCCGCGAACCCGGTGGCGAGACCGAAGGCGCGCAAGCCGTCCGCTTCGCCCGCAAAGTCCAGGACCAGCTCGCCGCATCCGGCCGAGCGCGCGGCCTGCGAGGCGGCCTTGAGCAGCAGGCGGGCGATCCCGCTGCGGCGCCGCGCCGGGTCGACGAGCAGGGCGGAGATCCACCCCACCTTGAGGTCGGCCGTCAGCACGGCATGCCAATGCGCAACGATGACCGCGCTGGGTGGCCCCCATTCGTCGGCGACGAACACTGCGCCTGGCTGATCCAGAACGGCGCCGAGACGCGCCGCCAGCCGATCGCGGGCGATAGCCACGCCCGCCGCCCTGACCAGCTCGGCCAGTCCGTCCACATCGCCGCTGTCGGCGGCGCGGATCGAGAGGCCATGACGGGTGGACACAGCGGGCGGGGCTCTGAGACCGGGCAGCGGCCGCTGCCTAGTCGAACCCGCGCAGATCGCACCACACCTCGAGATCATCGCGCCGGGTGCGCCAGCCATTGATCGGGGCGGTTCCGTCGGCGTAGCCGAGGGCCATGCCGGAGAACAGCATGTGGTCGTCGGGCAGGCCGACGAACCTGGCCACCGTCTTCGGATAGCGGGCCCAGTATTCCTGGGCGCAGGTGTCGAGGCCCTGTTCCACCGCCAGCAGCATGAAGGTCTGCATGAACATGCCGACGTCGGACCACTGCGGCGGACCGACCTTGCGGTCGAGGCAGAAGAACAGGCCGACCGGCGCGCCGAAGAAGTCGGTGTTCTTGGCCAGCTGGCGGAAGCGGCCCGGCCGGTCGTCGCGGCCGACGCCGATCGAGGCGTAGAGATCCTCGCCGCAGATGTAGCGGCGGCTGCGCATCGGCTCCCAGAGGTTGGCCGGGTAGACGTCGTACTCCGGCTCTTCCATCGGCGTCGTGGCGACCAGCGCCTTGAACTCGGCCAGCGGCGCGCCGGCCAGGGCGTGCACGCGCCAGGGCTGCAGATTGCCGCCAGAGGGCGCTCGGCCGGCGGCCTCCAACAGGGCGCGGACCACGTCGCCCGGCACCGGGTCAGGCTTGAACGCGCGGGTGGAATACCGGCGGCGCACCGCCTCTGCGACATCCATCCTCACCCTCCCGGCTTGACGCCGATGGCCGGCGCGACGCATCGCTAGCACCGAAGGGGCGTGACGGCGAAGGACGAACATGGCCAAGGGCCCCGCGCGGCCCCGCGGCTTCCGCTGGGGCCGGTTGCTGCGCAATCTCTTCCTGGCGCTGCTGCTGGTGCTGGTCGTGGCCCCGGTGGCGGCGGTGGCAGTCTACCGCTTCGTGCCGCCGCCGCTGACCATCCTGATGGTCGAGCGCATGGCCGCCGGCCAGGGGCTGGACCACCAGTGGCGCCCGCTCGCCGACATGTCGCCTGCGTTGCCCAGAGCGGCGATCGCCGCGGAAGATGCGCGCTTCTGCGAGCACCACGGCTTCGACTTCACCGCCATCGACAAGGCGCTTCAGCACGACGACCATGATCCCAGCCACATCCGTGGCGGCTCGACCATCAGTCAGCAGACGGCCAAGAACGTCTTCCTGTGGCCGGACCGCTCGTGGGTCCGCAAGGGCTTCGAGGCCTATTTCACCGTGCTGATCGAGACCATCTGGGGCAAGCGGCGGATCATGGAGGTCTATCTCAACACGGTGGAGATGGGCCCCGGCGTCTATGGCGTCGAGGCCGCCGCCGAGCACTATTTCCACGTCAGCGCCAAGGACGTGAACGCCTTCCAGGCCGCGCGGCTGATCGCCATCCTGCCCAGCCCGCTGAAGTGGCAGGCGGTCGACCCCGGCCCCTATGTGCGCCGCCGCTCCGGCCGCATCGACGCCGGCGAGGGGACCGTGCGGCGCGACGGCGGCGCGGAGTGCATCAGCTAGGGATGCGTGTCCTCACCGCCAGCCAGATCGACTTCAGCGAGGGCGCGAGCACCGCGGTGATCTCCGACGCCTTCCGTTTCGTGCTGCCCGTGCCGGTGCTGGCGGGCGGCGGCGAGCCGCTGCTGGCGCCGGACGGCGCGCCGCTGGTCGATCGCGACGGGCGCACGATCGAGGGGCGCGGGATCGTCTTCCTCGATCCCGACGACCAATCCTGGGAGGTCGCGCCCGGCGACGGCACGGGGGTGATATTGTTCTCGCCAATGACCCCGGCGACGGCAGCGGCCCTGCGCCAGCGCATAGCTGAAGCCGGCAAGCTGGACGTCGCCGAACTCAAGGCGATCATCGCCTTCGCGGTCGGTGAGCTCGGCATCCGCGCGTCCTACGCCAGCACTCGGGCCTATGTGACCGTGGCCATGGCGCCGGAGCCAGGCGCGGTGGAACAGGGGATTGGTCTCTATCGCCGCCGCGCCGATCAGGTCTGCCGCGCCGTCTATGTGCCTGGATCGGGCAGCTTTCTCGGGCCAGCCGCCTCGCCGCAGCTCTTCCTGGCAGGCGCGGTGATCCTCAAGCATGGCGACAGCGTGCGGCTGGTCCAGCCCGTTTCGTTCGAGGCCGGGTACAGGTTCATGGACGGGAGGCCAGCCCGGGTCTCCGAACTGGCCTCGCAGTCGCCATAGCGCGCTACCAGTGCGGCGCGCTGGCCTTCCAGTGGAAGGCGCTGAGCGAGGCCACGCAATCCATGCCGCCGATCTCGTCGCGCAGCCAGGCGCGGCCATCGGCCAGCTTCAAGACCCGCAAAGTCGGCGCGCCGCCCGCCTCGACGCTCACCACGTCGCCCACCTGCACCTGGGCCTGCGCAGCTTGGTCCAGCAGCACCCAATCGACACGCATCTCACTCACGTCCTTCGTTGCTCGCCTCCACCCCAGTGGTGGATCACGCGGCGAAGGATGCGCCAGCAGAGCTGAGCCTTGCCTGAGGGGCGGGTTCAGCGGGCGTTCATCGTCGTTAGCCTCCCCTTCGGGGGGAGCTGCAGAGATCAGTTCACGATCCGCGTCGTGTCGTTGACGAACTTGTCGGCGAGAGTGGCGAAGCCGGTGGCGATGTCCGACGAGTTGGCGGCCTGGAAGTAGTAGCCGGGCGAGGCGCAGGTCGAGAGCGCCTGGCTGATGGTGCTGGGCGTGCCCGGGCCGTTCGGGAAGATCACGTGGCGCACGGTCTTTTCGTACGGCTGCACGTTGGGGTCCTGGCCGGTCAGCGGCACGTAGGGGGTTTCCAGCACCGCCAGGATGACGCCGTTGGCCTTCAGCTGCGCGCACTGGCCGGCGTTGATCGAGGTGGCATAGCCGCCGGTGCAGGTCGGGTTGTAGTTCCAGGCCGTGTCGTTGAACCAGCTGGTGCAGGTCCAGTTGTTGCTGCGGTCCGACTGCAGGCCGTCGGTCACCAGGATCACGAACTTGTAGGGCGAGGCCGTCGACGTGCCGTTGCCGTTGGCCCCCACCTGGGTGATCACCTGGCCCATCGCGGTGGCCATCCAGGTGTCGAGCCCGGGGCTCACCTTGCCGATGGCGCTGAGCGCGCCGGTGAAGTCGGTGTTCGCCGTGCCGTAGGTGTGCAGCGCCGTGTCGAAGCTCATGATGTTGAACACCATGGTGTTCTGCGCCCGCGAGTTGGAGGCCTGCGACTCGGTCTGCAGGTGGCTGATCAGCCCCTGGGCGGCCGTGATCATCACGTCGAAGCGGGTGGTGGCGCCGGCGGTGTGGGCATTGGTGAGGCCCGTGGCGATGTCGGAGGGCTGGGTCGCGCCGCCGACGTCGTGGCAGGCGAAGGCGCAGGGCGGGTTGTCGCCGCCGGTGTAAGGCGGCGGATCGCCCGGCTTCACCATCGCCCAGTTGTTGCTGACCCAGTTGGAGATGGTGGTCACATCCTGGCTGGTCGCGCCGACGATCATCGAGGCCGACGAGTCCATCAGGATGTTCAGCTGCATGGTGACGCCGAAGTTGATCGACGTCGTGGTGGTGGCGCTGACCGGGATCATCGCGCCCTGCGAGCCGCAGAGCGATGAAAGGCCGAAGAGCAGGCAGGTGACGTTGGCGTCGGTGGTCAGCGAGACGGTGTTCATCGGCAGCTTGCCGGACGGGCCGGCGCAATCGTTCTGCACCGCGGCGCAGACGTGGAAGCTGGTCAGCTTCGGCGCGCCCTTCTGGAAGTCGGCCTTCAGCATGGCGTTGGCGACGACCTTGAGCTGGGCCTCGGTCTCGTCGGGGTTCTTGGCGACGTCGGTGGCCACCGCCAGGGCGGCGGCGTCGGTCGCGTCCTGCAGGGCGTTCTTGGCCGCGAAGGCGTTGCTGATGTCCACCGCCATGAACACCACGAGGATCAGAATCACCCCCACCAGCGCGAAGGTGATCGCCACATTGGCGCGCGTGTCCCGAACGAAGCGCTCGAAGGGGACCCACTTGATCGGAAAGGGTTTCGGCGGGTGGCGTTGCAAGGGGTTGGTCCGGACGTCCCTGGTCGAACGAAGCGCCGTTTTACCGGCACAAGGTTAAGCGCTCCTCTAGGCGGATACGGCTTCGGCCTGACGCGGGACGCGCGCCGCGGCGCGGCAGCGCAGCGCGTCCTCCACCGTGCGGAAGAGCGAGTCGGCCGAGATCGGCTTGGTCAGGTGGCCATCGGCCCCGGCGGCGCGCGACGCGTCGGGATGCTCGGGCATGGCGTTGGCGGTCAGGGCGAAGATCTGGGTGCGCCGCAGGCCGCGCGCGGCCTCCTCGCCGCGGATGCGGCGCATGGCGGTCAACCCGTCCATCACCGGCATCTGCATGTCCATCAGCACGAGGTCGAAGTCGCCGCGGCTCCAGGCGTCCACCGCCTGCGCACCGTCCTCGACACAGGTCAGATCGACCCCGGCCGACTCGAGGATCAGCTGCACCACGCGCCGGTTGGTCGGATGGTCCTCGGCCAGCAGCACCCTGAGCGGGGCCTTGGCGCCGCCGGGGGTCTCGCAGGCGGCCTCGGGCAGCGGCGCGGTCATGGCGGGCTCCGCCGAGCGCGCCAGCGGCAGCGAAAGGGTGAAGGTCGCGCCCTGGCCGGGCGTCGCGTCCGCGTCGAGCGCGCCGCCCATGCGCTCGGCCAGCGAGCGCGAAATGGCGAGCCCCAGCCCGGTGCCGCCGTAGCGGCGGGTGATCGAGCCGTCGGCTTGCTCGAAGCGGCCGAAGAGCCGGCTCTTGGTCTCCGCATCGAAGCCGATGCCGGTGTCCCTGACCCAGATGCGCGCATCGACGCCTTGCGGCGTGCGCAGGGCCGAGGCGCCGATCCGCACCTGGCCGGCGGGCGTGAACTTCACCGCGTTGGCGACGAGGTTGGAGAGCACCTGGCGGATGCGCGCGGCGTCGCCCAGGAAGGCGCCCTCGAGGTCGGGGGCGGGTTCGACGATCAGGTCGAGGCTCTTGGCTTCGGCGCTAGGCTGGAAGAGGGCGCCGACGTCGGCCAGGCAGCGGCGCAGGTCGAAGGGCTCGTTGGCCAGCACCAGGCGCCCGGACTCGACCCGCGCCAGGTCGAGTACGTCCGAGAGCAGTGATTCCAGCGTCTGCGCCGAGCTTTCGATCAGCCCCACCATCTCGCGCTGGTTGGGGCCGAGCGGGGTGCGCGAAAGCGCGCTCGCCACGCCCATGACGCCGTTGAGCGGCGTGCGGATCTCGTGGCTCATGTTGGCCAGGAACTCGCTCTTGGCGCGGTTGGCCGCCTCGGCGGCGTCGCGGGCCCTGGCCAGGGCGATCTCGGAGCGCTTCTGCTTGTCGATGTTGCGCAGCACGCCGACGGTGCGCTCGATCTGCCCGTCCTCGCCGCGCACCTGCTCGGTGGCCGACTGCACCCATACGTGCGGCCCGTCGGGCTGCAGCATGCGGAAGACGGCGCGGAAGGGTGTGCCGTCCTGCTCGTAGCGGTCCCACTCGGCCTGCGCCGCGGGCAGGTCGGCCGGGTGCACGCCGTGCCAGATGTTGCGCTCCAGGTCGTCGTAGCCGCGCGCGTCGATCACATCGCGCATCACCTGGCGGCCGGCGCTGTTCAGGCGGCGGTCCTGGTGATCCAGCTCCCACATCGAGAGTTCGCCGATCTCCAGCGCCAGCTTCAGGCTCTGTTCAGAGCGGCGGGTGCGCTCCAGCGCCTCGACCATGTCGGTGATGTCGTAGGTCATGATCAAGAGGCCGCCGACGCGGCCGCTGAGGTTGCGCCACGGCGTGATCTCGGCGCGGACCCAGGGCTGGGTCCCGTTCGGCAGCACCAGCCGGGCGCGGCCGGCGCGGATCACCTGACCCTTCAGCGCCGCGGCGAACGCCTTGCTCCAGCGCTCCCTGGCATAAGGGAAGAAATCGTAGAGCCGCTGGCCGACGACGTTCGCATCGCCCGCGCCCATGTCGCGTCGCCACTTCTGGCTGGCCTGCAGCACCGCCAGGTTGCGGTCGGTCATCAGCATCGCCACTGGCGCGCCGTCGATCACCCGCTCCAGCACGGTGCTCGCGGCCCGCGCCTTGGCTTCGCTCGCGGCCAGCGCCTTCAGCGCCCGGTTGCGCTCCCACTCCTGGGCGACCAGGGCCGCGAGGTCCTCCAGCGCCGCGGCGAGGCCGGCGTCGTAGGCGTGCGGCTCGCGGTAGATGATCGAGACCGCGCCGATGCGGCTGCCGTTGGTCAGGGTGACCGGGGCGCAGGCGTAGCACCGCAGCGCCGGGTCGCCGTACACGAACGGGTTGGCGTCGAAGCGCGGGTCGGCGGCCAGGTCCTCGACCCAGAACACCGAGGCGCTGTCGACGGCGTACTTGACGAACGAATCCTCGCGCGAGACCGGCGCCATGGCGGCCTCGGAAACCCCGGCGATCCAGACCTGCTCGCTGCCCAGGATGCTGACGTGGGCGATGGGCGCGCCGGAAAGGCGCTGAGCGGTGCGGGCGATCCGGTCGAACACCGGCCGCGCCTGTTCGAGGTCGACAGAGCGGATGGCGCGCTGACGGGCGCGCTCTTCGCCAGCCCCTTGCTTGGGCCGCCTGCTCATCCTCTGCGTGTCCCCGACCTGATCGCTTTGCGGCCAGAATGCGGCGATCAACTTAAATATTCGTGCGCGTCAAAATGCCGGATGACGCGAGGCCGCAGGCGCCCGGCTCAGGCGGCGGCGGTGATTCCGGGCCCACCGTCGAGGGTGCGCTCGCCCCGCCAGACGTAGTCACCGCCCGCCGAGACGTCGAAGACGAAGAGGTGCGGGTTGCGGATCTGCCGCCAGAACAGGTCCGGCAGCGGGCCGGGCGCGCGGGGTGCGATGAAGTGCGACAGGATCGCCCCGTGCGAGGCGACCGCGAGGGTGCGGCCGGGGTGGGCGCCGACCAGGCGGCCCAGCGCCGCCAAGAAGCGCGCCCGGGTGGACCGCGAGGTTTCGCCGCCCTCGAGGCAGTAGTCAGGCTCGGCGTGCATGCGCCGGATCGCGGCCTCAACGTCGGAGACCTCGGTGAGCCAGCCGCCCAGCGAACACTCGCGCAGGTCCGGATCGATCGCGATCGGCAGCCCCGTCGCGTCGGCATAGGGCTGCAAGGTGTCGATGGCGCGCTGGTAGGGGCTGGCGCCAAGCGCGTCCACGCCCAGCTCGGCCAGCACTGGCGCCAGGTCGATGGCCTGCTGGCGGCCCTTCTCCGAGAGCGGGAAGACTGGCTCGGGCAGGTCCGGGCTGGGTGCGCTCTGGGCGTGGCGGACCAGGATCAAGGTGGTCATCGGCCGGCCGCCAGAGTTTTCAGCCGGTAGAGGGCGTCCATGGCTTCGCGCGGGCTCATGCCGTCGATATCGAGCGCGGCCAACTGGGCGTCAACGGGGCTTGGGCCCGCGTAGGCGGGCGCGGCCGGCGCGGCGACGGCGGCGAAGAGGGGCAGCTCGGCCAGGTCCTGGTGCGCCACGCCCTCGCTCTCCAGCCGGTCGAGCACCTGGCGCGCCCGCGCCACCACGGCGGGGGGCACGCCGGCGAGCTTGGCCACTTGCACGCCGTAGGAGCGGTCGGCCGGGCCGGGGCCGGCCTCGTGCAGGAAGACCAGGTCGCCGTTCCACTCCTTGGCCCGCAGCGACAGGTTGGAGACGTGGGCGAGGCGCTGCTCGAGCGTCGCCAGCTCGTGGTAGTGGGTGGCGAAGAGCGCGCGGCAGCGGTTCACGTCGTGCAGGGCTTCGGCGCAGGCCCAGGCGATGGCGAGGCCGTCGTAGGTGGCTGTGCCACGGCCGATCTCGTCGAGGATCACCAGCGAGCGGGGTGTCGCCTGGGTGAGGATGGCCGCCGTCTCCACCATCTCGGCCATGAAGGTCGAGCGGCCGCGCGCCAGGTCATCCCCGGCCCCGACGCGGCTGAACAGCCGGTCGACAATGCCGAGCCTGAGCGCCTTGGCCGGCACGAACGAGCCGGACTGGGCGAGGATGGCCAAGAGCGCATTCTGGCGCAGGAAGGTCGACTTGCCGGCCATGTTGGGGCCGGTGACGATCGAAAGCCGGGCGCCTGCCTCGCCCGCCGCATCAAGGCGGCAGTCGTTGGGCGTGAAGGGATCGCCGGCGCGGCGCACCGCGGCCTCGACCACCGGATGGCGCGCAGCTTCGGCCTCGAAGGCGGTGGAGCGGTCGATCACCGGGCGGGCGGCGCCGGTTTCCTCGGCCCATTCGGCCAGGCCCGCGGCCACATCGAGCGCCGCCAGCGCCTCGGCGGCGGCCTGGATCGGGCGGGCAAGCCCCTCGGCGCCGGCGCGCCAGGCCTCGAAGGTTTCCAGCTCCATGGCCAGCGCCCGGTCGCCGGCGCGGGCGATGCGGGTGTCGAGGTCGGCCAGCTCCACGGTGGTGAAGCGCACCTGGTTGGCCAGGGTCTGGCGATGGATGAACAGCGCCGAGAGCGGGGCTTTGAGCAGCGGCTCGGCCTTCAGCGCGCTGGTCTCCAGGAAGTAGCCGAGCACCGCGTTGTGGCGGACCTTCAGCGGCACGCCGCTCTCGGCCTGCAGCCGCGCTTCCAGGGCCGCGACCACCTGCCGGCTGTCGCCTTGCAGCGCCCGCGCCTCGTCGAGCTCTGGCCGCACGCCGGAGCCGACGAAGCCGCCGTCGCGCGCCATGAGCGGCAGGTCGGGCGAGAGGCCAGCGGCGAGGGCGGTGGCGTACAGTTGTAGCTCTTGGCTGGGCTGCAGCGCCGCGATCGCCCGCGCCAGTTCGCCCGGCATCGGCGCCAG